>SWDS01000010.1:442551-614105 GCA_005116745.1 Nitrospira sp. | reverse complement strand
CAGCAATTGAGTGACTTATTCGCGGCCCATGGCGCAGTCGCCTCGGCGAGGATTATTACGGATAAGTTCACTGGCCAATCCCGTGGGTTCGGCTTTGTGGAGATGTCCGCAGACGCTGAAGCCCAAGCTGCTATCACGGCTCTCAATGGGGCAGAGATGGGTGGTCGGACTCTAACAGTCAATGAAGCACGTCCGCAGGAACCGCGCACTGGCGGCGGCGGTGGTGGGGGACGTGGTGGATTCGGTGGAGGCGGTGGTCGGAGCGGTAGCGGTGGTGGAAAGCGCGATCGCTGGTAATCCAATAGCATAGAACTCAGGATGGAATGGGGGTGCCGCAGAATGTGGCACCCCCTTCTTTTTTTATGAGCTGTAAGAGCGGATAATAAAGTGCTGTAGGGAGAGGGCGTACTTCATCACTGGAAGTGTGACCAAGTATGAATAGTGCTCAGTCACCAATTGCATTAGCGGATTTGTCGTCGGCTTCCTTGCTGAGAAGCCCGGTGCTTGTTGTGGAAAACTTTTGGTCATCGGACGAGCGCCAGTTCTTTCGGGGAAAGATGAAGCAGGCGTCCTGGAAAAGCCTTTCCGACCTGCCGCATGTTCAGGAGGACTTTCCGAATTCCGGCAACTGGGCCAAAGCTGAAATTGGCCCAGAGGAAGGGCAGCGATTTCTATCGCGGCTGCAGATTCCCTGCATTCGAGATCATATCGAGTCGTTCCCGAATATCATTGGGCGTCATGTAGGATTCAATTACTATTCCTATTCTGCCGGAGACTGCCTATTAACGCATGACGACACGGATCAGGGTCGGCTCGTAGAAGGCCGCCGAGCGCCAAAGCGTCGGATCGCGGTTGTCACCTACGTTCATGAGGAATGGCAGCCCGATTGGGGAGGGGAGTTGATCATCTATGGGCGACGAGCGGATCGCGCCGAGGGGCCTATCAATCTTATACCGACGCACTGTATTGAACCTCGCCCTGGATCATTGATCATGTTTACTGTTCCTCGATTCCATCGAGTGTGCCGCGTGGACCCTACCGCTGGTGAGCACCGGCGGTTATCGATTGCCGGATGGTTCATGACGGAACATAGCTAGGAACTTCAGAGGGCCAAGGCTAGGTGTAGGTGGATCAAGAGCCAAACCGCTTTCCTTGGTAGGCACAACTGACGTCTCTTTAGGCATTCAACCGAACCAGTCGGTATCGTTGGCTGCGCGTGGCCGGTCCTCTACTCCAAGGGTCGGCGCCGGCTGTGCGAGCACGTTGTGCACGAGGGCGATCAGGCGGTCACGCTCAAACGGCTTTGCCAAAAATGGGAGAGTTCCTCGCTTGATCCCATGGCTGGCAAGGTCCTTATCAGCATTCCCCGACATCAGAATAATTTGGAGACCTTTCCGAATCATGGTTGCACGAATGGCCAGTTCAAGACCGTTAACGTGCGGAAACTGATTGGAGGGCGAGGCAAGTTGAAATCCAGGTGGCGGTAACACGAGATCTGTGAGGAGAAGATCAATCGGACCTTCGTGGTGGGTACAAATCTGAAGCGCCTCCGAGCTGCCGTTGGCCCCTAGTACTGTAAGCCCCGCTCCTTCCAACATTGCTTTGCAGAGTGAGACGATCGGCGATTCGTCGTCGACGACCAAGATGGTCGCCGAACTGCTTAATGGTGGGGTCCTTCGTTGATCTTCCATAAGTTCTCTGTCCCATCATAGTGCCGAGCACGGCATGCGGCGAGGGAAACTCAATTTTCTGCACGTACTCTAGCGCAAGGTCAAGACGGAGGTGTTGGAGAAGCTGGCTCCCATCCTCCGCCCAGCGCCTTGAACAGGCTGACCATCTCGGTGAGGCGGGCTCTTTCGGTGAAGACCAGCTGGTTTTCAGCGGTTAAGACTGCCCGTTGCGCATCCAGCACATCCAAGTAATTGACCATTCCTTTGCGATAGCGGATCTGAGCCAATCGCACAGCCTCCTGCGCTGCGGTCAGTTGTGCTCGTTGATGGGTGAGTTGCTCGCCTCGTGCGTGTACAGAAACCAGCAGATCAGCAACTTCTCTGAAGGCCTGTAGGATGGTCTGCCGGTAGCTCTCCAGCAACTGCCGGTACTGGGACTCGGCCTGATCAAGACGTGCTAGGTTGGTTCCTCCCTGGAAGATGGGCAAGATGACCGATGGGCCGATACTGTAGTTGAAGCTGTTGCCGGTAAACCACTTGGCGAAGTCCGTGCTTTGAAGTCCGCCTTGCCCGGTAATCATGAGAGTCGGGAAGAAGTAGGCGCGGGCTTGACCGATGCGGGCATTGGACGCGATGAGTGTCGCTTCTGCTTGGAGAATGTCCGGGCGCCGCTCAAGCAGCTGAGAGGGAAGTCCCACTGGAATGTCTGGTTGAGCGATGATGGCACGAAGAGGTGTGCGCGCGAGGTCGAGCGACCCGGGCGCCATTCCGGTCAAGACTTCAAGTCTGTGCGATTCGATGGCCCGTAATCGTGTCAGGTCCGGGATAAGACCGGCTGCTTCAGCTACGAGTATTTCGGTCCGTCTGACGTCGAGCTCTGACGCTAATCCAACTCCCGCACGTTTTTGGATGATCTCGAGAGATTCTTGCCGGACAGCAAGGGTGCGTATGGCAATATCAAACTGCTCATCCAGTTCTCTGATGCGAAAGTAAGACTGCCCCACTTCGCTAATGAGCGAGAGCGCAACGGCGCGGGCGTCTTCTTCGATCGCTTTGGTCTCTGCCTGCGCGGCCTCGCGACCGCGTCGGATACGGCCCCAGAAGTCAATTTCCCAACGAAGGTCCATCGCGCCGTTCCAGAGGTCGAAGGTCGTTCCTGGCGTTGCGAAAATCGATGAACCTGGACGCTGGCCCGTCGCCAATCCCAGCCCTGCTAAGGTGTTCTCAGATACCGCGATGTTGGTGTAAGAACTGGAGAGGTTCAAATGGGGGAAGAGGCCAGCCGTGGCGGACATCACAGAGGCCCGGCCCTCTACGATTCGAGCGACTGCGCGTTTCACGTCGTGGTTCTGCTGCAGAGCCCGTTCGATTAGTTCCGAGAGTTCGTCATTCTGAAACGTCTTCCACCAGGTAGCCTCTGGTCCACGATCGGATGCCACTGTGGCGGCGATGGGAGCGAGTCGGGACCAGCTGTCCGGTGTCTCTGTCTGAGGGCGCTGGTAGTCGTTCCCTTGTACGCAAGCACCCAGGGCTAACGTCGCAACGATGGTTCCAAGAGTGGTCGTCGTGAGGCTCACGACGACTGCTCCATAGGGACAACGGGAGAAGGTGGTGTTCCAGCAGGCGTGCTTGAGGAACGCCGTTCAATGAACACATCGACCTGTTGCCCAGCATAGACTGGGAAGGACGGGCGTTCGAATCGATAGATGACTTGTAGCACTCTTGTGTCGACTCGTTCCGTATTCTCGCCTGTGAGCGATCGCTTTGGGATCACATAGGGCTCGATCCGCACGAAGGTCAGGGGGATCTTCCGATCGGCCAACGACCTGACCGAGGCCGTGCCTCCAGCTTGTGGCATGACGAGTGGGGCGTTCACTTCGTCGATGTCGGCACGGACTTGCAGTTGCTCCGTCTCGCCCAACAACATCAGCGGCTCGGTCGATCCTAACGTCGCATATTCTCCAGCTCGAATATTGACTTGAAGAATCGTCCCATGCCGTGGAGCACGGACGGTCAGTCGATCCAGTAGAATCGTGACTTCATCTCGTTGAGCCATGGCCTGTCTGAGGTTGGCTTGAAACCGCTGGGCGCCACGTTTGGCTATCTCAAGCGCGTACCATGTGCGTTTGAGATCATCCTCGCTCACGGCCCGCTCATCGTGGACTGATTGGAGGCGCCGTAATTGAGTCGCGAGATCGCCGATTTTGTATGTCTGCTCATCAAGCTGCGCCTGTAGGGGAGGGATAGCGGCTTCACGGGTCAGGAGTTGCGCGCGCAGTTCTCGATCATCCAGCTGGAATAGCGGAGCCTGTTCGATGACCTGGTCGCCGGCTTTCACCAACACCTTGATAACCAATCCGGCGACCGGGGGCGCAACGCGGACGTTTTCGTTCACCGCTTCAATAATGCCGGAAGCCGCCACCGTCTGTTGGTATGGCGATCGAGGCGGGGCCGAGAGCGGCAGAGGCATCGGGTCTTTCTTATTGGCGCCCATCAAGACCCAGGCGGCGAATCCCACCCCGGCTAGAGCCAGCCAGACGCTCATTCGTTTCATGACGATCATACGGTTCCTTCCTGCTGAATTTGCTCGATGTTCGTAATGCGTCCATCCGTCAAATTAGCCATCCGGTCGCCGAAGTGGAAGATACGGCTGTCGTGTGTAACCACGATGACGCAGCGATCTCGGGATCGCCCCACTTCCCGCAGCAGTTCCATGATTTTCTGCCCATTCGGCCCATCCAGCGCCGCAGTTGGTTCATCACAAATAAGCAAGCGCGGTTCGTTGACCAGGGCTCTGGCGATCGCGACGCGTTGCTGCTGCCCACCCGAGAGGTTCTTGGGTAGGAAATTCACTCGGTCCCCAAGACCGACACGGTCGAGCATCGCGCGTGCTCGACGCAGGGCCTCAGGGCGTCTAATCTTCTGGATCAAGAGCGGTACTGCCACATTCTCCTCGGCGGTCAGTGCGGGAAGAAGATTGAATTGTTGGTAGATGAATCCCATCGTTTGACCTCGGAACCTCGTGCGTTGACCAGGTGGCAGTGCGCTCAGCGGTACACCGAGCACGTCGATGTCACCGTCATCGATGTCGAGAATGCCAGCGATAGCTGACAGGAGCGTGGTTTTTCCTCCCCCTGATTCACCGACGAGTAACAGGAGCTCGCCGAGATAAATATCGAGGTCGATGCCTTTGAGTACCGTGACCTGCGTATCACCGGCACCAAACGACTTCACGATACCGCGTGCGCGGACAGCCGCTGGTTGTGTGTCGTCGTTCATGTTGCTCACCGAAAGACAATCGCCGGTTCTAGCCGAGCGAGTTTAATGATGCTGATTAAAGCTGAAAATGTGCAGATAACGAGGAGGGCGACGAGAACCAGGAGCAGCAACTGCCAGGTCTCGGCGAACGGCAGTCCGCCACCACTAGCCGTCAGATATCCGAACACGGTGGCGAGTCCTATCCCGACTCCGTAGCCGGTGAGTCCCACGGTAAAGGCTTGCAAGAGAATCATCCTGGCCAGCGTAAATGTCGAAGCGCCCATGGCTTTGAGGGCGCCGAACTGGCGGAGATTTTCGACTGTGAACAGATAGAATGTTTGTCCTGCAATCGCCATCCCGACGATGAATCCCAGCAGAATCGTCGTGCCAAAATTGATACCGATGCCGGTGTTTTTGAGCACCCATAGGATTGTTTTCCATCCGAAGTCTTCCTCGGTGAATGCGCCCAGACCGGTCTGGGTACGGATGCGTTGGATCACGTCTGCAACTGGAACACCATCCTTGGCTTTTGCCAGCACGTAAGAAAGCGTACGGCGCTCGCGCGGAACATAGCGGACCGCGCGTTCATAGGTGGTATATACGACGGGGATATTCGTGAAGCTCTTCTGGATTT
This sequence comes from Nitrospira sp., assembly GCA_005116745.1. NCBI lineage: Bacteria > Pseudomonadati > Nitrospirota > Nitrospiria > Nitrospirales > Nitrospiraceae > Nitrospira > Nitrospira sp. Next base: position 608,543 of record SWDS01000010.1, on the reverse strand, counting down.
TTGCAATCGCCACGACGCGGGCAAGTTTGTCGTTCAACTCAAAGATGGTACCCACCGTGACAACTGTCGGACCGCCCATTCGTTCTACAGCCCACTGATCCAGGACTACGGCATCTGGTTGTAGAATGTCTTCGAACCGGCCTTCTAGAACTTCGGCGGGACGTCCGATCAATGTGGCTGATTCGAGTCCGGTTAAGGTGATCTGATGATAGTCCCCATTGGCCAGGCGGGCTCGGAGGAGCCCCTTGTACAGTGGTACGGCCCATTCCACACCGTCAATGCTTCTGACGCGATCGACCGCTGTGCTGGCGATGGGCTTTACTTCATCTACTTGCGCAATACCAGGATCCGTGACCCAGATCGGTACATTGAGATTGGTGATGTTGGCTTGAGACCACATCATAAGGCCCCAGAAAATAGAACCCTGTTGAACGATCAGCATCACGGCGAAGGTTAAGCCGCAGAGCAGCATGAGGTATTTAGCGCGATCACCAAAGAGCATCTTGAGCGCGACATAATTCACCGTATGGTCTCCGACTCGCGGTGATTAAGTGGAAAACTCCAATCCAATGGAGCTGAAGCAATCGTACCTGATCATACCAATGAAAAAATAGGCGCCGATCATGGCAGCAGGGCTACGGCACCACAGTGTGCATAGGTTGAGGTCGTAGTATTGGAACTGAAGAGTGAGAAATTGGCGAGGATTGAGCAGTTACTCCTGGCTCTTTCGACTTTTGAGTAATTCAAGTCTGGTCTTGTCGAGACTGATGTGCAGCGATTTCTCTTGAGTCACGATCACCGCACCTGGCGCCTGTCCCTTCGCTTTCTTGACCCACTTGCGCCGCGTGTAGATGACTTCGCCTTTGCCGCTTTTCTTCAGATCGCTGTAGAGCAGGGCCAGGGTTGCTGCGTCGCGAAGTGTTTCCGGCGGAGGATCTGTCCCCTTTCCTAATCGAACAACGACGTGCGATCCAGGCGTCCCTCGAGCATGTAACCAGAGATCGTCGCTCTTGGCCAGCCCAAACGTCAGCTCGTCATTCTCTCGAGCGTTGCGTCCGACAAAGATCGGCATCCCGTCAGTCGAGGTAAACCGACGGAACGGGCCACGGCGCTGATCAGTGGTGCGAAGTTCCTTGTGGACGGCCATGTTCAGACGTGCAGGAGGTACGGCGGGTGGGGTCCAGCTTCCTTGCTCGATATGCGTGAGCTCCTGGCGCAGCTTTTCGAGACCATGTTCGGCGCGCTCGATACGCGGCTTGAGTTCACGCTCAGCGGCAAGATATTTGCGGTGTTTTCGAAAGTAGTCGTCCATATTGCCCTGGGCTGATTTTATCGGGTCGAGCGGAATCGTGATGGTGGGGAGCTTGTCATCGAAGTAATCTGTCATCTCCATACGATCGGCTCCCTTCGTGATCGTACTGAGATTGGCCTTGATCAATTCTCCATACCGGGCATAGTCGTGATAGGCGGTAGCTCGTGAGAGGTCGTTCCGCCAGGCCGCAATGAGTCGCTGCTCTTTCTTGAGGGTTTTCTTGAGGACGCGCAGACGGTCTTCTTGTATCCGGTCGGCGGCTCGTGAGGTTTCCTGTTTGCGGTAATGCGCATCGATTGCTTCTGAAACAGGGAGCATGCCTCCGCTCGTACGTGCGAAACGGCTGGGCACCGTATCGCGGGCGGCGTTGCGTTGAGGTGGTGAGGCATAGGCCTGTCCGGCGCGCGTGTGTTGACGAGAGAGCTCTCTCAGTACGCGGCGTTCGGCATCAAGGACCAGGATGTTTGCCTTGTTGCCGGTCAATTCGCATACGATACTGTGCGCGCCTTCTTTCCCAGTAATCTGCAATTCAACGATACGGTCATTCCCAATCTGATGAATATCGTCGATCCTCGCTCCTTGGACATGGGCTCTGAGAAACTGGCAGAACGGTGGAGGTGTTGGAGGATTGACTGGCGAGTGGGTAGTGAGGTGCACGCGAGCGGTGTCTGGTTGGCAGGAAAGCAACAGTCGATGGGTCTGTCCCGGTATGCGCACGTCCAGCACCACGGTATGGTCTGTGGGCTGCTGAATCTTCTGAATCCAGCCACCACGAAGGAGAGGGGAAATCTCCGTCAGTACCTCTGTCACATCCGATACCGTCAACATGAGGAGTCCATCCCATCGTCGGCCTGTCGTCTCACCGCGCCTCGATGTGGTCGCGTGAGAACAATCTGGGCACATACTGTGTGCACTTCTTCCGTCCGCACTGTACGATCTGCCATAAAAACCCGCAAGAGTGTCAGTAAGGTTTCTGGCATCATCACAAACCGCTCAGCTATTCTCGCGATTTCCCCAGGCGGCGTAGGGGCCAGAAGAAGCGGCTGGGCTGCATCGCCACTGCAGCGTGGCATCGCTGTCTGGCCTCTCGCTTGCGCTCACTCTCCCGCTACGCTAGAGTTCCTCCAGCATCTTTTGGATACTCATTTCACCATGCTCCTTCTCGATTCACAGCGACTTGCGCAATTACGGGATGAATTTCGCCTCTCAATGCGGCGGTTGTTTGTCGATCTGTGCCAAGAAGTGCATGCCCACCATGCTGATCTGGCCAGAGAATTGGGGCTTCCGACTGGCTTCTTTGACAGCCTCCATTCCAGCCTTCAGCCGAAGGCCTATTCCAACTGGAAAGTCGTCGGATGGATCGAGACGCTGAATGACCTCGTGTATCTCTTAGATGTGCTCCGTCAGCTACAGAGTGAGCAGGATCTGCCAGAGTTTGCAGCACAATTGTTGAACGAATGTCAGGAGAAGTTTTTTGAGCATGGCTATCTGGATGACCTCTTTCCCACGGGCCAACCTCATGTGCGTGGATTGGAGAAGCGCCTGTTCGCGCTGTGCCAGAGATTGGCACAGGAATTGACCCGGGAGGCCCTCTGGCTCGATCCGGCTGTGGCGGTGAAGTGGCTCCGTCAGCGGAAGATGAAGCGGTGGGATGTATCAGGAATGCTCTCTAACAATTTCGAGCGTAGCGAAATTGCAGGAACCGTCTCCGTTGATATCTCGGGAGCCTGGTGCCAGGCGCCCAAAGAAGTGCCACGACTGTTACGCCAATCGGAAGGACGTGTCTTGTTTCGAGTGGAGTCCACCAGCATCACGTTGAAGGCCGGTAAGGTGGTGTCGCCAATCTGGTCGGATGGGGGAGGAGTAGGACGCTGGCAGTGGGCGTACCATCCACCAATCGTTGTGCCTTCTAGCGGCGACGATTCCATCACCGTTGGGCCGACTCTTGTCTATGGGAAGAATCGCCAGCCAAGAACAGTGAAACCGACCGATCAACGACAGGTCGAACGGATCACCTGCGCGTGGCAGACCATCCAGCTGGCTTGGCCAGAGGGACATGCGCTCCTAGCCGTACTCACTTCTCGCGTTATTCCGCTTCAGGCGAAGGGGGTGGTCAGTTTCAGCTATCGGCATCGCCCGGGACTGTCGTTCATTAACTGTTTTGATCGGGGCAACCTGGATCTGATTGATGACCTGATCCATGAGAATAGCCATCACCATTTGAATCTCCTGTTGCGAAAACATGTCATGTACCGTGGGGACCACAATCAGCAGATCTTTTACTCGCCGTGGCGACGGAGCCTACGTCCACTTCGGGGCATTCTTCACGCCACGTTCACGTTCACCATGGGTGCGCTCTTATTCCAGCGGCTTTCGTCCTGGGCTACGGGTCGAGGCGGGGCGGCGAGATGGAAACAGGTTGGTCTGACACAGCGAGACTTGCAACGGGCTCGATTTCGCTGTCTGGAAGAAGTCGCTTCTGTCCGGTACTCGCTCCAAGACCTGCACTATGCGGATCACCATCTCGGGTGGCTCACCGGTTCAGGCCGGCGATTGGTCGTGCAGCTCACCGAAGCAATTGAGCATGTCGAGCGTGAAAGTGAGCGATTCAAGCGCGAAGTGTCTCGTTCAGTGTTTAGATCGGCCCTGCGGAAACACAGTACAGAACTTCAACAAGCCCGCCAAGCCTATGGGCCGATGCGATTGCGTCCAACTTAATCCACCTTGATTCTATCGTCTGTTCTTTCACTGAAAAAGAGGAGCAGGCAATAGCGCCATCTCACATCGGTGAGCGGATGTAACGGACCATCCTATTGATTAGCTTCCATCCCCAGGCCCTATGCCTGGAGAGTTGAGCGACGCCTGACGATCGAACATTCTATATTCCTTGACGATCGGTTTGTACGATGTAGACTCGACGGTAAGAGGTGAGGACTATGCGTCAATTCAAGGTCACGCATGATGCGAAAGCTGTTCTCGTGGTGTGGTGGTGTCTCGTGACGATTGGTTCCGGTGTGATGGCCGTGGATGAAACGGCTGCCCTTGAGAACACAAAAACCATCAAGGTCGAGAAGCTGCTGACGCTCATTCGAGTCTCGGAGCTCGAGGCGGAATATGACGCGCTGACCCAGAAATATGTGAGCGAATATGAGCAACAAATAAGAAAGTCTATCGGGAGCACCTATTCCAATCTGACTGGTGAAAAAAAGAAGGAAATCGAACGGCTTCTTGACGCATTCTTGCAGGACATCAGAAAATCAATCGGGCAGGTTGAGTCCCTCCACGACCATTTGAAGCAAGCCTATTCGAGGAGTTTCGGTGAAGACGAACTGGATCGCCTCATTGCGCACTATTCCTCCCCTGTAGGTGAAAAAGATGCAGGTATGAAGAAGAGTGCCGCCATCGAATACAACAAGATGTGGACGGAGCAATTCATGAATCAATACAAGGCCCGAGTCGAGAAACTGTTTCAGGTCGTCGCCGTGGTTGCAAAGGGCAAGGGAAAGCAGGGAGCCTAGTATCCATAACCTATATATTGCCGATACCACCAGCACCAGCCGACTCTGACCAGGATATGATTGTCGTTGGTGTCATTAGCTAAGCTACTTGCTCTCCAATCTCCATCTCACGCAGCTTGGCAAGAATCTGTTCGATGGTGTGACGAAGACGTGGCATGCAACCCTCCTTCGGTCCGACCCTCACCGTGGATCTCGGTCCGTTGTTCTATGATAGTCGCGCTGCTGACTCCTCACGGGAGGAGTCAGCACTCCTGCTGCCAGCGCCGGGGTGAGGCAACATTCCAGTCTCTAGGGCCGGCGCATGAGGGAGCCCCGTCACATCGAGAATCTCCTGTTCGTTGAGGGTCTCGCGAGCGAGCAAGGCTTCGGCAAGCACATCAAGTTGCTTACGATGCGCACTGAGAAGTCGCCGGGCCTCGTCGTAGCTCTCGCCGATAATCTTGAGCACTTCGGCGTCGATGACTTGAGCCGTCTCCTCGCTGAACGGCCTCGCATCTCCGTACCCGTTTAGGCCGCTCAGGTAGGGGTTTTCCCTTGGCGCGAGCTGTACGAGGCCAAGCCGGTCACTCATGCCCCAACGCGTGACCATTCGGCGGGCGAGCCCGGAGGCTTGCTCAATGTCGTTTTCGGCCCCCGTGGTCCTGGTCCCGTAGACAATTTCCTCGGCTGCCCGCCCTCCCAGCATGCCAACAATCTTCGCGCGTAAATAGGCTTCCGGATAGTTGTAGCGGTCGCTGTCGGGGCGCTGATAGGTGACGCCGAGAGCCTGCCCGCGTGGCACGATCGTGACCCGGTTCACTGGATCGGCGCCAGGGACCACGAGACCGAGGATGGCATGTCCACCCTCATGGTAGGCGATCCGTTCTCGGTCCGACCGGCTCATGAGTATCGGGCGTTCTGGGCCGAGCACGATCTTCTCGAGCGCGTCGAGGAAGTCCTTGTGGCGGACCTCTTGTTGGTCGCGGCGAGCTCCCAGTAATGCGGCCTCATTGACGAGATTCTTCAGGTCGGCCCCTGAGAGCCCCGGCGTCATTGCTGCCAGGTTTCCCAGTATGGCGTCGTTCGCGAGCGGGACATGGCGGGTATGGACTTTCAGGATCGCCTCTCGTCCTGTCCGGTCTGGGAGATTCACCACGACGCGCCTGTCGAAGCGCCCGGGTCGCAGGAGCGCTTTGTCTAAGACGTCCGGCTGGTTGGTTGCCGCCAAGACGATGATGCCTTGCCGACTCGAGAACCCGTCCATTTCGGTCAAGATCTGATTCAAGGTTTGTTCCTGCTCACTGGATCCGCCAATTGCCACCTGCCCGCGTGCGCGCCCGATGGCATCGAGCTCGTCGATGAACACAATCGCAGGGGCATTCTCGCGCGCCTCTTTGAAGAGATCTCGTACCCGCGCTGCGCCTACGCCTACGATCATTTCCACAAACTCCGCGGCGCTCATCGAGAAGAAGGGCACCCCCGCCTCTCCTGCCACAGCTTTTGCGAGCAGCGTTTTCCCGGTCCCCGGCGCGCCCACCAGCAGCACGCCTTTTGGAGCCGTCCCTCCGAGACGGGTGTACTTCTTGGTATCTTTGAGAAAGTCCACGATCTCGATCAGCTCGTTTTCAGCTTCGTCGATGCCGGCAACATCCTCGAAGGTGACCTTCGCAGTTTGCTCCTGGTCATAGCGGCGGGCTCTGCTCTTGCCCATGCCCATCAGTCCTCCGCCCATCATGCCGCCGCCTTGCTGCGCAGCCCGACGGAAGAGCCAGATATAAAAGCCGATGAAGAGTAGGCCTGGGCCGAAGCTAAAAAAGATCGTCGCCCATGGGTTCCCACCTTCTTCAATAGGTTTCGCACTGATCTCGACCCCGTTCGTGATTAAAAATTGTTCCAAGCTTGGGTCTACGAAAGAGGGCAAGGTAGTCGTGAAGACACTGATGGGTTTCGGCGCGCTGCCGGAGACCGCACCACGCTCGTCTGTGGTTTTGACCTCGCCACTCGACGCCGTACCCTTTTCGCCCACCGGCGGATAGGTGAGCGCTGCCGTGAAGCGGCCCGTGATGGTGTCCCCCTGACTGTAGATCGCCGCAACGTTGTGCTTCCCCACTTCCTGCTTAAAGAAGGTATAGGACACGGTCCCCGGCGCGTCCGGGCTCGGGATCAGAAACCGGCTGACCAAGAAGTTGGCGAGCAGGATGAGGACGAACCAGAGCCACGTCTTGCCTGGCGGCACCTTTGCCTGCTCAGTATTCTTTTGGGCACCAGGCCCACTGTGGAGGCGGCTGGTTGGTGTGAAATTTCGCGTCTGCTGTTCCGTCACGCTCATGGTGACCTCCTCAGACGCACTCGTTAGTAGTCAGCGGAGATTTGTGCAGTCCTAATCAACCCTAGCATTTCCTCTCTCGCATAACAAGTTCACTGTGGTGCTCCGATTAAACTGTGGACAGGGAATATGCGACGGCGAAGTTGCTGGAAGCGCATGCAATCCTTTCAAAACGATCATGACAGGCGAAGTCCGTGGATCTTGTCACGGAGGAGCAGGCAAGTCTTGGAAGCGAGTGAATTCTATGCAAGCTTGATGTTTGCGTACGTTGAGCCTCTGAGCGAGGCGACCTGCCTGCGCGAAGCGCTCCGGCGAAGGCAGGGAACGCCGCCGCCGGAATTTGCAGCAGCCTGCTAGTTGTCTACGGTTCCACCGTCACGTCTACAAACACGGGTAAACTGTCTGCACCTTTCCTATCTGTCACGCGTAATTTAAATCGATACATTCGTGGCTCCGAAACAGCTGGTGCCAGGAAGGAGGCCTCGGAATTGTTAGCGTCGAGCAGCGAGACTTTGCTGCCGCGCACTTGGTCCCAGCTGTAGTAGAGTGCTTCGCCTTCTGGATCACGGCTTTTGAGTCCGCTCAGTTTCACTCTGGATCCTGCCTTGACGGACTTGTTCGCTCCGGCATCGGCAACCGGTGGTTCGTTCGGCTCCTCATTCACATTCACGTCTACATCAAGTATGGCTTGTTTGCCGCAATTGGTGACGGTGATGGTGGCTTTGCCGTTGCCGACGATCTGTAAGAGGCCCCCCGGCAGGACTTTAATGACTTTTGGACTTGAAGACTCATAGTTCGTCCCGCTGGCCGGTGTGCTGATGCGCCGGGTGATGCCATCGGTAAAGTCGGCGACGACGGGAAGCTCAAAGACCTTGCCCAGTGAATCGACATGGCCGAAGGCGGATGATTGTCCAGCCCGGCCCAGTTGCAAAGGCTTCTCCGTCTCGAAATCGATTGTGGTGAGAGCTGCAGAGGGTTCCACCGTCACGATCACTTCATCGAAGACAGATCTGGGCCCTAATCGTCCACGAGAGATTTCGGCCACCGCCAGAAGACGCATCGGTCCAATGCGATCGTGCGGAACTTTGAGTGGGCCGCCAAAGGGTGGGCTCTGATCAGTTGATCCAATCAGCGCCACTGGCGAGACGATCGAACCGGTGGCTGTCGAATCATCTTGTTCCACCAGGGTATCGTCTTGTTCGCCGTACCAATAGTAGCGGACCTTCACGATACCGGTGTCCTTCCCAGGATCGACACGCGCGATCACGGTGCTTCCCGCAGTCAGGGTGGATCCTGCTGCCGGGGTTGTGATGGTGAAGGCGAATGACTGCTCGGTCAGAAAATTAAAGACAAGTGCAAAAGCTAAAAAGTTGGCAAGGAGGGGAGGGAAGAGGCGGTTCTCAAACTTTTCACGTTTCACTTTGAATTGTTTACGGTTCACGCTTATCGCGTCAGGTGATAGGGAACGTCGATGAGAATCACTCGATCTTTGAAGAGCAGTGCCGCTTTCAGCATCAGAGCCCGCTGATTGTGCAAGATGTTCTGCCACCACCTCGCCGGAAGAATTTCAGGGATCACGACGGTGATCCAGGCATCCTGGTCCTTCTCGAGCACTTCTTCAACGTAGTCCAATAACGATCCCAGGACTGAGCGGTAGGGCGAGGAAATGGCAATCAAATTGACGCCACCTCCCCATTGAGCCCACTGCATTTTGACTTTGGCACTTTCTACTGGATCGACGTCAACGAACACGGCGCGAATTTCACCGGGCCGGCTTCTCGCATAGTCCAACCCACGGATGACGGCGCGATTCAAGCCGCTGACCGGAATGATCACGATATTGCGCCGAGGCAAGGGGGGGCGTTCACCTCGACGGTCCAGTGCGATCTGTTCGGTGACGGCCTTATAGTGGGAGCGAATCCCTTGAAACATGAGGAGGAGGATCGTGATGAGCAGGAAAACAATCCAGGCGCCCTGCATGAACTTGGTGCTAGCGATGATAACCGTTGCGATACCGGTCGTCACGGCGCCGACTCCATTGACAATCAGTTTTGTCTGCCAATGGGTCCCTTTCTTGACGAGCCATTGTTTTACCATGCCGGCTTGAGAGAGCGTAAATGACAGGAACACGCCGATGGCATACAACGGAATCAGTGCGTGCGTATCGCCTTCGAACACGACGAGCAAGAGGCAGGCGAGGAACCCCAGGATGATGATGCCGTTTGAGAAAACTAGGCGATCGCCGAACGTGGCCATCTGATGGGGCATGAATCCATCGCGGGCCAGGATCGACGCCAGGTGTGGAAATCCGGCGAAAGCGCTGTTGGCCGCTAACACCAACAAGGCCATGGTGCCGATCTGTATGGCGTAGTAAATGGCACCGGTGCCGAACGTCACACGAGCGAGTTGGGAGATCACCGTTTCATCCACCTTGGCCAGGATGCCATAGTGAAAGGCCATCCAGCTGATGCCCATGAACAGCGAAGCCAGGATGGTCGACATCCAGATCATGGTCGTCGCGGCATTTTTTGATTCTGGTGGGCGAAAGGCTTTGACCCCGTTTGAAATGACCTCCATGCCGGTGACGGCCGAGCAGCCCGCCGCAAAGGCGCGGAGCACTAAGAACAGGGTCAGTGTTTCGGCCTCGACAGGGCTGGGCGGGATAGAGGGTGCTCCAGCGCTGGATAACGATCGAGCTGTTCCCACGACGACAAGAATGCCCAATGCTCCGATAGCGAAATAGGTTGGAATGGCGAAAAACTTGCCGGATTCCCGAACTCCACGGAGATTCATGACGATCATGAAGAGAATGGCGACCAGTCCCAGGGCTTCTCGGTGGATAAACAGACTTGGGACCGCCGAAGTAAGAGCGGCAATACCGGCCGCAACGCTGACGGCCACCGTTAAGACGTAGTCGATCATCAGCGCCGCCGCTGCCACCAGAGCCGGCCGATCACCGAGGTTGGCTCGTGCGACGACATAGGCACCGCCTCCTTCCGGATACTCGTAGATAATCTGGCGATAGGAGATGGTCAGGACCAACACGAGGAACAGAATTGCGAGACTGACGGGGATCGACCAGGTGACCGCTGCAGCTCCGGCGAGGATGAGCACCAGCAAGATTTCTTCCGTGGCATAGGCGACGGAAGAAATCGCGTTCGATGAGAAGATGGCAAGGGCGATCGTTTTAGAAAGCCGTTCGTGCCTTGCCTGGGCGGTCTTGAGAGGGTCGCCGACGAGCCAGCGCTTGAGAATCATGGCGTGATTATCGCACAAACTTCTTAGAGGGTGAATGTTCAGTTGCTCTCGACGATAGGTCGAAAGACTCATGGCCGGAGCAATTATATTTCAGATGACCACGCCAGCGCTTCCGAAATCGTTCCTCTGTTGGAAAAAGTCCTACGAGACAAAAATGAAGCGGTTTGGCTAGGGCAGCCGACGTGGGGACTGCGTATTGGAACAGAAGCAATAGGTGCCGGATATCTCCTCTTCATGCACTCATGTTGCTCGTCTGAAAAAGAAATATAGCGCTATCGAATCAGTGCGTTACAGGGCAGGCTCCATTCTGAAGCATTGACAGCAACAGTGGGGACTTGTAGGCTCATGCCATGACGTTCAACGCAACGTCGACTGTCCCATCTCTCGCGCTCCCATCCTTCCCGCGCGTCTGATTCCCCAGTCTCCGCAGCTTCTTCGACATCGTGAGTCTCATTAGGTCAGGCGGTGCAAGATGCGAACGCCGCATTCCACAGACTTCGTGTCTTCTGTGCCCATTCACTGGGTATGGAATGTCGCGGGTCACCTGCGCTCCATCGCGTGGGTCTGCCCTGAAGTGTCCGAGCAGAGGTCCCTAACACATATGAGGAGGTCGTCACCATGAGAATTCCAACGATCACAAGCTCTGGAGTTGTCGTCTTAACCGTGGTGCTGTTTGCCGCATTGTCGATACGGTCAACTCAACCTGTCCAAGCGGCAGATCTGCTCGTGGAAAGAGCTGTGGGGGTCGCTCCGTTGGCCGAGCGTGGCGTTACGGCCTCGGGTGCTGTGGAGGATACGTTCAAGGCCTGCATGGCCAGAATTCCTGTGCTCGCCAGTGCCGGGCAACGCATGTTGGCTGAACAAAGCTGTGCAGGTGAAGATGAAGTGAGGAAAACGCTGCGATCGGCACCGAAATTCTGAATGTTGATCGCGGGAGAGTCATGATAGCCGACCGCCGCTTCATGGACCTGCTTGGGCTGAAGAAACTGAGGCGAAGCCTGAGGAGAGGTGAACAAGCAAACTCGAAGTGGTACTGAACACGAGGTGAGCACTATGTATCAGATCTATAGCTCGGTTGGGATTATCGTGCTGTTGTGGGGAATCACGATTTGGGCCTCGATCCCAGTGGAGCAGAAAGGTCGGTGGTAGTGAACTGTTACGGGGCGCTCCTTCAGTCGATGGCCTACCAGTGTGTCAACGTCCGTCGTGCTCCCTTGGAGAAGTTGAGTTAGCGTCACGGAGTCGAGAGGGCGAAGGGATTATCATGGAAAGAATACGCCTGAGGCTGAATGAGAGATTGGCAAGGCTGTATCGTGGATTCAAGGCTTGGGTCAAGTTGATTACCTTCTATGAGCTTGCTGTGGGGATGAAGTCGACGATGAGCCATCTCATTCACTACAAGCCGATCACGCTGCAGTATCCACACGAGAAGCGGGTGTTGCCTGATAACTATCGCGGTATGTTGGCCTTGCTGCGGTATGACGATGGTACCGAGAAGTGTGTCGGGTGCGATCTCTGCGAAGCCGCCTGTCCCTCTCGCGTCATCACTGTGGTGAGTGCCGAAGTGCCGGAGGAGCCGACGAAGCGATACGCACGAGAGTATCGGATGGACATGACGCGGTGTTTGTTCTGTGGGCTCTGCGTCCAAGCCTGTCCGGTCGATGCGCTTGCGATGACGAAGGAATACGAGTGGGCGGTGTACGACAAGCGGGACTTGCTTCTCAATAAACAGCAGTTGTTGGCGATCGGAGATCGCACGTTTCTGACGCGCGAGAAACGGCTGGAGTTCCAACATCCGAATCTGGCGGTCTTCAATGTTGCCTCATCGAACCATCCAGCCAAGGCGTGCTAGTTGCCTGAAAGGAGGCCTGACATGATCAGGCCGTGGGACTTCATGGTGGAGGTATGGTGGTATTGTCTCCCTCGAACTACAGCTGATTCCGTGTATGCGTGTCTGATCTGGAATGCGACATTGAGAAGGGTGTTGTAATGAAAACCCACGGAGGTGGCATGCAGTGTCTACGTTGCGGCGGCCTCTTGATCGCTATCCACATGAGAGACATGGGGCAGCCTCCGATATCTGGGTGGCGCTGCATGCTCTGTGGTGCGATAACGGACCCAGGGATTGAGAGCAACAAGGTGAAACCCAGTCTGCCGACTCAGAACAGTGCCCGCCTTCCAGGGTCGTCTCCGGCCAGGTCCAAGAAACCCCGTGCGTGATGATCCTCTCTGTGGTCGGACTGAGTGATTCGAACGATGGTCCATGGAGATGGGATTTGAGCGTGCCTGTCTGATTTCTGGGTGTGGGTATCGTGCTGGCGATCATCGATGCACACACGAGCTGTTGATGTACCGTGAAAGGCAGTCATGAATAGGTGGCGTGATTTTCGACGTAGTATGGCTACCGAGTTGTTCTTGCTTGCGTATCTGATCGCATGGGGCGGGGTTCTGCTGGTGACGTATATGCTGACAACATAACCACGCGCCAACCTGGTGTGCCATTATGCGGGGATTTTCTTGGTCGGAGACTGGAAATGCAGCGGATCTCTGAGGCTCTGAAGCTCGCGGTAATAGTAGAGTGGCGTTGGTTGTTTATTCTTGAAGGTGAGTGCGCGCAGAAACAGGAGTTCCTCTTCGCTCACATCCCCACTCAGCAAGGGGTCTTGGAGAAAGTTCTTCAGCCCAGGCTCCTCTCCTGAGATCTTGCCCGGTCCTCGTTCCATAAACTCGAACGTCTTATGGTGTCCCGGTGCTACTCGACGGTTCAGAGCAATCTCAATACAAAAGGTGGCAAGGTCGATATCCCAGGATTCGAGCAAGGGGTTGAGGAACGCAATGCTGTTCTCGTTCGAGAGATCGAAGATCGTCGTATCTAAGAACTCCAGCACGGTGACGCGCATCTGTGGGTAGCTTTTCTTGCTCAGCCGAGCCATCTTGCGCATCCATGTCGGATTGTCGAGTTCCTGCTGAGCGACACTTTTGACGACGCCCAGCAGCTTCTGTGTGACGAGCCGCTCGAGTTCGCCGAAGTGTTGTTTTTCAAAAATCGAGCGGATCTGCCTGGCCTTTGAGGGATGACACTTCCGGAGGATCAATTCCCGCACGTTGTGCAGTAAAGGAGTCGGCTGGTCTCCAAGTCGTTGTCTGAGTTGTTCGAGGCGCTGCTGATCGGCGAGTTTAGCCAGTTGCCCATCAGGCAATTTCAATGCTCGTTCGATTTTCTTGTACATGTCGGTCCGGTTCGGCGCGGGCGGGAGTTTTTTCTGCGTCAGCAGCTGTGAGATGTACGACTCAGTCACGTGAGCCGCACGGGCGAGGTCTCGCTGCCCGAGTTTCAATTCTTTCAAGCGAGTCCGGATGAGCAGTGCAATGGGCATGAATAATTTCCTTGTGCGGGGATTAATGAAATATGGTTAATATTATGAGATCAAGGAGTGCTTGACAATATAATACTTGACTTAATTTAGTTAATACTCCTACACTGGATTATGCGTGATAGGAGAGGGAATCATGGTCGAGATTCTTCCTCCCTGACGTTTGAGCTACCCTGACTGTATTGTTGCTTGCACTCCCTTTTTCTTTCCTGCGCAACCGTTTCAGCAATCTCAGTCGCTTCGACGCCACAGAGTGTCTTCAGGCCATGATCGGTTCCTACAGCCTTTGTTTCTTGGCTCGGCCTGCCAGGGGCACGTGATGGCGTTGCCTGAAGTGAGGATAAATCCAAGGGTGTGCAGAGAACGTTCCCCAAAGCGTCGGAACACTTGAAAGGAGTCCAAGATGGTGGGCTATGCCGCGATATTCTTATGTCTGGGATTGATTGCCGGAGGGTTGCATTGGGCTGGAATAGCCACGGTCGCGACTCAGAGTTCCTGGACTCTGTTTGCGGGCGGGATGGTATTGCTGATGATCCACGTGGTAGCGGGACGCACCGGCCGGGTGTTCTAAACGATTACATCCATTGAGGAGATGCACAGATGAGAGAGGGGTTATGACAACAGAAGAACAGATCTCGAAGATGAAGAAAGCGATTGCGCAGGCTATCAAGGTGATGGGAGACCGGTTTGGATCGACGGAGCAAGATGTCGAACGGGCTATCCAGGAGCTGAAGGCATCGATGCAGGGGACGGTGGAGCCTAGTCTTTCTATAAAACCCGTGCCGGGGGCAGCCACCCCGTCACCTCAGGTGGTGTAAGTCGCATTGAGGCGTCCGTGTGTCTGTAACTGGAAGGAATATGAAGCATGACCGTTCAATCTACCGTTCATAGTCACATCGACATCACGGATGCGTTGGCTCGATTGTACGTCTTCTTGGCGCAAAGCATAGATCGTTGTGTGAGCGAGGCTGCTCGTATCAACTATTTAGAGGCAGACGTACAGTCGCATCTCGCCTCGACCAAGGCAACTGTCTTGGACATGCTGGCTGTCAACCAGGTGGTCCAGGCAAAGGTCCAACAGGAATGTGATCGTGTGCATTCGCTTATCATGACCTCCCTTGAGGACGGTGTCGAGAAGGAGTTTGCGCTGGATGCGCTGAAGGCGGAGCGGGTCGTGTTGAAACACAAGACCATGGCATTGAGCGATTTGCTCGCGGTGTTTCGGGCTGCATGACAGAGTAGAGGGCCCATTCGCTGTTGGATGCTTCGGCGTGATGCTGAAGTCATTGGTAGGCATTGCAACGGAGGATATCATGAAGAACACACAGCAGACCTATGTATTGACACTCGATTCATCGTCGAAAAATGGTCTTCGACTGTGGCAGGGGCAGAGCATCCATGCTCTGCGCCATTGTTCGGTCAAACAGATCGGCCAGGCATTGAGAGAAATGCAACAGAATGTGGATAGCCTGCAGGCTCCCGCCCCGTCGTCTGGCGGATCCTACTCCCTGAACCGCGGCCGCTAAGAGGAAGGCGAGTGATGGTACGCATACGCACGCCGTTCAATCTGGACAAATTTCTCGATAAGATCGACAAGGGCATTCGAAGTCTCTCGTCCCCCAAGGATGGTACTCTCTATTCACAGGGGGATACGGCTGATGCCGTCTTCTACATCCAGGCGGGCAAGGTGAAAGTGACCGTGCTCTCGGAGCATGGCAAGGAAGCCGTCGTGGCCATTCTTGAGCGAGGTTCGTTTTTAGGCGAATCCTGCCTCGTGGGTCAACTCATTCGTACGGCGACCGCATCCACCCTGGAAGACACCCGCATTCTTCGTATCGAGAAAACCGCTATGCTTCGCCTGCTTCAAGCGCAGCCCGAGTTCGCCTCGGCGTTCATGTCCTATGTACTGAAGCACTCAATCCGTGTCCAAGAGGATTTGGTGGATCAACTGTTTAATTCCAGCGAGAAGCGGCTGGCGCGTGCGCTGCTGTTGTTGGCCCACTTTGGGAAGGAAGGCAAGCCGGAGACGGTCATTGCGAAGATCAGTCAGGAAACCTTGGCTGAAATGGTCGGCACCACCCGCTCGCGCGTCAGCTTCTTTATGAACAAGTTCCGCAAGCTCGGGTTCATTGACTACAAAGGTGGGTCGCGCCGGAATGGCGGATTGCACGTGCATAGTTCTCTTCTCAACGTCGTCCTGCACGACTAGAGTTTGCCCTCTGATTCTGTTGCTTTGATTCAGTCATGCGACACCTGGCTACGTTCAGCCTCGCCTCCATTGTGCAATCGTTCCCTAGTGAGCAATTGTGAACAGACTGCGGCCGGCTACTCCCGTATGCTTACCCCTAGTGAGGTAGTCGTGGATACTTCCGGCGCAAGAAGAAGTGTATGTGGAGAACTTGCCCAGTCTCGTGAGGGACTGAGCGTGATGGCGAGAGGTCATGTGACGTCCGTGTCTGGTGTGTCATATGTGCGCCATTGGCGCAGAAGGAGGACCTATGGTCTGCCAACGCTGTCGAGGGCTATTAGTATGCGAGACCTTCGATGATCTGAGCAGCGGAACAGACTCTCTCTACAGGGCTACACGCTGCATCAATTGTGGGTGTATCGAGGATGCCGTCGTTCGTGCAAATCGTTTCCGCCGTTCGGAGAACATGCGGGTGACCCCGCGCAGGAGGGTCAGGACGAGGGACGTTGAACGCATCACGATTCCCTCGGAAGTGTATGCATCGCTCCGATGAGCATTCGCTGCTGCGGCGAATGCATCTGGAAGGAGCTAAACCTATGGCGGGTAGTAAGGAGGAGGCAAGGATGAAACTCGAGAAGCACGACGTATCAGGTGTATCCCAGACTTCGGCGAGCGTCATGAACGGTGAGGAGAGTCGGCAGTCCGTTCGCCGCAGGCCGGCCGGTCGGACGAGCAGGGTGCGGGAAATCGATTGTATGTTGGCCGATATCCAGGCGCACATGCAGAGACTTCGGCGGGAGCGAACCCATCTGGGACTTGTGCGGGATGAATTGAACTGTACGGAAGCCAAGTAGAACTGCCTGAACAATGCGACGGCCAGTTCTATTATCGTGATTGTGGTCTACCGCCTTGCCTCTTTCTTCGTCTGAGCTGTTTTGACCAGATTATCAGCTGGCCTCTCGCTATGCTGGAGTCTAGGTGCCCAGTCGTCTCTCATCCCGTGATAGCAGACATCCGTCCGGCGAGCCGAAGTTGTGACGGTGGCCTGTATGGCCACAGAATAATCGAGTGCGCGGTGAATGTGCGAACATAAGGAGAATCAAGATGAGTACTATTATTATTGTCGTATTGGGTGTGTTGTGTGTCGGCGTACTTCCGATCTGGTCGTACGGCGGAACCTGGGGATATATCCCCAGCGGCGGGCTGGGTTTCCTCCTCGTGGCTCACACTCTTCTGACTCTGATGGGCCGGACGGACCGGACGGCAACTGTCAAGCCGTAATGGGCGTGAGCGTTCGTAGTTGAGTAGGCCTCTGTTGGCGGATCTCGGTTCATACCGGTGACACGTTCCGTCAGACGTCACTCTGCTTTAAGTGGTGGTGCCGCGCAGGTTCTCAGGGATATGGCTCGTCCTTGGGATCTTACGTATGGCCTGTTCAAAGGCTAGAGGGCAGGATGATGACCTACGACAAGATCAAGGATCAGATTATCACGAGGTCGAAAGAAGGCAACCGACAAACAATCAGGACGCGGCGAATCTGACAGCGGTCAGAGCACGTAGCCCGCAAGGAACCGCAAAGGAGGAGAATATGCAGAACAGATCTCGGACCTCCAGCATGATCGTGACGGCATTCTTTATGGGATTTGGTCTGGGAGGGCTCTCTCTGCACTATGCAGCTGCCCAAGGAATCTTTGGGCTTTCGACGTCGGTGAGCCAGCTCGGTAGTGCGTTGGTGGATATGCAGAAGAATGTCGACGATCTTCAAAAGAATATGGGGACAGTGAAACAGGTCAAGGAGCAGCTGAGCAGTCTGTCTCCACAAGGTGATAGCACTCCTGGAGGAGACCTCCTGAAAAAAGGTGGCGCTTCGTTGAAGGACATGAAGCTGAAATTCTGAGTCGCATGACGCGAACACTTTGGGGAACTCACCGTTGTCGACCCGCTAAAAGGTGCGCTTGAACCATCGGTGAAGGAAGGCATACGGATACCAAAGAAATAAGGCAGACGCGTAAGCCTAGGGTGTCGTTCCCAAGAGTCTCGTATTGGTGTAAGCGAAGGAATGAGTAGAAGCAGGGTACGGTGACAGAAGTCCAGGTCAAGCCACAGTGTGAGAGAGGTCTGAATGGAAGGCGGAGCGAATTTCGAATAGCCAATATCCGGGGTACGTGCGGTATGTAGTCCCATTGAATCTGGCAGACCGCGTGCAAATGACTTTCCACTATCTCGACGACGGAGGATCACATGTCTATGTCTAGGCACTTGCTAGTTCTTGCAATCGTTATTGGATGTCCCTTGTCAGGCTTCGCCCAATTCATGGATCGGGGTGAATATGTGGAGGTGTTGAAAGGTGTGAAGCTATGTTCTAATGCCACCCTGGACACCTCGAACGGGATACTCGATCCGGAGAATCGTTTCTGGCGCGTCACGAGCAACGCGCGAGGGAATGGCACACAGACTGTGGACGCATTTGTCTTCGAAAGTGCATACGATCGCAAAAGCGGCAAGACCACAATCGAGGAACGCCAATACGATGACGGTTATGCCACGTTGTTTAAGCGAGCCCTGGAGCACAAAGGGATGCTGTTGATGGTCAGTCCAAGAGATGGTCAAGTCGAAGCGACCGTCGAGATTTGTGGAAAGAAGAAATAGCGTGTCGGTTCCGGTTGCAATGACCAGTCTGGGTACCGGGAGATCATGGTGAGCGGCGAACTGTTACTACGAGATTGTAGATGGTGGGGGTGGCCCATGAGGAGATGGGAGAGAGCGCGGAGCTCTGTTAGGGAAGGCCGGAATAATTATGAGTTTCCATTAGCCAGCGCTCAAAACTCAGAGGAATCCGGCTGGCTCCTATACGGCATTTGGAATTAGTCAGACATTTCCGAGGTTGGAGGGCAGGAATAGGCGTGTTCTCTAGAGTGTACCGTTTTTGCAACCGCCTCCAATAGACACGACTTATTGCCTTGTCTGCTTTGCGCCTATTTGATGGGAAACTTAGGAGCGATGGGCTTCAATGAAGGGCTTCCGTGCTTGGATAGTGCGCGATCGGCATCGATGCTCTGAGTGACGATACCGTAAGGATCAGATCTTCACTCAGGTAGGAAAAGTGAATTCTGACACTTCAGCCCTCTCCAACCCTTGCTTGACGAGTTGACTGATATCCAAACTCCGCTCAACCTTTCGAAGGTCGTCGATCCTGGTTTTCGTGCTGGGATGGGGTGGGGTGAACAGCTTGCAGCAATCTTGGTCGGGTTCGATGGATGTCTCATAGGTTCGGATCCGCTTGGCCTCGTCGATGATCTCCCGTTTATCCATTCCGATGAGCGGCCGGAGGATTGGGATCTCGGCAGCTTCCTCAACAACCGTCAGATTCTCAGGGGTCTGCGACGCGACCTGCCCGAGACTATCTCCTGTCACCAACCCCCAACATCGTTCCACTCGCGCGAGTTCTTGAGCAATGCGAAGCATCATCCGCCGATAGAGCACCACGCGAAACGGTGGTGGTGTATTCAACACAATCTCGCGCTGGATTTCTCCGAAAGGAATGACGTAGAGACGCGACGCATATTGATACGCCGTGAGGGTTTGGACCAATTCCCGCACCTTGTCCTCAGAAGCACGACTCACCAAAGGACGGCCTGAAAAATGAACAAAGGAGGCATGGCAACCGCGTTTGATCATGCGATAGGCAGCAACCGGTGAATCAATGCCTCCCGAAATCAAACAGGCGATCTTTCCGCTGACTCTGACTGGCATCCCCCCAGGTCCCTCGATTTTTTCAGCCGCGCAATAGGCTTCCCTCGACAGTAGCTCGATATAAAGAGTCACATCCGGGTTTTTCAGATTGACGGTCTTGCCGGTTCGTTCACATATTGTTGCACCAATGGTTCTTTCGATATCCATCGACGTCAGCGCCAATCGCTTATCAGCTCGTTTGGCTGTGACTCGAAAGGTCGTGCCTGAGGTTGCCGTGATCTCTTCGACAGCGACCTCAGCGAGCGCCGCCAGGTCAGGGTTCGCAATCTGTAGCGGAATCACACGACCCAGCGAGAAGTTTGCGATGCCACACACACGAACGAGCCGATCTCGAACAACATCCGCGTTCGCTTCCAGGGGAAGATCAATGCGGATCCGGCTGTGGAGGTTCTGGACCTGTCGAACGCCTAAATCCTTGAGGGCTGTCCGGATGTTCTGAATGAGGCATTGCTCAAAGTAGTCGCGATTGCGGCCTTTGAGGGCAAGTTCGTGGTAATGAGCGATGGCCCAGCGCATGTCAGCCCTAACGCCTCACCCTTCACTGGACTCTAGAAATCGCTCGACATCAATCGCCGCCATGCAGCCAGACCCGGCTGCAGTCACGGCCTGCCGATAGTGTGAATCCTGCACATCACCGGCGGCAAAGACGCCGGGAATACTGGTGGCTGTTCCCGCGTGAGTCCTGATGTAGCCCTTCTCATCCATATCAATCTGACCAGCGAACAACGCCGTGTTAGGTCTATGGCCGATGGCAACAAAAACACCGGCGCAGGGCACTTCCGATATTTTTCCAGTAACGATATTTTTCAGCCGCACGCCGGTGACAACCTCATGCCCAAGGATATCCTCAACCACAGCATTCCAGATGAAACTGACTTTCTCGTTCTTCATGGCCCGATCTTGCATAATCTTCGATGCACGAAGCTTGTCGCGTCGATGGACAATCGAGACTTTCGTCGCAAACTTGCTCAGGAAGGTTGCTTCCTCCATTGCGCTATCCCCACCACCAACAACAATAAGCTCCTTCCCGCGAAAGAAAAACCCATCGCAGGTTGCGCAAGTTGAGACGCCGTGACCGGTCAATCGTTTTTCATTGGGCAGGCCAATCGGAATCGCTGAGGCTCCAGTGGCAATGATGGCGGTTTTCGCCTCGACGGTACGCTCACCATCAATCGTCAGGATCAATGGGAGGTTCTTGAAGCTTACAGCAGAGACGTCACCAGTGAGGAATTCCGTCCCAAACCGTCCTGCTTGAGCCCTCATTTCTTTCATGAGCTCCGGACCCATGATGCCCTTTGCAAACCCGGGATAGTTCTCGACTTCCGTCGTGGTCGTGAGCTGGCCACCGGATTGCCATCCCTCAATGAGAAGTGGTGAGAGGTTGGCTCGGGCAGCATAGATAGCGGCCGTGAGTCCTGCAGGACCGGAACCGATAATCACGAGATCACGCATGGGTGAGGACTCTAACACAGCATGAGAATCAGAAGGTAGAAGGTTGTTACGCCTTATCAGTCAGTCTTTTCGCAGAAGAAAATGGCACCTTACAGGGCTCGAAGAGTTTTGCAAATCTTGCCCACGTCTTGTTTGAGGCGTCGTGTGTCTTTTGTTCCGTCGAGAACGAAGTCTGCGAGCAGGCGCTTTCGATTCATCGGTAGCTGGCTCCTAATCCGTCGAAGGGCTTCGGATCGTGAGAGGTTGTTTCGTGTGTTGAGGCGGGCAATTTGGGTTTCTTGATCGGCGGTCACGACAACGATCTTGTCGACACGTGTGTCGACACCTGCCTCAAATAGGAGGGGAACGTCATAGATCACGACGGCGTCCGGATCGATTCTGGCTGCCTGTCTCGTCAGTCGTTGCTGTTCACGAGCCACACGAGGATGAATGATACGCTCAAGCTCACGTCGTTTCCTGGGATGACTGAATATGAGCGAGCCGAGCGCTGGGCGGTTGATCGTACGATCAGGATTAAGGATTCCTGTACCAAAGGTATGAACAATGTCTCGCCACGCCGGTTTGCCTGGCTGGACCACATCTCGCGCCAACTGATCGGCATCGATCACGACAGCGCCGCATTGCCTGAACATTTTCGCGACCGTGCTCTTTCCGGTGGCGACGCCTCCGGTGAGTCCAATTAGCATCATGGCAGCGGAGCTTATCATGTGCTGTATCTGTCAGGAAACCGCGATTGACATCACCAGCTCTCCGCTTGTATGAAATTCTTCATGCGGCTTGTCTTTCTCACGGTCATACTATTCGGGATAAGCAGCGCTGGACTTGCGGTCGCTCTGGCTGAGAACCCTACCTCTGCGCCAAGAACCATTACTGTCGCGCTTGATGGCTCGGGGAATTTCTCGTCGATTCAGGAGGCGGTCGATAGCGCCATGAAGGGCGATACGGTAATCATCAAGGCCGGGTCCTACGCTCAGGACTTGACCATTCATAGCAAAGAACAGATCAAGATTGTCGGTGCTGGGGTCGACAAAACTATCCTGCTGGGACGAGGGACGATGGTTGGCGTGCTCCATGTCGGAAAGTGGCCGTATGGGGCAACGGACATTGACATCAGCGGGCTCACGATCAACGAGCACGGGGGACATGCTCTCGGAATCTTTAATGGAACTCGCATTACACTCCATCATCTTCATGTGAAGGGGATGGTGTTCGGCCAACAGGTACACGAAGTTCGCATCGAAGACTGTGTGATCGGGGGAAGTGAGACGACCGGCGTGCATGTCACGGATTCTCAAGTCCAGTTGATTGGGAACGTTATCCATGACAATGACCATGGAGTGAACGTCACGGGAAAATCAGACATTCGGCTTGAGCGCAATATCATTACCAGAAATCTATTTGAGGCCATCGTGATCAGTGATCAGGCAAAGGTGGTCCTCATCAATAACACCCTGGTTAAGAATGGTGGCGGAGCGGCATTCCTAGGCTCGTCGACGATCGAAGCCTCTGGAAATATTGTGAGTCTCAATAAAATTGGCTTTCTCATTGCCGCGTCGAGTCAAACCAAGACCTCATATAACGCGTTGTTCAATAGTGACGAGAACTATATGAGAGCCGGCTCCCCGAATGTTCCTGCACCTGAGCTTCAAGCTGAGTCGGATATGATTACCGATCCACGCTTTGTCGATGCCGAACATGATGATTTTCGCTTAAAGCCCAACACGACCCTTCTCAATCACGGGACCTTTCGTTACCTTGGCGCACTTCCTCCGCTTCTACCCCCTACACACAATCGCCAATAAACACTTTGGAAACAATGAGATAGAGAGGCTACTCATGGTGCGAGGAATGTGTATGGTATGCTTTCTGTCTAGCGCATGCACCTCCAGATCTCTCCTATAATTAAAGTAACACTGCAAACGCGCCGAGAAGGATTCAACCAGGAGGTCTCCTTTGGCTAGCTTTCGCAGCAATCTTGAAAAGTTGTCAGGTGAAGATATTCCCTCGCTCATGGATATGGAATCCGGCAAGCTGGTTGGGGCCGTGCTTCCCATGTCTGAACAGGCTCAAATCCAGATGCGGAACAGTATCGAGGTGATTGAGTACCTCTTGAATCAAGAGCGAGTGGTCTGGAGTTAACCTCCCGGTCTCCTTGGCCCATCCGTTCTTCCAGTTACCTTCCCACAATCCTTAACACCTCCACTGCCTTCACCAACTACGTTTTATAAGGCTGCCCTCCCTCTCTCGACACAATCAGTGTACCTTTCTTTAGAGGAAGCCTCGGGAAACCGAAGAGGAGAAGAGAATTGGTGGTGATGATCGATGGGCACAGCTTGATTTAGGACTAGTGGAGGCGCATCGTAGCGCCATCCTCCACATTATGATTCATACGTAGAAAAGAGGTGTTGTGGAAAAACCGGCTCGGACAGCTTCTCGCACTGAGGTTTCCCGGCTTGCCGAGCAGCAGCGTCTTGAGGAAGATGCCGCCAGGAGGCAGCATTGGAAACGATGGGGGCCCTACCTGAGTGAACGTGCCTGGGGAACGGTGCGTGAGGACTACAGCCCTTACGGAACGGCTTGGGAAGCCTTTCCTCATGATCATGCTCGCTCCCGCGCCTACCGGTGGAATGAAGACGGGCTTGGCGGGATTTCAGATCGTCACCAATACATCTGTTTTGCCATCGCACTTTGGAATGGGCGTGATCCCATTCTGAAGGAGCGAGTATTCGGTGTGACGGGTAACGAAGGGAATCATGGGGAAGATGTAAAAGAGTACTATTTCTATTTAGATTCAACACCTACACATTCATACATGAAGTATCTGTACAAGTATCCACAGGCTGAATTTCCTTATGCCAGACTGATTGAGGAAAATCACCGGCGCCAACGTGGAGATGTGGAATATGAACTGATCGACACGGGTGTCTTCGATGAGAATCGCTACTTTGATGTCGTCGTGGAGTACGCAAAGACGACCCCGGAAGATCTGTTCGTTCGTATTCACGTGACGAACCGCGGGCCAGCTTCTGCTGAGTTGACACTGTTACCCACTCTCTGGTTCCGGAATACGTGGGCATGGGGGATCGATGCTCGCCGACCGAGAATGCGTGCGGGAAAGCCTGTCCAAGGTATGAGTGTCATTGAGTTCGATCATGAGTATTACGGTCAACGTCGCTTGTGGTGTGAAGGGACGCCTCCATTACTCTTCACTGAAAACGAAACGAATACTCGCCGTTTGTATGGCGATCAAGAAGGCTCTACCCATGTGAAAGACAGTTTTCATGACTACGTGATCCATGGTCAAAAGGATGCGATCAACCCTGAACAGATCGGGTCAAAAGCTGCTGCACACTACGTACTGACCTTGCCCCCCGGAGCATCGGAGATCATTCGTCTTCGCCTGACCGATCAGGATAACGCCGAAGGTTTTGAAACATCGACGTGTGATGGCCTCTTTACGCAGCGGATCCGGGAAGCCAACGAGTTTTATGACGAACTGGCGCCACCTGATCTTTCAGAAGATGCGCGGCGGGTGCAGCGGCAAGCATTTGCCGGATTACTGTGGAGTAAACAATTTTACCACTATGACCTAAGACGCTGGCTGCTCGGTGATCCTGGAATGCCGGATCCTCCTCAGGAACGGCTCCATGGGCGGAACTCCGACTGGGCCCATCTCTACAATGCTGACGTGATCTCAATGCCTGATAAATGGGAGTATCCGTGGTATGCGGCGTGGGATTTGGCATTCCATTGCATCCCCCTGGCCCTGGTCGATTCAACGTTCGCAAAGGAACAGCTACTTCTAATGCTCAGAGAATGGTACATGCACCCGAACGGCCAGATTCCGGCGTATGAATGGGCGTTCGGAGATGTCAACCCTCCGGTCCACGCCTGGGCCGCCTGGCGTGTCTACAAGATCGAGAAAAAGCGAAAAGGATTCGGAGATCGTGTCTTCCTCGAACGAGTGTTCCATAAGCTGTTATTGAACTTCACCTGGTGGGTCAATCGAAAAGATGCCGAAGGGAAAAACATTTTCCAAGGGGGATTTCTCGGACTCGATAACATTGGGGTCTTCGATCGTAGCGCACCCTTGCCAACCGGCGGGCATATCGAGCAATCGGATGCGACCAGTTGGATGGGGATGTACTGCCTCAATATGCTCTCGATCGCCCTGGAACTCGCGCGTGACAATCGAGCATACGAAGACGTGGCCAGCAAGTTCTTCGAGCATTTCGTGTATATCTGCCGAGCCATGAACAACATCGGCGGTGAAAACATCGAGCTGTGGAATAGAGAAGATGGATTTTTCTACGACGTACTGCACCTTCCGGACGGTCATACCTGTCCGCTCAAGGTCCGATCGCTCGTCGGGCTGATCCCGCTCTTTGCGGTCGAGACGTTGGACTCAGAGTTGATCGACAAACTCCCTCGATTTAAGCATCGCATGCAGTGGTTCATTGAAAACAGGCCAGATTTCAGCGCCCATGTCGAGACTCACTCGAAGGACGGAGAAGTGCGGAGGTTCTTGTCCTTAGTCAATCCCACACGACTCAAGTCGGTGTTGCGATACATGCTTGACGAAGAGGAGTTTCTCTCCCCCTATGGCATCCGGGCGCTCTCACGCTATCACAAGGACCATCCCTACGTGCTGTCCATCATGGGCAGCGACTATCGGGTGGACTA
This sequence comes from Nitrospira sp., assembly GCA_005116745.1. Taxonomy (NCBI): domain Bacteria; kingdom Pseudomonadati; phylum Nitrospirota; class Nitrospiria; order Nitrospirales; family Nitrospiraceae; genus Nitrospira; species Nitrospira sp. The sequence continues at coordinate 582,700 of SWDS01000010.1, read as the reverse complement.
TGAACCCGCTGAATCAAGCACGGGAGTTTTCGGTGGCAATTCGAACTGGCGGGGTCCCATTTGGTTTCCAGTCAACTATCTGCTGATCGAATCGCTCCAGAAGTTTCATTACTTTCTGGGTAACGAGTACAAAGTCGAGTGCCCAGTCCGATCCGGCCACTTAGTCCCTTTGAATGAGGTTGCTGCTGAGATTTCGCGACGATTGACACACATTTTCCTTCGTGACAACACCGGCCGACGTCCAGTCTATGGAAGCACCCGGAAATTCCAAGATGATCCATTCTGGCGAGATGCCATTCTCTTCTATGAATATTTCCATGGCGACAACGGCGCCGGTGTCGGAGCCAGCCATCAGACGGGATGGACGGGACTCGTGGCAAAGTTAATCCAGCAGTCGGGGGAGTAGACGGCGAAGATCGGTCGTTGCCTTTCTTGTACCAGGCATGTACGAGGAAACCAGGCAATCCTCGCTGTCCGGGGTGGTGGAGAGGATGAGAGTTGAGAAAGCAACTTGTCAAAATCTTGATCGCGCACTACACGTTGAATGGTTGGAGACAAACGGTCGCGGTGGGTTTGCCTCAGGGACCATTGCTGGTGCCAATACGCGTCGGTACCATGCGCTATTATTGACGGCGCGCCGACCACCAACCAATCGGTATGTACTGGTCAATCACATCGAGGAATGGGTTCAGATCGGTCACGAGGAGTTTTCTCTCTCCACCAACCTGTATCCAGGAGCAATCCACCCCAATGGATACGCACACTGCACCTCATTCTCATCAACCCCCTGGCCGACATGGACGTTCGCTTGGAAGGACCAACAAATCCAGCGTGAAATCTTCTGTGTCCGAGGACGAGACATTGTCATCATTCGATGGACGTTGATGGGCACACAGAGTGCGCCTATCGTACTGAGAGTGCGACCGATGCTAACCGGACGTGAGTATCATGGCCTGCATCACAAAAACGAAATTCTTTCAACGTTGGCCGTGATTGGCCAACAGTGCGTAACCTGGTCTCCCTACGACAGTCTGCCGGCTGTCCGAGCTTTCCATTCAGGTACCTATCACCATGAACCAGATTGGTATCGGCATGTGCAGTTTCCTCTGGAGCAACAGCGGGGACTTGATTGTGAGGAAGACTGGTGGTCACCGGGCGAGTTCATGTTCGAGCTGAAACCTAGGACAGCGCATACACTCACACTTACCAGCGACAAGAATGATAGCCTCGACATCACTCGGCTCATCTCCAGCGAACGCGTGCGACGTGGACGGTTGCAACAGTCTGCGCCAGCCGCCGATCCGTTGGCCGAGACATTCCGGCAGGCGGCAGAAACGTTTATTGCTGTGCGAGACACGAAACAGACAGTCATCGCTGGGTATCCGTGGTTTACGGATTGGGGGAGAGACACCTTCATCTCCCTTCCAGGGCTGTGCCTCGTCACGGGGCGGCATGACGTTGCCCGACACATCATCGAATCATTCGCTGCTCATGTTTCCAACGGGATGGTACCCAACCGTTTTCCTGATAGTGGTGAGGAGCCGGAGTACAACACGATTGATGCATCACTGTGGTTCATCTATGCCGTCGACCGGTATCTTGCGTACAGTGGTCATACGATGAGCATCAGATCCGTCGCATGGCCTGCGGTTAAACAGATTCTCGATGGCTACCGGCAAGGCACTCGATACGACATCCATATGGATGAAAGGGATGGGCTCATCGCTGGTGGAACGCTCGATACTCAACTCACGTGGATGGATGCCAAAATCGGTGACTGGGTCGTCACACCTCGGTCCGGAAAGCCGGTAGAAATTCAGGCGCTGTGGATGAGGGCGCTGGACGTTGGCGCACGTCTGGCTGCTGACTATGGCGAGTCAGAGTTCGCCCTGGCCTGCCTGAAAGATCGGGGGCGCGCGGTGGAATCTTTCCGTAAGAGATTCTGGCACGAAAAGGGACAATACTTGTACGATACCATCGATGGTCCTGAGGGAGACGACCCATCAATTCGTCCCAATCAGGTGTATGCCATCTCCCTCTGTGATGATCTGCTGACGAAGGAGCAGGCCAAGCATGTGCTTCACACGATGAAAGACCACCTTCTCACGCCAGTGGGGCTGAGAACATTGTCACCACAGGACAGTCGGTATCGCCCACGGTACGAGGGTGGGCCTATGGAACGAGATAGCGCCTATCATCAGGGGACAGTCTGGCCATTCCTCTTGGGTCCTTTTGTGACGGCCTGGGTGAAAACGTTTGGAGATACGGCCGAAACAAGGACTGAGGCGCGAGCCTTCCTCAACGGAATAGAGGCCCACTTACAAGAGGCCTGTCTCGGACACGTGTCGGAGATTTTCGACGGAGACCCACCACACCAGCCACGAGGCTGTCCGGCGCAGGCCTGGTCGATCGCGGAGCCGCTCCGTGCCATGGTCGAGGAGCTGGGGGCGGTAATTACGACTACCAAGGCTCGATCGATCGGCCAGAAACGGGCAGCCGAACTCTAACTGCATCCCCTCGACAGTTCTTGGGTCTCTTGACAGCGTCTTTACGCATCCGTAGTCTCAATGTGCAGAAGAGGGAAGGGTAGGTGAGACTATGATGCCTCCGTTCGTGCAGGACTCAATGAGTCGCCTAGTCGTTGCTGCAACGATAATACTGTCTCTCGCAGGGCTACCAGCGCCACCGTCAACATCTGCAAACGAGCTTCCAAAAGAATCTGTCTTACCACTTGGGACAGCGAATAAGGCAATTCAGGCCGCATTGGAGGCCTGCAAGAAAGACGGCTATCGAGTGAGCGTGGCCGTAGTTGATCGAGCTGGCGTGCTTCGTGCACTGGGACGTGCCGATGGTGCCGGATCACACACGGTCGATAGTAGCCGGAAGAAGGCCTACACGGCAGCCAGTCTGCGACGCCCAACCAGCGAGTTAGCCGATCTCATCATAAAAGTCCCTACGCTGCAGGCGCTTCGAGACATCAACGGCGAGATTCTTATCCTGGGCGGAGGACTGCCCATCGAAATCAGCGGAGAAGTGATCGGGGGAATCGGTGTCGGTGGAGCACCAGGTGCCCATCTGGATGATGTGTGCGCTCAGGAGGGGCTTGATGCCATCGGTGCGGCCCCAAAGGTTCCGGCGTCCAAGTGAATACGCGCTCATGGTCTACTCTCGCTGGAAGTGCGGTGCTCCTCTGCATCGGATGCAATAGTAACACTCCCGAGCCGGTTTCGGCTGAGATCTCGTCAGCAGGACTTCGGCTGACTATCACGAGAATGGCGACAGACCCATTCCTTCAGCGATTTACTCTCACCATGCACGTCAATAGTATGAGCGGTTGTTCTTCCTCTACAGACTTGTTTCCCGATACCGGATATGCCGGTCGACGGAACATTTATCAGGCAGCAAAGGGAAGAGTGTATGTGGTCGGGCAGTACGATGCACGAGTCATCGATTCACAGAACTGTCACACGAGTCTCTCGGAATTTCGATATCTCGATCGAGACGTCATCTTTGTCGGAAGCTTCGATCAGGATGAGGCAAAGCACTGGCGGTATTTCCCCGCTGGTCATCGGCCGGAACTACCATTCGAGAAACGGTAACCGGTCGCTGTACCAAACGGACCATTGCGGAGAACATGCCGTGACTTCTTTGCCGTTCTGATCTGCATCCGCCCTCCATCTGTCAGACGAGCATCGTTGTACCATGCAACAGCCGATCATTGGATATCACCAGGACGAACACGGCGATTGGGTGGCCGATCTGACCTGTGGTCATGGGCAGCACGTACGGCATCAGCCCCCCTTCATCAATCGCCCGTGGGTACTCACCGTCGCAGGGCGTGAGCAACATCTGGGCACCCATCTGAGCTGTAAGAAGTGCGAGGAACCGGCTGCTGAATCTCCTCCGACTTCAGGATAAGCTCTGCACCGTCCGTTCTCCTCCGTCACGAAGGCTCCCTGTCCACGGTTCCAAAGAGAGGTCCGATCGGATCCTGTCCGATGGCAGAGCCGTTTGGATCTCTTGACAGGGCTTGAGGATTTATTTGACAACCATTGCAAGTGATCGAGGTGGATCAGGCACACAATGTTGGCTCAACGGTACCAGATAGTCCTTCTCCTTGGATTGGTAGCTCTCTTTAGCTGCTATTTACTGTTGCCGCTGAGTGCTTCCTATCTCTTAGCGAATAGGCTTCGTGACTATGGCTACAGCAATGTGATCCTCCAGCTCAGCTATCCAGGCTTGACGAATATGCGCATTCCGGTGGTTTCGTTTCAACAGGATTTGGGCGAAGAACGACTGATGGTCTCGCTGACAGATGCGGAAATACGATATGACCTGGCCAAACTGCTTCAAGGGCGTGTCAGTCGCATCTTATTGCGAGACGCGGCCATCCATGTGCTGAACGTGCAGTCCACCGAATCCACCGCACAAGATAGACGAGATACAGATCAGCCTGATGATGAGCAATCACCCTGGCGATTGTTGACGGCAGGAGATCTCCTACGCAGTCTTCCGATCCTCCCATTCGACGAGTTGCAACTGGATCATCTCACCATCTTTCGTGAACAGGCAACAGGTCCGCTGCGCAGGGTGACGATTGACGGCAATCTGACCTATAGCGGCCGAGAGGTTGGTGGTCACCTCGTCTTTCGTGGACGCGATACCGCATCCTATGGCCTTACCGTAATTGGGCATTCTGCCAGTACCTGGTCGGTGATCTTAGCATCGCAGCGACTGCAAGCGGCGCCGATCGTTTCCTGGCAGTCGCAGTCGCAGTCGCATCCGAACGATTCACAAATTCAGATCAATGGGCGCCTCGAGATCAATGTGCAAGAACTGGCTCCATTCATCGCACTCCTTGTCCCGATCGGTCCCGAACTGGAAAAAGTCACGGGAGAGGTGGCGATAGAGTGGGCGGGGAATGCTGCCGCAGAGGCTGCACTCAGCTCGTTGTGGGAAGACAAACGCTCACATCTTGATGGCACGATGCGAGTCAATGTCACGCTGCCCGCTCTGAAAGGCGTGGCAAAGGATATTGCCATCGCCTACGAGGGGAGATTCGGAGGGAATGCCACTCAAGCGGAGTGGGCCATAAGCCCCGGTGTCTTGCTGACCGCGACGATCAATACCCAACCACGCATTATTCCCGAAGCGGTCCGATTGATCCTTCCTCATGGTGATCAGCCGGTACGGATTGAGAATAGCAAGCCTGTGCAGGGGACTCTCTATTGGAAAGAAACGCCCATACGTACGGTGGCGCAAGGGCCATTGCATGTGACCTACGGTCGGACACCAGGGCCGTTGGTGGCACAGTTCGAAACCACCCGTGCTGAGGGCCTTGGCTATGAGTTGGTATTGGCCGAAGGGGCCTATGACCTGGAAGGTATTCTTCCCAAGGCCATTACTGAAAGGCTTTCAGCGAAGGAAGCGACAGGAAGAGTTCAAGGGACAGTGAAGCTAGATCGGACACACCTGCGTGGCATACTGTTACCTCCATCTTCAGTGACGGCGAAACAGATCGGACAGGGCCCTGCGCTTATTTCCAGCGTGACGCTAAATTTGTCAGAGCCGTTGACGGTTGAATGCGATCTGACAGCGGTCCACTGCAGCGGGGGAGAGATGATCTTGACGATTGGAGCTCCGACCATGAAACTAAGCGGTCGGAACATTCGTCTCACGCGAGGTAGCTTGAGGCTCCAGGGGACAGAAACAACCAGGACCGCTTGGACCACACACGGAACGTTGTCGGTCCAGGGGGTCAGGCCGGAGACTGGTTTTTTGGCGCCTACCACGAGTGATTGGATAGTCCAATTCTCGGCAGATCAGGTTGGCCTTAAGGCCGACCTGCGAGTCGATATCCCGACACACGAAGGATTCCTGACCGCGAGGATCGAGCAACCCCTGCAGACGGCGCAAGGAGTCATGCATGGTGTCATCGGCCCGCTGACGTTTAATGGCACGGACCAGCGGCTCAGCAAGATGATCATGGGACTTCCTTCTTCATCCGATCTGACCGATGGAATGTTTACGGCCATTGTTGATGCCTCCTGGTCGAGCAGCTTCCGAGACCGGATTAATATGATGAATAGCGTCGCAGCAACCTCGAAGATTGTGGCCGAGAAACTATCCGGCCACTACTCCGATTATATTGTGAAAGGGTTGAGCACCACGATGGTGTTACACACCCAGGGGCTTGAATCAATTGTCATGACCCAACCAGCCTCACTCGCCGTTGCGACAGTACAGAGTGGTGTTGACGTCACCAATCTCATGGCCTCCTATCAAATAAAATGGAGATTGGCGGATGATCTGCCAATGATAGATGTGAGAGACTTCCAGTGCGAAGCATTTGGAGGAACAGTCAGTAATCCTGGTCCTGTGGTAGACTTAGCCAGACCACCGGTCACCACAACGTTTTCTCTGCGAAATCTTGATCTTGCGAAAATTCTTAACGTGGAACAACACAAGGGGCTTCAAGGAACCGGCACACTCAATGGGACGCTTCCCGTCACCATCACGTCGGGTGGGGTCATTGTGAAAGAGGGAGTGATCGAGGCACAGCCTCCAGGAGGGGTCATACGGTACGTCTCGACGTCCGATTCATCGAAGGTCTTTACAGAGTCAGATCGGCCAGTCCAGCTTGTTGCAGAAGCGCTCAACAACTTTCAGTACTCGCACTTGCGCGTCGGTGTGAAATACGGAGAAACCGGAATGTTGGATCTCAATGCTCGGTTAGAAGGCAAGAATCCGGACCTCCGAAGTGTCCCTCCGATTCACTTCAACCTGACCGTGCAAGAGCACATCCCAACGCTTCTCAAAAGCCTTCGCTTGGTCGAAGATATCCAGGGGACCATCGAACGAAAGTATAAACGAGTAGGACCATTATGAGGCGGACCATGCAGAGCGAAACCATTCGGATAGGTGCCGGAGTACTGGCGTGGCTCTCTCTGCTCCTGAGCGTGGGTGCCTGCACCCCGCGAGTCGAGGTGACTGCGCCAGACAAACCGATTACGATTAATCTCAATGTGAAGATCGATCACGAGATTCGGCTGAAAGTCGACAAGGACTTGGAGCAGGTTCTGTCGAATGACAGCGGACTATTCTAGCTACAGGAGGGCATGATGTTCATTGCACGGCTGACCATCGCGGTGTGTGTGACGATCATATGGGCAGTAGTCACTTCGTCTGCGTTCGCACTCTCATTGGATGAAGCGAAAGCAAACGGGTTGGTCGGAGAAAAGGCCAATGGCTACCTGGGGGCAGTGAACCCGTCCAATGCCGAAGCCCAAGCATTGATCGAAGACGTGAATCGGAAACGGCGGCAGGCCTATGAAGATATTGCAAAGCGAAACAGCACCAATATTCGAGCCGTCGAAACGCTCGCCGGAGAAAAAGCCGTTCAGAATACCAAACCAGGAAACTTCGTCGAAGGTCCTGGTGGGTGGAGCAAGAAATAACCGCTACCCATAGCGATCGTTCTTCCACGGAAACCCGGTGTTCGAATACCCGCGGACTTCCCAAAACCCTTTCTCATCTTTATCTGAAAACGTAATTTCCTTCACCCACTTCGCTCCCTTCCAGGCATACCGTTTGGGGACGATCACACGGACCGGACCACCATGGTCTCGGGAGAGAGGTTTGCCATTCCAGCTATGGGCGATCAGCACATCGTCATCGTCACAGGCTTCAAGCGGAAGGTTCGTGGTGTAATCGTCGCAAGACTTGAATAGGACAAATCGGGCAAGTGACAGCGGTTTCACCACGGACATGATGTGCTTGAAGCTCACGCCCTCCCAGTCGTTGTCATAACGGCTCCATGAAGTGACGCAATGGAAATCCGACCGGTCTTTGAATTGGGGTTGTGCCAAGAATTGTTCCCATGTCCAGGTAAGAGGGGTGGCGACAAATCCGCCGATGCTGAGTCTCCATTCGCCTAAAGGAATCTCGGGCTTGAAGCCGAGATCCAGCACGGGAAAGTTGTCAACGAGGTGTTGGCCGGGAGGGAGGCGCTCATCTCCTGCATAGAACACTTCGCGTTCTTCTCCACCTCGACGAGCCTTGGCCCATTGTTCTTTGGTCCTGGTCAATTTGCTTGATTCGTCCATGACGGCCTCCTAGCGATAGAGTACGAGACGAGAGGCAGGCGTGACAACATCTTTCTGGCTGCGCGGAGGGGATGAATACCGCAAGCCTTTACCGATAAACCCTGTTGTGATTTCCTGGGAGAATCGATAGTCACCATCTGGCCAGTGTTCTAGGATTTCCACTGCGGTCGGCATCCTGTAAGATTTTAGACGCTTCTTCGACATACGATCAAGCCAACCGGTTATCTCGTTGACAGAATCAAGGGGAGCCACCATGATACGCCAGGATGCCATTATGACCACCCAGATTTCACCTCACGTTGAATCTAAGAAGCCAAGCCCAGGCAAGATCGTTATTGCGCTGGCGATCGTGCTGGCCATCGGTGCGTTTTTCTATTTCGATTTCGGACAGTTCTTGTCGTTGACCGCGTTGAAAGACAATCGAGACAGTTTGCTGGCATTCACGGATGCCAACTTTGTCTCAGCGGTGGGGATCTTCATCGCTGCGTATGTGATCGTTGCAGGGTTGTCGTTGCCGGGCGCAGTCATTCTGACTTTGGCCGGTGGGTTCTTGTTCGGTGCCACCATGGCGGCGCTGTTCATTAATGTCGGGGCGACTACAGGTGCAACACTGGCGTTTCTGACCGCTCGGCATTTGTTACGGGATACGGTCGAACAGAAGTTCGGCAAGTGGCTCGGGCCATTCCAAGAGGGATTTGCCAAGAACGCGTTCAGCTACTTGTTGACCTTGCGACTCATCCCACTCTTCCCTTTCTTCGTGGTGAACCTTGTGTCTGGACTCACGCGCGTAAACGTCGGGACCTATATCGCCGCGACGGCACTCGGCATCATTCCCGGTTCGTTCGTCTATGCCTATGCGGGACGCCAACTTGGGACGATCAATTCGTTACAGGAAATTGCATCGCCGAACGTGATTGGTGCCTTTGTGCTGCTGGGATTCCTGGCATTGGTGCCCGTCATTTATAAGAGAGTGACGGCCAAACGAGCGTGATGAACTATCCATCGAGTGACAATTCACAACGAAGGATGTCTCGCTATGATGACCGAGCCTCTACTAAGGATCGCTGGAATGAATGAGCACGATCAGTCTCTGATCCTTCCGAACGATGAGTATAATCAGCAGCTTGTTGCCAATGTGCATCCGTCTGACTGGGTCAATCCCGAGCCGACCGGCCGCTACAACATCGTCGTGGTTGGAGCGGGAACTGCCGGATTGATCACGGCCGTCATCGCCGCGAGCCTTGGAGCCAAGGTCGCATTGATCGAGAAACATTTGATGGGTGGGGACTGTCTCAATGTCGGATGCGTCCCGTCGAAAGGCATGATCCGAGCAGCGAGGGCCTGGGCGGATCTACGGAAGGCCACGGAATACGGCGTCCATATTCCCGCCGGGGTGACGTATGACTTCGGTGCGGTCATGGCTCGGATGCGCAAGCTGCGTGCCCGCATTAGTCACAACGACTCTGCCCAGCGCTATACGAAACTCGGCGTCGACGTGTACATCGGCAGCGGTCGATTTACCGGTTCTGACACGATCCAGGTCGAAGGTCCGGCAGGACATCGAACCCTGACCTTTGCAAAAGCAGCTATTTGCACAGGAGCACGTGCCGCAACGCTCCCGACGCCTGGCTTGAAGGAGGCCGGGTATCTCACCAATGAAACTGTGTTCTCTTTGACGGAACTGCCGCCGCGTATCGGCGTCATCGGGGCAGGACCGATCGGATGCGAATTGGCACAGTCCTTTGCCCGATTCGGAAGCCACGTCTATCTGATCGAAGCCGGGCACGGCATCATGCCGAACGAGGATCGCGACGCAGCCGATATCGTCGAACAACAGATGTTGCGCGACGGTGTGACGCTGCTTTGTTGCGGAAAAGAGTTGACGGTACACAAGACAGATAACGGCAAACAGCTGACCGTCGAGTCACATGACCGGCGGCATGACGTGATAGTCGATGAAATTCTTGTCGGAGTCGGACGGACACCCAATGTGGAGAAGATCGGATTGGAAGCAGCTGGAGTCGTATATGACAAGAACGGGATCAAGGTCGATGCCAGATTGCAGACATCGAATCCGAATATCTACTCGGCGGGCGACGTCTGCTCTCGCTATAAGTTTACACATGCCGCTGATGCCATGGCCCAAATCGTCATCCAGAATGCGCTGTTTCCTCACCCCTTCGGGTTGGGGTACGCCAGCATCGACTCGGTGAACATGCCCTGGTGTACGTTCACTGATCCAGAAATTGCCCATGTCGGAATGTATGAGAAGAACGCGAAGGAAAAGGGCCTCGAGGTGGAAACCTATACATATAAATTGGATGAGGTTGATCGGGCTATCTTGGATGGAGAGGACGAAGGGTTCGCCAGAATTCACATCCAGAAAGGGACGGACAAGATTGTGGGCGCCACGATTGTCGCAGCCCATGCCGGCGAGATGATCAGTGAATTCTCCGTGGCGATGAAAGCGGGCGGAGGAGCCAAAACGATCGCCGGGACCATCCATCCCTATCCTACCCAAGCCGAGGTAAATAAAAAGGTGGTCAACCTCTGGCGCAAAGCTCACTTTACACAGAGCACAAAAAACATTCTGACCAAGCTGTTCGTATGGATGAGAAGGGGATGAGGGGGATGGAGCCTGAAGATCTTCTGTGCTCGCGCGGCCGCAGAACGCCCTCATTAAGAGTTGATTCTTGGTATAGCGGTTGATCGGCTAAAAAGACAGATCTGTTGCCCAGGTAGCGATAGTCCATAAACGGAACGGAGATGTTAGGATACGCATGAGACTCCTTTATTTCCTAACCCTACTGGTGTTTACCAGTGTGGGCTGCACCACCTTGGAAAGCAGGACGTTCACCACAGATGATGTTGCGATCCACGGCTATGACTCAGTGGCCTACTTCAGCCAAAACAGGCCAGTCAAAGGAAGCGCCCAGTTCACGCACCAAACTGCAGGAGCAACATGGCACTTTGAGAACAAAATGAACCGCGACCTATTCGCCAATAACCCTGAGGCGTACATGCCCCAATACGGGGGGTATTGCGCCTATGCGATGAGCAAAGGTTTCATAGCCTCAACGGCTCCCGAAGCGTGGACCATCGATGCAGGCAAACTTTACCTCAATTATAGTCTGCGCGTCAGAGACAACTGGCTCGAAGATCTCTCTGGCAACATCAGAAAAGCTGACGACCATTGGGCTGAGAAGTTAAAAGGTCTAGCCGACAGGTCCTGATGTTGCTCGCGACAACCCTGAAGCACCCATGGGTTACCGTTGCCGCCATCCTAGTAGTGATTGCCGCTCTTGGGTACGGCGCCAGCGGCCTGCGCTTGAACGCCAGTTACGACGCCTATTTCGACACCAATGATCCGCTGCTTGCCGTCAACAAAGATCTGGCTGTTAAGTACGCCAGCGACGAAAGCGTCATTATTATTCTCGAGAGTTTGAAACACGACATGCTCGTTCCCGCCCATTATGCGGTCATCGATCGTATCAGAGCCGCTGAGCAAACCCTCCCATTTATTAAGCGCGTCAGTTCCATTGCTGACTTTGTTGATGTCTATCCGGAAATCGATGCCATCCAGATTGAGGGGCATGATTCGGGAAATGATGGAACCACCTCACCCAAGCCCGCTTTCCTCTATCTCAACCGTGACCGTTTGTTGAGTGATGAATATATACGCCGCCTGCTATTGTCGGAAGATGGTCGGTTCGCGCTTATTGAAATAACTTTTTCCCTGCCCGGCGACGGGAACGCCGATGTTCTGCTGAATGCCATGGCGCAACTGCGGGCCTTCGTCAAGAAAGAGATCAACCTCGCTCAGGTTCCAATCATTGCCCACTACACTGGTACGTTAGCCCTGAAAGAGGCCTATGTTCTGGTGGTTCGACACGATTTGAAGATGTTCTTGCCGGCCCTGATCCTGCTTTTCCTGGCGACCCTCTGGGTACTCTTTTCCAGCTTTTGGGTCGCCGTCTCCATCCTCCTCAACGCCCTTCTCGCAGTGGTGGGTGCCTTCGGAGTTGCCGGTTGGTTGGAATTCGAGCTGGCGTCGATCGCTGTGTATGTCCCCGTGATTATTGCCAGCATGGCCATCGCCAGCGCCGTTCATTTCACCACATCCTATCTCTATAGCCGTATGGACGGGCAAAATCCAATGGAGAGCGTCCGGTATGCAATGACACTCAATTTGTTGCCACTCGCTCTTACCAGCTTCACCACGATCTTGGGATTCCTAGGACTTGCATTCAGTCCCTCACCGCCGGTGCGGACTGTTGGATATATTGTTGCGTTCGGCATTACGTTGTCGTTCCTGTTGACGGTGATTCTCTTGCCCGTATTGCTGTGCGGCGTGAAGGTGAATAGAGGTCTCGATTTGCACGCCGTGTTTCAGATTCCCCTGTTGATTCGATTCATTACCACTAATTCTCGATCGATCCTGACATCGTTTACTCTGGTGGCTCTTCTTTCCGCTGTGGGAGTGTTTGGCAATGAGATTAACGACAATGTGTTTGAATATTTCCCGGATAGCCATGAGTTCCGCCAAGATACCAGGCTTATTGATAAAGAGTTCAGCGGTGTGAATACGATTAGCTATTCTCTCGAGACGGGCCTACCGTACGGGGTTTTCCAGCAGATGTTTCTTGAAAGGATGGAAGCGTTCTCACTCTGGCTGCGTACACAGCCAGAGGTAAACCGTGTGGTGACCATTGCCGATCTTCCTCGAGTTCGCCAAGGGATGGGTGTGCGAAATGCATCATCATTGATGCGATATCAACGAATTGCGCAGGAGAACACGCCTGCTGCCTTGTCGCTGCAGCATCATGTATCCGAAGACTACTCGGCGATTCATGCTGCGGTCTATCTCAAAACCCTTGATGCGCGAACCATGATTGCGTTCGATGACCGGGTCCGTGCCTGGCTTGATCGTCATCTCACGCCTTTTTCCTATCAAGGCGGTGCTGGGGCCAATCTCACGTTTGCCCATCTTGGTCAGAGAAACGCGGCCAGTATGGTCTACTCACTCGGTATCGCGCTTGTCGTGATCGCTCTCATTGCCGGATTGATTTTACGCTCTGTAAAGGCCGCGTGGATCGGTGTCGTGTGCAATGTTGTTCCTGTTCTCGTAGCGTATGCGCTGTGGGCGCTGGTGGATGGCAATATCGCTCTTGGGGGAGCGGTGGTGCTGGGCATGATCCTGGGCATCATTGTGGATGATACGATCTACCTTCTGGCGAGGTATCGGCGACTGCGTCAGACTCAGAGCGACATGGTCATCCCGGCGGTGCTCAACCAGGTTGGACCGGCTCTGATCATCACGACGATGACGTTATCAATGGGGTTGTTGATCGGCTTGTTTTCCGATTTCGCTCCTATTCTGGCCATGAGTAGTCTTTCTGTCTCCATCATCTTGGTCGCCTTAGCAACGGATCTTCTCGTTCTGCCTGCATTGCTACAACGTACCTATTTAATAACACCTCCTTCAGTGACCGGTGTCATAAGGGTTTCATGAACAACACGAATCCTCTTGTTGCCTGGCCAGTGTCTCACGGTAGCGCACACATTCCGGGAACAGTGTTCCGCTGCTTTGCTCCTCCGCGGCTGCGTCCGACCCCAATGCGGACCTGGTTCACTCAATGGAGTGAGGATTTCTCTGCTTCTCCCTTGGTGATAAACAGCAGGCATCAGGAAGCGCTGGCCAGGTTAGCGCCGGCCTTGTTGTGCGGGGAACAATCCGCCATCACAATCTTTCAAACTGAAGACGGACATTTGACACGCAAGGCTCTGAGTGTGAGCTCAATACTGTTTCACAGCATCGAGAATGACGAGATTTCCCACGAGGCGAGTTTGCAAGTATTACGCGCCAAACTACCAGCTAGCAGTGACGAACATGCGATTAGACGACGGTCGCAGGCGTACTTCGCGTGCCTAGGACGAGCAGAAACCGTCGCTCATCATTTTGGACAAATAGCGCAATTGGATAGTGCCGTGTGCGCCATCATGTGGTGCATGCAGCATAGTGCGGTAGGCGGCAACAGTATGATTGGTCGGCTGGTTGAACGCATTCGGCAGGACGAAGCACGGCATGTATCGATCAGCCGCCAACATGCGTTTGCCTTGGGCCTTTCCCGTGATGACTATTCGCGCTTGGGGGAACTCGTTCGTGGCGGCCTGACACGCATGCTTGAGAACGTGGCCGATTCCTTTGAGGATATTGGCATAGACGCGGGCTTGTTATTTGCTCGTATCAAGAGGGGAGCGCTGTGACGGCTGCGCACTTTGCGGCGAAACGCCTGAAGCTGCTCGGTACTGGTCGGAGCCTGCCGGGGCCTCCGGTCAGCAATGAAACGTTGTGTGAAGCGCTGGAGAGCGCCTGCCATCCTCGCGCGGGGCGACGTGCCAGAAGTATTGCCTATCGGCTTGGGATCACCCATCGTCATGTCAGCCGCGATTTACACGTTCCACTCAGTGGCACACGTATCACCATGCAGGCGCCGCAGTTGTGCCACGCTGCGCTTTTCGAAGCGATGGTGGAAGCGGGAATCGACATCGCTTCGGTCGATTACCTTATTGGCCATACATCATCCCCTCACACCCTTTTGCCACCCAATATCGCGTGGGTTGCCGACGAGCTTCAGTACACGGGTCCTTATCTGGAACTGCGTCAGGCATGTACTGGTTTTGCCAACGGGTTGCAGATCGCGTCGGCAATGGCAGCCGCAAACGCCCTTCAGGCAATCGCGATTGTCGGAAGTGAAACCGGGTCTCCGTATTTTGGCATGTCCGATGCGTTTCTTAGCAATGAACAACTCGTGAATTACGTCCAGATGGGTGATGGCGCCGGCGCTGTGGTCGTTGGGCAGGACGATGGATCTGAGGACCAGATCATCTCTCATATCTTTCTCGGTCAGATTGGTCTTGGGCGGGAACCAGGATTCTTCATTGAAGGCGGGGGGTCTTCTCAGCCGCAGTGCAGCATGCAGGTGCCTGTGTTTCGACATCACGTGCAAACCGTGCGAGAGCATGGGGGAGAGCTGTTCGTGCGTGGCGTCGAGGCTATGGTGCAACGCGGACATTCTCTGGGGGAGTTTGATTGGATTTTGCCCCATCAGGCCAATGGACATCTGGCCCATCTTTTCAGCCAATACTTTGACGTGCCCGAAGAGAAGATCTATGTCACCGCGGACAAACTGGGGAATCTGGGGTCAGCGGCGATTTGGGTCAGTCTCGATCTGCTACGCCGATCTGGGAACCTGAAAAAAGGGCAACGCGTTCTCATATTGGGCGCCGAAGCGAGCAAATTCTTGTTTGGTGGATTTGTGTATCAACACTGAACGGTCATTGCCCATGTCTGAAAAGATTGTGTCACGCGATTAATGTTTTAGCCTGTTGGTTTCAAATCTATGAGTCACAACTCACCTTCCAGTGCGAGCCATACTCCTCAAACAGCCTGTGCGTGGTTGAAACGCATGTCCTCTAGTGCGCTTCACCCCTGGCGCTATGTGACTGGTGCGCGCGGTCATGGCCTTGTTGCTGGACAGGCTAAGCGTATTGGCTCACGCCTGCTTTACGAGTATCTTGCGCGGCGCTATCCATTTGGCGAGTGGACGACCATGAACTATGGCTATGCGGAACTGGGGTCCGATGAGCATCCCCAGAGCGTCGGACTCCATGACACGGAACGCTTTGCGTTACAACTCTACAGATATGTGGCTACCTTGGGATCGCGAGGAGATAGGCTAACCGACCTTGATGTGATCGAGATTGGTAGCGGACGCGGAGGCGGCGCGGCCTACCTCGCACGGACCCTCAAACCAAAGACGTTCATTGCGCTGGATATCTCTCAAAGTGCCACAACGTTAGCACGTGCACATCACCAAACAGACACAGGGCTGGAGTATGTACAAGGAGACGCGGAGAATCTTGCTTTTGAGGCTTTGAGTTTCGATGTTGTGCTCAACATTGAGAGTGCCCACTGCTATCGTTCAATCCCACGCTTTCTGTCGGAGGTGTATCGTGTGCTTCGGCCTGGAGGAGAACTCCTCTTTGCAGGCTTTGCCTCACGACGAGGAGGTGCCCTGGAACGTATGCAGGCTGAACTGGCGGAAAGCTCATTACGGCTTCTGAGGCAAGAGGATATTACCGCCAATGTGGTTCGCGCACTCGAGTTGGACGAGGGGCGGAAGTTGGACTTGCTTCAACGACGAGTCAGAGGTCCGTTCAAGACCTTCGCGCGCGGCGCCTATGCGATGGAAGGTACGGCGATGCGGTATGAGCTTGAGTCAGGCCAAACCATGTATATGGCCGTAGTCCTTCGGAAAGACTGATCAGTTATGGAAGACGTGGCCGCCGCACCCGAATGAGCAAGGATGAGTAGCCAGGGTAGGTCTGACCGCGGTTGTACCGGCGGCTGAGGATTTCGTATTCGCCCTCAACCGACATCAGTGCCTCAAGTACTTTACGAGCTTCGGCGATGGCGAGGCCTGTCCCTAGACAGGTGTGGGCGCCGGCTCCAAAAGGGAGACGGCGAAATCGTGAATCGATCGCGCGTTCAATGTCAAAGCGAGTCGCATTGGGAAAGTGTTTCTCTTGTTTCATCATATTGTTAAAGACGATGAGCGCCCGTCTTCCCTTGCGAAAGTGATGGCCGCGAATCTGACAATCAGCTACTACGGCGCGAAGGACGACGTTGGACGGCGTCACAAGTCGAAAGCCTTCATCGACGGCCCGCTCAAGCAGCTCAGGCTTCTCGCGTAGCTTCTCAATTTGCCCGGAATCAACCAATAGCGTGAGAACTCGCGGCATGCCGTAGGTGATGAGTTCTGTGGCACCAATCATCACGATGATCACCACGCCCTTCGCTTCTTCAAACGTGAACCCGTGAGATCGCATTTGCTGAGTCAGCGATTCGTCGCGAATATCCTTGTCTTCATAACTTTCCAGGATATGTGCCGACAGTTGCTCGACAATCCGCGTTGCGTTCTTCAGGTCGCTTGCAGATAGTCTGGGCTTACCAAGACCGGCCAGAGCAGTGAATTCGGTGGCCAGGGTAAACATATCCGCATAGACCCCTCGTTCATTATGTGGGTCGACCCTGACCCCGATCAATTCGCAAGCCATCCGGCTCGAGAAGTCCTTCATAAACTCCACCACGTCAACCATTCGTCCGGCTAGCAGATTCCCTCGGAACTCATTCACGATGTCATTCGTGGCCGACCCGATAAGCGCTTTAATATATTTCGACGAAAATACCTCCTGCAGCCTTCGCTTCAGATCCTTGTGCTCTGGTCCGTCCATGTTGAGAAGTGCATACGGCCCAAGCGCCTGAGTCACAAGAAAACCCAGGCTACCAGGGGAATGAGAATCAAAGTGCTCGGTGTCCATCAGAACGTCGAGAGCGATCTCGGCATCACTGATCACGTGGCCAATGCGCGGCAAGTACACGACATCTCCAAGGCGTCGTGATAACTCCAGGAGTCCGTAAGCAAGGGGTCGGTTGAGGAGATACACCAACCACTCATTCCACTGTGCCTTATCCATCTTTCTCTTTCTCGGAGGAGTTCTGAGTGCTGAACAATTGATGCGGCAATCCAAAACTTGCTCGCCGCTGCGTCTATCTGGAATATGCGGTGGTGATGTTCTCCGTACTGGAAAGTGCACGATCTGTCACGGCTTGCCTCACTGGTATTGTCACCCCTGCATCCGATAGTGTTACCAAAATCTACGCTTGGGGGATAGATCTCCTTTTCAATGCCTCGCTGAACAATCACCGCAATCATGGGTTAGGCTGTAAGAAACCTAATGAGTGTTCGACAATATAACGAGCTGTGTGCGTGGAGGAAACGGTAGTATGAAGACTCACACAATGAGACGGAATATGTTGGCATCCATGCTGGTCATGTTGTGCGCGCTGTTGCCGGTCACCTCCGCGCGGGCAGAGGGCAGTGCTGTGCTTGAGGTGGGGAAATTTTCCGCAAGTGAACCGGGCACGAGTTTGCCGGACGACTGGAAGCCGTTGACCTTCAAGAAGATTCCGAAGCTGACGACGTACGAACTGGTGAAAGACGAGGCGCAAGTAGTCGTCAAGGCCACGAGCGATGCATCGGCATCCGGCTTAACCAAGGAAATCAGGATCGATCCGAAGAACTTTCCGATCGTGCGATGGCGGTGGAAGGTTCAGAATTTACTCCAGAAGAGCGATGTCACGCGAAAAGACGGGGACGACTATCCGGCCCGGATTTATATTACCTTTGAATATGACCCGGACAAGGTCAGTTTCGGCAAGAAGCTCAAGTACAAGGCAGGCCAAGCTCTGTTTGGAGATATTCCGATCGGAGCCATCAATTACGTGTGGGAAACCAAGGCTCCCGTTGGGGCGATTATCGACAATGCTTATACGGATTTCGTCAAAATGGTGGTGGTTGAGAGCGGGCCACAAAAACTCGATACCTGGATCGAAGAGTCCCGTAACATCTACGAAGATTACAAGAAGGCCTTTGGAGAAGAGCCGCCGATGATCAACGGCATTGCCATCATGAGCGATACGGATAACACGAAGGAACGAGCCACCGCCTACTACGGCGATATTGTGTTTATGAAAGCTCGCTAAGAAGAGCTACATAACACGCCTTGATCTCATTTCCAGCCCTCTGCTCTTTGAGGGAACGACGTTCACACACACCTGTAGTCGAATCCCACACATTCCATCATCCTTCTGGGGTCCGGAGACCAACGTCCCAAGCCTCAACTTTGTGACAGAAATGTGATGCTTTCGCGAGAACGGCGTGACATGGCGACGCTATCGTGGAAGGGTCGATTTCTTGCAATTTATCCATAAACTAAGGAGGATGGGATGATACGTAAATTGATCATGGGTGCGCTGGCAACGGCGATCACTCTTTCCGGGTGGGTGACCGGCTCGGTATTCGCCAACGATGAATGGCAATGGCCAACGGTCTACACCATGTCGAATCAGACAGGCGACAATGCCGTCTTGATTTTCAGGCAGCATGGAGACACCCTGGTTCCTGCTGGATCGTTTCCCACAGGGGGAAAGGGGTCAGGAGGTGGACTGGGTAATCAAGGTGCCCTCGCCTTCAGCGGTGATGGCGATGCCCTTTTAGTCGTGAATCCTGGCAGTAATGATATCTCAGTGTTCGAAATCAACGGACGTTCCCTGAAGCTGGTAGACCGAGTGTCTTCCGGGGGAATCAGCCCTATCAGCGTTGCCACGCATGAGGATTATGTCTATGTATTAAATGCAGGAGGGCCGGGGGTGGGCAATATTGCGGGGTTCGAGCTGACGCAGAACAACAAGCTGAAGCCGATCGCTGGCTCGAATCAGCCGCTCAGTGGGGCCAACACCGCGCCGGCGCAAATCTCGTTCAATCTCTCGGGAGATACGCTGGTCGTGACAGAAAAAGCAACAAACATCATTGACACCTATGCGGTGGATGAGGACGGTGTAGCATCTGCGCCGGTTTCACAGAGATCCAACGGCCAAACCCCGTTTGGCTTTGCCTTTACTCCGCGAGGGGTATTGGTGGTCAGTGAGGCTTTCGGAGGCGCACCGAATGCATCGGCCGTCTCGTCGTACCTCCTACGCGATGGACAATTGAACGTCCGGAGCGGGTCGATCGGCACCACCCAATCGGCCGCGTGCTGGATCGTGATTACTAAAAATGGAAAGTTTGCGTATGCCAGTAATACCGGCAGTAACAACATTTCCAGTTATCGAGTGGGAGGTGCGGGGCGGCTCACGTTACAGGAAGCGGTGGCAACGCCCACCGGGGCTGGCCCCATTGACATGGCATTGAACAAGAACAGTCGGTTCTTGTATGTGCTGAATGCAGGATCCGATTCCCTTGAGGTCTTTCGGGTCAATCGTTGGAATGGGCGTTTGACCCAAGGGACTGGCGTTTCTGGCCTCCCTAATGGGGCCAATGGACTTATTGCGCGATAACCGCTCGCGCCATCAGGTCCCTAGTCTCAGGACCACGGAGAGGCCCCGTGTAGGCGGGGCCTCTCCGTGGCTGAGGACGGTCGCGTCCGTGCGAGTACTGGATCACTCGCACGGACGCTGGGTAGGTCATTGTCAATTGGTTGGCGGTGGACAAGCTGGAGAAGATATGGCGTCTCGTACAATTCTTGTCGTTGAAGATGATCCTGACATTGCCCAGCTAGTGCAGCTCCATCTGCGCGATACAGGGTATGAAGTCGATGTGGCACAGGACGGTCCAGCAGGACTTCAGCAGGCCCTTGCCAAGTCCTATGACTTGATCATTCTCGATCTGATGCTTCCTGGAATGGATGGACTAGAAGTGTGCCGAAAACTGCGCGCCTCATCGAAGTACAGTCTTGTCCTGATGCTCACAGCCAAATCGACAGAACTGGATCTGGTGTTGGGCCTGGAAGTCGGTGCAGATGACTACCTCACCAAGCCCTTCAGCATCTTGGAGCTTCTTGCACGAGTGAAAGCCTTGTTTCGGCGTATGGACGCGCTTCGTGCACAGGCTCCTCTCGCCAAGCCCCTCACCATTCGCGCAGGCGACCTCGTGATCGAGGTTGATAAACGAAAGGTTCAGCTGCGCGGTCGATCGATCGAGTTAACGGCCAAAGAGTTTGACCTCTTGCTCCACTTTGCCCAACACCCTGGCCAGGTCTATACCCGTGCCGCACTCTTAGATACCGTGTGGGGGTACTCACACGAAGGATATGAACATACCGTAAATTCCCACATTAATCGGCTGCGGGCTAAAATCGAGGATGATAGCAGCCGGCCTCGGTACATTCTAACCGTGTGGGGAGTCGGCTATAGTTTTTCCGAAGAATGGTCTGAACGGTAGGACATGTTCAACACGCTGTATGGAAAGTTAGCGACCGTTCTTTTTGGACTCTTTTGCGTGATCGGCGCCGTGGCCATCATACTCACGTTCTATGCCACTCAATTATACTTCCAGGAAGGCAGTCAGAAGCTGAACCGGACCTTAGCCGAGCGGATAGTGTCCGACAAAGTCCTGATGCAGGAGGGGCAAGCCAATGACGCGGTGCTGAAGGAAATCTTTCACGAGCTCATGGTGATCAATCCCAGTATTGAACTATATCTGCTTGATCCTCAGGGTACCATTCTGACCTTTTCGGCTCCCCCTGAGAAGGTCAAACGACAGCACATCTCCCTCGATCCACTCCAGCGTTTCCTGTCTGGTGCCGAGGACTTCCCTATTCTTGGGGATGACCCACGTGATCTCACGCGTCAGAAGGTATTTTCTGTTTTTCCGATTGAGACGTTGGGAGGTTCCATCGAGGGCTATCTGTACATCATCGTGGGCGGGGAGGAGTTCGATTCGGTCATGCAGATGCTGAAAGAGAGTTATATTCTCCGGTTGAGTATATGGACCGTCGGGGCCATCCTGGTACTGACCCTCCTCGCCGGGCTGCTCTGTTTGAAACTCTTAACGCGAAGGCTCAACTCCCTGGCCTTGGCAATGGACTCCTTCAGGCGCGAGGAACTCTCAGCACAACCGAATGTCTCGTCTCACTCGGATGCTCGACCATCTGCAGCCGGGCGAAGGGATGAGATTGATCAGCTGGAGACGACCTTTGCACGAATGGCCGAGCTCATTCGTCAACAAGTGCACCAGTTGGAAGAGACCGATCAGTTGCGGCGGGAATTGGTGGCCAATGTCTCACATGATCTGCGCACCCCCGTCACAAGCCTCCAGGGCTATCTTGAGACCTTACTGCTAAAGGAAGGCACGCTCTCGTCTCAAGAGCGACAGCGGTATCTGGAAATTGCCACGGCACAAAGCAAACGGCTGGGAGATCTGATTGCGGAACTGTTTGAACTCGCCAAGTTGAATTCGCAGGAAATGAAGCCTCGTATCGAATCGTTTTCACTGAGTGAACTGGTGCAGGACGTCGTTCAAAAGTTTCGATTGGCTGTTGAAGCCAAACAGATGACGCTTCAGGCAACGCTGGGTGAAGATCTTCCGTTTGTCTCAGCTGATATCGGACTGATCGAACGGGTTCTCGAAAACCTGATTGAGAATGCCCTCAGATACACGCCACAAGAGGGACGGATCACGGTGGTCCTGAGCCGCATGGGCGAGAAGATCATGACACGGATCACGGATACCGGCTGCGGTATTCTACCGGAAGACCTACCGCATGTTTTTGACCGGTACTATCAAGTCGGGAAGAAACATCAAAGTTATGACAAAGGGGCCGGGCTCGGGCTCGCGATCACGAAGCGAATTCTAGAGCTGCATGGAAGCGCCATTGAGATACAGAGTGCCGTCAATCAAGGGACGACCTTTTCCTTTCACCTCGCAGTTGCCCAGCCGAGCGTCCTGCCGGCAGCTAGAGTAGCAACAGAATACTCACCCCACAGGTAGAGTTTCCGGTTACATATCACATATTCCCGTCCTTGTCCTCTTCACTCATCTCACACGGACAAGCCGCGTTTTCTGCTGAGCCATGGCGTGATCGCAGAGCCGTGTATCCAAAAAGCGATCAGTCTGTGACGAAGACATCATGATTTCGTGAAGGTTTTTTGATCATTGTTTGCGAATATACCGATGAGTCCATCATCGGCCTTCACGGATGAATGCTGGATCGATTAACTTTTTCGGAACATCTGTGTTGGAAGACAGGCGTCGAAGGCGACCGTAGACCGGAGGAAGAGTATGAGGACAAACGTGACCAGGCATACAGGCTCGATTTCTTTTGCTGTACCGACGAGCAGGACATCGCCTATGAACAACGTCTCCCGTTTGATGAACAATGAGGATCGGCTTGTGTCACAACTGCGGGCAGGGGAAGAAGAAGCATTTGCGGTCGTCGTCACCCACTATCAAGAAACACTCATCCGAATGGCTCTGCGCTATGTAGCCAATCGAGCAACGGCAGAGGAAGTCGTGCAGGAGACCTGGATGGCGGTAATGCGCGGGCTGAATCGCTTCGAAGGTCGATCGTCCCTCTATGCATGGATCTGTGCGATTCTCATCCACAAGGCGAAAGATCGAGGCATCCGAGAGAAACGGCAGAAAGTCTTCTCAGACTTCGAATGGGAAACCGAGACCTGGAGCGGCGAACCAGACCTCACTCGACTCAGACCTCGCGGGGAGAGGGCCAGGTCAGCAGCGTTCTCCCAGCATCTTCGGGACGACCGGACTCCGGAGAAGCTGCTAGCATCAAGGCAGGCCACAGCCTGTATGTGGGACGCGATCGAGACCTTGCCCACTCCTCAGAAGGAAGTCCTGATGCTGCGCGATGTGCAGGGCCGACACACCATAGAGGTGTGTCGGCAACTCAAGATTTCTGAAACGAACTTCTATGTACGGTTGCACCGCGCGCGAGAACGAGTGAAAATGGTGGTCGAGGCCGCGCTTGGATGAGATGCGCTCCGGGTCTGAATCACGTCGAGTATCTCTTGGTCATTCATATGTGATGAATCCGTGAATTTTTTCGTGACACAGTCTGCATACCAGGGTGCTCGTAGGGAGTATGTAGGATGATAGTACACCCTGATTTGCATGGGCAATGGGCACGCAGAGTGGCACGTACGATGGTGACGCTGAGCATCAGAGCATTGTGTCAACAACGGCGCTTCCGCCGCTATCGTCAGCGATTCCAGAAAGTTTGTGAACATGGGCATCTAGCGCAGCTTCATCCGAGTACTCTTGATTATCCTTCATGTCGAGTTCCGTCTGCCGGTCCTCCCCAGGACGTTTTTTCAAGACATCCGCTGACATGGCAACCCGTACCTGAAATCGTAGGATGGGCGACCAGGGTCTCCTCACCATCCCAGTCGTCTACAACGGGTGAGTCCAGAATCTCCCACAGAGCTGGAACAATCAGTTGACGTCGTCTCAACGTAATCCGATCCAGTAATGAGTTAACCAGTCCAGCCCGAGTAATACTCGGGCTGGACCATACCCCCTACCTTCGCAGGGCCAAAGCTTTCCGAGACTCCCATTTACATTTTCCTTTCCCCTCCGTCTAACCCATCAGACAAGGTTGGAAGGAGGGGGCTATGCAACCATTCTGTTCAAAAGTGATCGCGTATCTACTTTCATCAACACTGCTGCTGGCGGGTTGTACCTCCACATTAGTCCGCGACGATGTGAAACGCATGGTTGGGATCGAGGGACATTGTTCTGGGAGCGAGTGGGTGGATGATTCCTCGATTGCTGTGCTGCCTATCCCGATCGTGGCCTTTGTCACACCTCATATTGATCTTCGCGATGTCTCCAGTGAACCGTATCTGAATCGGTGTGGAGCCTCGACCAGAGTGGTCAATCGTGAGGTGTCCGTCAACCGACTTGCCTGCATGCCTGCAGGACTCACGCGCATCATCACCCTCGGTGTCTGGCAATGGTGTCCGGCGCATGTCACCTGGTCGGCGGACGTGCTGGCCGATATACCGCGACCAGCGAGCGTGTCGACTAATGACTCTAAAAACCACAAGTCATAACAACCGTTTGTTTTAACCAGGAGTATCACATGAGAACCTCGTTTTGTGTCGTCCGTTTAATCGGCGTGATCGGAGTGGCCGGAATACTTGCAGCCTGTGGCAGCGAGGAAGCACCGTCTGTGTCGGTGAGCGGATCAGGAAGCGGGTCCGCGTCGGCATCGGGGACAGTGACGGACTTTGGTAGCGTGTTTGTGAATGGAAAGAAGTTTGAGGCTGAGAATGTGGAAGTACGACGGGATGGTGTCACGGAGCGATGCACCATCAATCCCGTGACGACCTGTGGATTCAAAAAGGGAATGGTAGTGACGGTTAATGGCTCATTCAACGGCAGTCAACATACGGCCAGTTCGATTCAGCAAAAGGATGCGGTGGAAGGGCTTGTGCAGTCGGTGGCAGGGAATGGTTTGAGTCTCGTGGTCATGGGGCAAACAGTGGTCATCGACAATACGACATTGATCGACGACAACATTCCTGGTCGAAACATTCAGAATCTTGTGGCTGGGACGGACAATGTTGAAGTCAACGGCCATATTCGTCCTAACGGGATCATTCAGGCGACATTCATTGAAAAGAAATTAGTGGGGGTGACGCCCGAGGTGCGGGGATTCGTGAACAACCATGCTTCTGGATCTGCAACATTCCGGATCGGCACCCTCACGGTGAACTACAGTGGAGCGGACATCAGTGGCATGCCGGTCCCCAATGGGCACAACTGGGACGGTCGTTTCGTCGAGGTCAAAGGGTCAAACTTTGGTAGTACGACAACGACGCTCATTGCGACAAAGGTCGAACCAGAGAACCAGGGCCTCGGCAATGCCATCGATGAATTCGAAGTCGAAGGCTTCGTGACACAGGCCGGTACGCCTAATGGCAGCGTCATCAATTT
The DNA here is from genome assembly GCA_005116745.1 of Nitrospira sp. Classification (NCBI taxonomy): domain Bacteria; kingdom Pseudomonadati; phylum Nitrospirota; class Nitrospiria; order Nitrospirales; family Nitrospiraceae; genus Nitrospira; species Nitrospira sp. The sequence goes on along the minus strand of SWDS01000010.1, from coordinate 557,235 downwards.
CTCCATTGGAACTACTTCAGTGAGGACGACGGCAAGCACGGAGTTCCGGGGCGGAACCGTCGATGAGATCGTGGTTGGGGCCAAGATGTCCGCCGAAGGCCGGTTTGACGGCAGCACGCTCATTGCCAAGCATGTGAAGTTCCATGAAAGTGTACGGCTTGAAGGAGATGCCACAATCACCGGCAGCACACTATCACTGACGGGGCTTTCTGGTGTGACGATTACCGTGAACAGCCAGACGGAGTTGAAGGATGGTGGGAATACCATAACGTCGAACGATCTACAGGGCAATCATGTCAGGGTGCGTGGTCGGGTGATTGGTCCCAATACTGTGCTTGCGACCCGTGTCCAGGTTCGCTCATCCGATAATGATGTGGATCTCCAAGGACCGGTTCAATCGATTGCCGGAAATGTCATAACGATCCTGGGAGTGTCGGTTGACACAAGCGTCATCAATCAGTTTGAGAGCGTGAGCGGCACATCCATGAGTCGTGCGGGCTTCTTGGCGGCGGTGAGCGTCAACTCACTGGTGAAAGTGAAGGGTGCGTTGAGCGGTACGACGGTCGTATGGGAAGAGGCAGAATTAGAAGAATAACTAGGTGGATGCCAGCAGGCTGGTTAGACATGCGACCATGTAACTTCAAAAGGAGATGAACGATGAACCGCACCAGTTGGAAAGAAATCATTGTGGGAACTCTCGCAGGACTCTCAGTGTTGACCTCACCAGCCATAGGCAAGATGAGTGGTTCCATGGAAGGGTCGGAGATACGGGTCGACAATCGGGGGCCTGGCTCACTCAACAGTGGACCAGGATCATTGAATAGTGGCCCAGGGTCGATGAATAGCGGTCGCGATAGCGATGATCATGGAAGAAGGCATGGGAAAGATCATATGGTCGTGACCCAAGCAACTGACGTACGACAGGAAGATCGTCGAGCTGATCGTCAAATGGATCGCCGCGCAGATCGCAGAGAAGATCGACAGATCGATCGAAGAGAAGATCGCCGGGAGGATCGGCAGATGGATCGGCGTGAGGATCGGAGGGAAGATCGCCAGATGGATCGCCGAGAGGACCACAGATCAAATGCAGGTGGTGAACTTCGTGGGCTTGATCGGGCCGATTATGTTGCCGGCGAACGTGGCCGTGACGGAAGAGACAACGCTCGTACGATGCAGATGGAGCGGATTGAGCGGCCAGAACGCCCAGACCATCAGGATAGACCCGATCGTGCTGAAAGACCGGAGCGAGGAGAACGACACTAACCAGTTATTGGGATTAAGCCAGCCACCGACACCGGTGTCGGAACCACTCGTACTCCGGCGCCGGCGTTCCTATTTGGCGCTATAAATCGTTGCGCTAAAATGTATTTATCGCTACGGTAGCACCGTTAGGTTTTATTACGAGATCGCATAGTGTACAGACTCCTATGCAGAAAGGGTTGGTCAAGGACGATGCAGAGATGGATGGTCGTATGGATGATGGTGTTCGTCACAGTCGTTGGATTCTGTGAAAACGAAGGCTTTGCCGCTGATCCGACCGATAAGCGCCCACAACAGGCGACAGAACGAAACTGGCAGATCGGGTTGACTCCCAGCTATAGCCACGGGAATTTCGGCACTAATACAACGAGCGAGTTTATCTACGCTCCTCTTTCACTCCGACGGTTCTTTTCCAAAGGTGACATTTCGCTAGTGATTCCTTCGGTGACGGCCATTACAGACGGGCGAACGACCGTTGTCGGTAACACAGCATTCCGTGTCGATGACAACAGCGGGTCGGGTGGCGGTGGAGGAGGTGGCGGGTCGGATGACAACTGTCGTAAGGACAATAGTGGTTCCGGCAATAATAATGATGTGCCTTGCGGTACTACAACGCGTATCGCCGGTCAAAAGGTGACGACCACAGGAATCGGCGATGTGATTCTGCGGGGACGCTACTATCTTGTTGAAGAACAGGAGTATATGCCACTGATTGCCATGACAGCTCGATTGAAATTCCCCACGGCTAGCGCAAGTCAGGGATTAGGAACCGGCGAGTTTGATCATGGGTATGGGGTGGAGGTCTCCAAGCTGATCGGGGCTAGCTGGTTGGTGTTTTTCGACGGCGGGTACAACTTTATCGGCGATCCGGATCGGACTGATGGCTCCGGTACGCTTGGTCTTCGCAACCAATACTGGTATGACGTGGGGGCCGGATACTACGTGACAAAGGACCTGTTGACGAGTGTGTATTTCGAGGAATATCGAGCTCTTCGACCAGGCTTACCGAACGCGAGAGACGTCTTTTTCTCATCGAATTACCGCCTGTCGGCTGCTTGGCGCCTGAACGGCGGCGTGGCGGTCGGTCTGTCGAATGGAGCACCGGACTATGTCGTTTCGATCGGTACCAGCTATCGATTCTAGCCTGCTCCTCCATCTTTTGAGGCTGTTTACGCCCCTCAGAGCGCTACGTCTAATGAAGTGTGCAGGGAAATGCAGACGGTCCTGTGGCATCGGATCAGGCTAATCGGAGTCGGAGCATGCCACTGGATCACGATGCAGTACCTGATGATGCTCAACTCGTTGTCCGCAGCCTCAAGCAGGACCACGAGGCATTTGGACAGTTGATCGATCGGCATGCACCCGTGATCGTGAATCTGGCCTATCGGATGGTGGGAAATCGTGCTGAAGCGGAGGATCTGGCTCAGGAGGCATTTCTCACAGCTTTCAAAGCACTATCGACTTTTCGTGCAGATTCCAAGTTTTCGACCTGGCTCTACCGGATCGCGGCCAATAAGTGCAAAGACTGGCTGCGGGCCAAACGGCCAGGGATGGGGCAACAGGATGTCGACATTGATGAGATGCTCGATATCCATGTCGCTGAGGAGCAGACGCCTGAGCGTCTGCTGTCGCAGCGACAAGTAGGACAGGAGTTAGAGCAGGCGATCCAGCGATTGCCACCTCTGTATCGTGAAGCCTTTGTGCTGAAGCACGTTGAAGGCATGAGCTACGAAGAGATGGAGGACATTCTCGGGGTGAACAGCAACACGCTAAAGATGCGGGTGTATAAAGGGCGACTCCAACTGAGTCGTGACCTGGCGGCCCTGAACCCGGCGCAGTAAGACGTGGCCATACGGTGACCCTATGAATGAACAAGAACTCCTGATTCAGCGTTTCCTGGATCACGAACTCACGCCAGACGAACGGGTTGCCTTTCTGCAAACGGTCGATGCCGACCCTGTGTTACGTCGACGTTGGCTTAATCTGGAGATGGTGCTCACTGAAGCGGCTCACTTGCCGAGAATGGCTCCATCGCTGAAATTCTTCAGTGAGCTAAAGGCCAAAGTTACTCCACCGGAGCCAAGTTGGTGGGAGCGCTTGTGGGCAGCAGTGACCACGCCGCGAACGCTGGAGTGGAACCTTGCCGGTGCAGCAGCGGCAGCTTGTGTCGCCATTGTGGCGATCAGAGGACTGTTCGCAGTTATGCCGGAGCAAGTTGTAGAAGTACCAGTTGCGACGCCCTCTGCGCAAACGATAGCTGCTGGCACGACGCAGGAGCCGACGGTGTTCGTCCGGCTGGTCCTACTCCAACCAGGGGCGCGATCGGTATCAGTAGCAGGAGACTTCAACGGATGGAATCCGGCCCAGACCAAGTTGGAACGGGCGGATGGGGGAATATGGACGGTGACGATTCCGCTCAAGCCGGGCCGCTATGAATATATGTTCGTCGTCAATGGAAAACAATGGATTGCCGATCCCCTTGCGGCTGAAGATGCCGGCGATGGATTCGGCGCACACAATGCGGTGCTTGATGTGGCGATCTAGCGTGCGTCTGGAATCTCTTGCAACGAGTCTAGTCTGTATGTACCCTCCCGCAGATGGGAATGAGACAGAAGGGGTGGCGTCGCTTATCTCGGACGGTCTTCGTCGCAATCATACTGCTATGTGGTTTCTGGGCCTGTGCCAAGCCTCTGGTGATGAAACCAAGCGTCCCCAAGGCGCTGGGCGGGGCCGTTCATTTCACGGTACTCGCCCCTGGAGCCAAACAGGTGTCTCTCGTCGGGTCTTTCAATGGTTGGGCCAAGGGTGCAACGCCGATGAAGACCGTGGATGGTTCTTCGGTCTGGTTGGTCGATGTGCCGCTGGCTGAAGGAGAACATACGTTCATGTATGTGATCGATGGAATCAGATGGATGACGCCTCCTCAAGCTGAGGATTTCGTCACTGATGGGTTCGGGCAAACCAACGGAGTGGTGATCGTACGGTAAAACAATGAAGACGCGAGCCGACATTGTGATTGGGGTGCTTGGGGTGATGGTGGCGTTCACCACCGCCTCCGTCTGGGCCGAACCCCTCTCGTTCCAGGATCGAGAAGCAATCACTCGGCTTGGCTCTGTGCAGGGCCGGTCGGAGAACGAGATCACTCCGTTGCTTGATCATGTAAGCAAGGCCGGCGAGCGAGGGCTTCCCACCGAGTCGTTGCTGAATAAGATGAGAGAAGGTCTGGCGAAAGGAGTTGAACCCAAGCGGATCGATCCGGTGCTGCGACAGATGACGTCACGACTCGAATCCGCTCACGAAGTGCTGGAAGAGGCAAAAAGCCGAGGCCTGTCCGAGGGGAATCGCCAACGCGCCATCGAAACGATGGCTGAAGCCCTTTCCCGTGGAGCGACTGTCGATGAGGTGCGGGAGCTGAGTCGATTGTCGCAAGAAGGCCGCCATAAGGCGACTCAGGAAGAGCTCGCAGCCGGCGCAAAGGGCTTGGCCGTGATGAAAGAGGGCAGAATTCCATCGAAAGACGGAACAGCCTTGGTCGGTGAGGGGATTAAACAAGGATATCGCTCATCTGAACTTTTGGATCTCGGTCGAGAAGTGAAGCGGCGAGGGTCCGATTTTGAGGAAGGACGAGCTAGTCTCAAAGCGCTTCGCGAGCAAGTGAGCCGTGGAGAACGGAGTGATCGGCTCTTCAAGGACGATGACCACAGTGGCTCCGGAGGTGATCGTGATCGGGGAGACCGTGGCGATCGGGGAGGCAAGGGGGGTCTGGACGATTCCGACAGAGACCGATCTGACCGAATTGACCGTCCTGATAAAGTGGAGCGAGGGGATCGTTCTGAACGACTGGAGCGTGGAGATCGCCCTGAGCGATCGGACCATTCCGGCCGTGGGCGCGATTGATCGATCCGAAATTCTTCCAACTCCTACATTTCGTACAGTGCCAAACTCAAAGATATCGATCTTGAGCAGGTTGCCAGCCGCGTACTCATTGACACGTAGGATCTTGGTTGTGTCGGTGGCGGGGGATTCAGCGTTGGCTTGTGATCACAGAGGCACACCTCATCAAGGCTTCGGCGATCTGTACGACCTTAAAGAAGCACGTTAGTAGAAGTTGTACCGTAGGAGAATGCTGGCGAGGAATGCGCCGTCTCTGGCGGTTTCGGGAAAGGCGTTGCCGGGGATGAAATAGCCGAGGACAAATTTGGTTTGTAGGTGCGGGATTCCCTGATAACCAGCCACGAAATCGATTTCACTACCGATGTGCTTGCTGAGTCCGGTCGGATTGGTGTCGAGATCCGAACCGCGAACACGTGTCGATGCATGATCTTGGAGGTAATAGTGATAGACGAGGTCGAATGAGGTCTTGCTGAATGGCTTAATGCCGATCCCACCGGTGAAGACCATAAGATTCGTCAGTCTTGGATCCAGCACCTCCCCGTAATATTTGAATCGCGCCACGCCATTGAATTTATCGGAATTGCCTTGAAAGCCGGTCTGTCGAAACTGTGCATCGACATTGTCGTTGGGATTGCTGTCTCCGGTGCCATAGGCGTACCCAATGGTGATGGACGGTTCCCACACTCCATCAAAGCGTTGCGTCAGTCCTAGATCGATAGCCTCACCGCGAATACGCTGGCCGCCGTCTGATCCGCGCACGGCAGCGGTTTGCAGCCAATACTTGAGATCCTCAGATAACCGGCCGCTGGATTGGAGACCGACGGTGATCGGTTGAGCTGTACCGAGCCGTTGCTGATCTTGATAGAGCGCAAAGATCCCCACATGATTTTTCTTGCCGAATTTGTAGTCGGCATAGGCGTAATAATTCACGAACCCTTCCTCGTCCTCTTCGGCTTCTCGTCTCAGTAAATTCCGCTGAACGAGGTTGAGTTGGCTGACCGACAGCTCCAGGGAAAATTGTTCGTACTGGTACCCGAACCGAATGGCATCCATGTTTTCGTTGAACAGCCAACGCCGGGAGTCAATGAATCGCTGTCTGCCCAGTTGCATTCTCGCTCCGGGTACGACGTTTTTCACCGTGAGATAGGCCAAGTTCATATTCAATTCGGTCGTCTGCGATCGGTCTTCGATTTCCTCGACCGCGACAGGTGTTTCGAGCACAGGGTTCACATACAGCTGCAGGTATTGGTTGGGCTCATAGGAAAATGCAGGCGCAAGGATGGGGGTCAGGATGCTATCGGCCTTGCCGAGGGTGGAGGAGAGGCGATAGTTGCGATTGGTTTCTCCCTCGAGCGAGACATAGCCGCCGATGAATAGATTAGGACCGATGGGAATCGTGGCTCTTGGTGGCGCATTCGGATCAAAAGGTTCAATGAGGGGAGCAATTGGTTGACCGTTTGACTGGCCGTAGGTTGGAAGGATTGAGCCATTACCTGGTGAGGGTTCGTGTGCTGACCTTGTCGAAGATTGGACAGTCTGATCAACGGCTTCTTCTGCAGCATAGGAGACAGTGGTCAGCCAGAACGTACAGGCTGCCGCGATTTGGATCAGTTGTATTGAAGGTGTGCGGTTCATGCCTGTTAGACGCAACACGAAAGCCGGCGTTACCCTATTCGTGTCCATCATTTGAGAATATGTTGAGCTACGTCAGGTTGTTCGATTGAAGAGGGACTAGATCATCCGATTGTCTTGCATAGAGATTGGTATAGAGCCCGTGGCGTTCCAGTAACGCTCGGTGGGTTCCCTGTTCGACTAAGCAGCCTTGATCCAAGACAAGGATGTGGTCGAACAGCTCCATTCTGACCAAGTGATGGGTAATGACGATCGTCGTTCGATTGGCGTGGATACGCGTGATGGCTTCTCGAATATAGGCGGCCGATTCTTGGTCGAGCGAAGCGGTTGGTTCGTCCAAGACCAGAATGGACGGTTGTTTCACGAGTGCGCGCGCAAGGCAGATCCGTTGCCGTTGACCACCGGACAGGGTGCTGCCACGCTCTCCAATCATGGTCTCGTAGCCGTTGGGCAGCCTCAATATGAAATCATGCGCGTTTGCCTCTCGAGCGGCCTCCACGATCTGTTCGAGGGCAGCGTGTTCCGCGCCGTACGAAATGTTGTCGGCGATGCTGGCTCGGAACAACAGCGTGTCTTGCAACACCACACCGATTTCATGGCGAAGTGATTCGCGCTCGTATTCAGCGAGATCTCGTCCGTCACATGTGATTGAGCCTCCGGAAGGCTGATAGAGTCGGAGGAGCAAGCTGACTAAGGTCGACTTCCCGGATCCCGACGGACCGACTAAGGCAACACGTTGGCCCGGCAGTATCTGAAAGGAAAGATCACGTAGTACCGGGCAGCCTTCGAGATATCCGAACGACACGTGCTCAAACCTGATATCACCTCGAAGGTGTGTCGCCTTGACCGCGTCGGGACGGTCCTGGATATCGGGCTCGATGCCGAGTAAATCTGCGATGCGGTCGGCGCTGACCGTTGCCTGTGAAAATTGAGTCGACAGTTTCGATAGATTTTTCACCGGTCCGTAAAAGCTCTTGACGTAGCTCAGAAAGATCAACAGGTCGCCGGGTGTCATACGCGACTTGAGCACTTGCCAGGCTCCGAAGCACACGGTCGCTGCCGTTCCCAGTGCTTCGATGGCAGACACCACTCGTGTCACGGCAGCGGTCGTTCTGGCCGTCTGAATTCCGGTGTGCACATTGCCCGCGCTTTCCTGTTCAAACCGCCGCTGTTCGAATCGCTCCCGACCAAACGCTTGGACGAGCGAGATGGAGGAGAGCACTTCGTTCAGACGTGAGGTGATCTGACCTTCCTGCTTTCGTTGATCTTGGGTAGACGTGAGAATCTTTCGACTCAAGGTAAACAATGCGGTGACGACGATTGGCATGGTGGCCAGAATGATAAGACTCAGTTGCCAGTTGATGACAAACATGACGACAAACATGCCTAGAAACGTAACCGCATGGCCTGCGACGGAGAGGGGGATATCCGTGTAGGCGTTCCGCAATGTTTTGGTGTCACCGGCCAATTTGGCCAGCAGCTCTCCCGACCGGGCCTGCGTGTGAAAGGACAGCGATAGGCGTTGAACGTGAAAAAACAAGGCTTGGCGGATGGCATGGACCAAGCGATGGCCGATCTTACTGACGACAAAAGACTGCCCATAGGACAGCGCTCCGCTGAGAATCGCGATGACGGCCGTCGAGGCGGCAAGCCCGATCAATATCAGCAGAGGCCAGGCTTGATACAGTGTATCAAGGAAGGACAGCGACGGCGGCATCGGCTTCTGCAAGAGGATATAGTCGAAAATGATTTTGAGCGGCCATGGTGCCAAAAGCTCCATGCATGTCATGCCCAATAGGCAGCCAACGGCCACACCAATGTGCCTTTTTGCCGACCACAAGTGGGAGACCACGATTTCTCGGAATCGTGAGCGTCCCCGCAGCGCCGTATCAGAAGCCGTCATCGATGCACCACCTGTGATCCTGCCACGAGTGGAAACAGTGTTTGAAAAGTATGGAATCTCACCACGGAGCAGCGGCGAAGCTCGCAGAGTATCTGATCCAGAAACTCGAAGGCATCCCTGGCCATGACCTTATGATGGAGCAATAACCCGACGAGGGGAAGTGCTTCCAACTGCCCAATCAATGCATGGACGATGTCATCCGGGGATTTCATCCGGGCTCCTTCTTTCCAAGAGTAGAGATCCAGCGTGGTCGAAATCTCCTTGAACCGGTACTCGTCAAGACGGTCCTTCCCTCGGTCCTTGGACAGCACCTGAAAGCCGAGCTCCTCAAGGGCTCGATAGGTGTCCGTGGTGCAGCGGTTCCACGGCGGTGTAAATGCTGGATAAAATAGCTCCTCAAACGTGGATTCAAGAATGGCTTTCCCCTGCGCAATGTCGGTCAGTTGTTGCGTGAATGAACGGGAAGGGCCGAACTCGCATTTGCGTCCTTCCGGCTCGTGGTTACTGTGCATCCACCCATGTTGGTTGAGACTCAATAGCGCATGGTCAGCTCGAAGCGTATTCTTGAGGACGGCCGTCCCGGCCGCCGTCAGCCGGCCTGGAATGATTTCCAGATTCATCGGCACGCCTCGCGCCAGGGCAAGATCAAGAAGCTGCTTCAAGGAGTCCTCATCCACATCGACATCGTCGTCTCGAAGAAAGAGATGCAGGTCTTGGCCCTGAGCCTCTTTGGCATCGAGGAATTGTCGTAAGGTCATGAGCCATTGGTCCGATTGATGGCTGGATACGGTAGTCGACATGGTATCGGGAGCAAGGGGGCGCATCCGCATCTGTGCGGCAAGCCGTTCAATGGTAGCCGCCGTATGTGTCCCGCCCTCGGTATTGATGGAATGCTGGCCAGGGTGGGGCAACGTCAAAGACGCCGCGATCTTTGCAACCAGCCGATCTGGAGTCAGGCCTCCCGGCTCCAAGACGGTAAGCAACCCACGCTGCTCAAGTTTCTTGGCACGAATGGTTTGCTCGTCATTTTTGTGGCCGGTAAAGGGCAGGACCAACGCCCTGGTGCCTGTCTTCAAGACGTTCATGCAGGTGTTATAACCCGCCATTGAGATGGAGAGTACAGCCTGTTGCATGAGAGCCTGGAACGTCGGAGTAAATCGCTGGACCTCAATGTGTGGGTGCTGGATTGCAAGACGGCGGAGTGCTTCATACTGCTGGTCTGGCATGTACGGCCCGGTGAAGACAGCTAGGCGATGAGGAAATGTCAACAGGGACGACGCCTGTACGGTGTTGTCTAGCAGCTCATAGCCCACGCGCCCTCCACCGACGCTTGCGAGAATCAACGGAATCTGTTGGGGTAATGGTGTGAGTGCTCCAACAGGTAGATCGGACTCTGTTTCAGAGTCCTGGGTCACGAAGCCAGTGTACTGCGCGTCACAACGGAGATCCTGGCAGCGTGAAAAGGTCTCATCCAGGGTCTGAAAGGTCGGGTCAGAGTGGATCAGGAGCAGATCAAAGTACCGGTTCATGACACTGACCACCCAGTCTTCATGGCGAATCTGATCCGACTTCGTGACCAAGATGTCCCGTAAGCTGCACACCACTCGTGTCGGGCTGCCTGCAAGACGGATGTGAGCCAGCAACGGCAGTAACTCGAACGCAAACCGCTTTCGCCCAAACGGAAATAGCTCGATGAGCAAGACGTCGGGGCGAATCGCGTCATAGAGTTCCATTAGGCGATGTTTCCTCACCTGTTGGACCTGTTCGAGTGTCATGTCTTGGCTGTGGATGGTGAGCTCCTCGAATTCGCTATCGGAACTGATCGACGGCAAGTTCACGATGCTGACCCACGGTGGAACTTCCACACCGGAGAGGGATTCGCCTCCATTGATAAAGGTGACAGCGCAATTTTTGAGCGCTCGTGCGATGGCCATGCTTCTGATGAGGTGCCCCATTCCGAGAACATGCTGACAATACAGGAGGACACGCGGTGTCTCCGCAACAGCTGTCTTGTGAGTCAACTCGTCTCTCATAGGGCTAATCCTCTCTGGGCCAACCGGATTGTCTGTTCAACGATTTCCTCGAAGCCCGGCGCAAACCGCAGGTAATGGCGGTACGCCTTATTCACAAGCTGGAGGCGAATATGCCACGCCAACCGCTCGACCGACACCTCCCACGTCACACATTTCTGGTATTGGCGATAGAATTCCGCCGTGATGAGCTGTACCAATTCTTTATCCATGTGGCGGAAGTGCAGATCTGCCGCAAAGTTTGCCAAGTCTTGTAAGGGGTCGCCGACGATGAGCTCGTCGAGGTCACAAAAAATGAGTGTCCCTTCGGCAGCAAGGAGCTGATCAATATGGAAATCCCAATGGATGGGGCAAAATGGGACAGCTGATGGAGCAGGGGCTGTCCGCGTAAGGGTATCACCTATCGCGCTGATCATATCCGAGTGCTGTGGAAGTGCATCGGAGAGTTTCGTCAGTTTCTTGCGGATCTCGACCAGATGGTCCTCCGGCGAATGGGCTGCGAGGCCAGCGACGTTGCTGGTGTGTAGTGAGGAGAGGCCTTGGGCGACGGCTGCCATGTAGTGTTTGTAATTGGAGGTGTCCAGTACTTGGAGAAGCGGCGTGCCTGGCACTCCATGCTGCCACACGGTATTGATCTCAGGGCTGTAGCCAAGAGGCTGGGCAATGCCCATTGCCGCTGGATCAGCCAGGGATCGGTCCCAGAAAAACTGTAGGCGCTCATAGAGGGTTTGCCCCTGTGAGTCGCAAAACGTTTTTCCAAACAGTTCGTCGGTCCGATCCTGCGTCGCGTCATAGAGGGTGTACCGATTGGTGCAACGAATCTCTGGTCGATAATTCACTACTTGCTGCGCCAAGACCTGAGGGGTGCCCTGTATGCCAATCTGCCTCAGGCCTTCTGATGGGAGATGCTGCTCGATAGCCACGAGATCGACAAGATGGCGCAAATGAGGGAGGGCCGGATCGTGAGGAAATCTCCAGAGGATCAGATCGTACTCCGGCATATGGGTCACGGCGTAACGGAATTCCATGTCAGACATTCCACTGGGAGTCAGCAGGCGAAAGACCTCTCTGCTGCTACCACCGAGAAATGCCTTGGCGTAGAAGATGCGCTGAGAGGCTTGCCCAGCTGATCCCTCCCTCATCGTGAGGCGATAGCAGGCAGAGAGCGTAGACTTACCCTTGCTGGCCGGTTTGAGGTACGTTTTCAGTTTTGCATCGAGGATGACGCAGTCGCTGATTTCATGCGTACCAGTGGAGAACTCTGGGACACAGGAGCGAAGGATTTGAACAGCGCCTATGGGAGTCGTGAATCGTTGAAAGGTTCGACGCATGGTCGCCCAATCGGTGGCGACCGATGGTTGGGAAACCTGGTCAATATTCAACGAACTGTGGGTGGTCGACATCATCCATGCCCCACGAATGCCAGGATGTTTGTGAGTACGCGATCGGCATCGAAATAGGTTTCAGCGATGTCTCGAGCCGCACGACAATGGCCCATATAATCTCTGTTGATGTTCTCGATGCCCGCAAGTGCCTCATCCATCGTGCGGAATGTGAGCAGCCCCTTGCCTGTCGGCAGGTGCGATTCAATGCCGGTTGATTGGACAAGGATCGGTTTCCCCGATGCCAGGTAGAGGGGAGTTCGGTCGCTGACCCAGCCGGTGGCAAATTCAACATATCGGTTATGAGCCACGCTGAATTCGGCGCGGGACTGCCTGATGTAGGTCGCGTAATCTTGAAAGGTATGCAGATGTGCCGGGTCTGAGAGAGACCATCCGTTCTGGCGAAAGACCGTCGAGTCTGCCTCATGCTCAGGCTGGCTGATTCTCAAGGCGATTTCGAGCTCCTGATCGGTGTGCTGTGGGAGTTCGATGAATTTCATCCAATTATCTGATTTTTCTCCGGAGTGCTGTCCGTTCCAGTTGAAGGTCGCTCGTCCCTTCCAGGTAGAGATGGTGGTGAATCGTTTTGCATCATGCGCTGACTGGGCAGGCCACATTGGCAATACGACAGGGCGGACCATCGGATACCATTGCCGACCTCCCGTGGCGAGAGGGCAGCGGGCCGTGCCGATATTCAAACCTAGTGTAAAGAGGTGGTCATACTGGCGGAGCGACTCGTACTCCGGCCCCTGTTGTTCCAGGCATACCTGGGTATTACCAGGGTTTCCATCAAAATAGGCGCGTTGCCGGGGAGATTCAAAAATTTCCGGGACTTTGCTGATCTGTCCGCTTCGCGTCAGAAGTAGCTGACTACGCTTGGCAACCGCCACCGCATCGGTATAGGTCATGCCATGGGTCGCTTCTCCCTGCTTGTAGATCAAACAACAGCGTGGCCAGATCCCATACTCCTTCATGACGGTTTCGAAATGCCGCCGACCATCCCATTGATCGAAGGGCACGCTGGTGCCGGAGGCATCGACACATCGATTCGAGCCGACCCGCTCCATCACATAGACGTCATGACCGAGCCGTTGCAGACCAACTGGATAGGCCATCACATGGTCAATGTGGCCGACGGTAGTCTTGGCCGTCTGTCCCGAGCAGATAATGGTCAATTTCTCCATTTCACACCAAGCTGATACATTCTTTGAGATTGGACTCGATGAATTCCAACCAGATCGGTCCCTGGATGGTCCAGGCGTAGCGTTCCACGATGCGTTGCCGATTGTGCTCCCCTAGTTGGCGAACGAGCATCCGATCTGCTTCTAACTTGGTGACTAGGCGCTTGATGGCCGAAAGATCACGATCGATAAAATATCCGTTATGCCCTTCCGTGATGAGATCTTCGCAGCCGCCGACTCGTGTAGAAATCACTCCGCGACCACATGAAGAGGCCTCCAAAACGCTCTGGGAAAAACCTTCAGACGTTGAGGCGCAGATGTACAGATCAATTTGACTGTACAAGTTCGGCATCTCCACTCGACTCACCCGCTGGTCTCCCTTGCCGCCCAGTACCTTGACTTCGACATTCTGAAGATCTTGAAGCGGCGCGATGAATTCCGAATATCCTTTCAAATAGTCGTGCTTGTCGATGTTGGTGCTGCCACAAAATCCGACGACCAGCGGGCGTCGTCGATCAACGGAAATAGGGCGCGCAGGTGTAAAGAGGTCGGCATCCACGCCGTTTTCCGTTAAGACCACGTTTGTCAACCCCGCCTTGCGAAAGAGATCGAATAGTCGACGACTAATAGCGTTGACGCTTCGCAAACAAGACAGTTGCTCAATCAATTCTGTCGGGGGAGCAGGGCAGGTATTGGGAAGCGACGTATACCCGTCCCACGATCGGTGAGAATGGATGCCCGTGACAAGCTTTTTTCGATCCAGGAATGTCAACTCATGCCGGTACCGATGCTTAGGTTTCTTGGACATGACGAGGGTCCAACCCATGGCCACGACGAGATCGTATGTGTTGTGTTCGCGTTCGATGTCCTCGAGTCCCCCTTCGAGAGGAACGATGGTGAATGAGAGATCGTCATGACGCGTGGAGTTGACCAGTCCTCTGGCAATCGCATCATAGGACCAGCCCAATTTATCGACGATGATCAGTACTCGGTACATCGGCCTACTCCGTTACACTGGTGATTGAACGTTGTTCGTGTTGCATTTTCATTGATCGCACACGCATGGTTGCCATTATCCATCGATTGTCACTTGGCTGAGTGTCTTGAAAACATAACCACGTTCGTTCAGGAGTTGGAAGGTCTGCTCAACGCGATTGAGCAATTCCTGGCAGTCCTCTTCCGTTTTACAATAGGGGCTTGTATTGGGGGTCAATTCAACATTGTGAAACATACTGCAGAGGACCGTCGGCGTTACGTGGGTTTCGTACCAGTCGATCACCTTTTGGCATTGTGTAAAATCCGAGAATTTCCTCACCGTGGGCCGGAGCCACTCGAGTTCTGGTGTGATGGATACCGGAACTTCCAGCACTTGCGAATCGCCTTGTGCGCAGATGTTCTCCTTGGAAGGATGGTAGGGCGATAAGGTGGTCGCGGTGGAAAAGTCAGCGATGTTGTTCCAGTTGCGAAATGGAGTGACGCTGGTGTCATGCGTGTAACCGAGTTGTTCGAGGCATGCTACGGTCCATCCCCTGGCGCCGAATCGACCAGCACGAAATGATGTTGGGGCATAGCCGAATAAATCAGTGAACTTCTGAGTGAGATTCTGAAGTTTCCCAAACTCGATGTCCTTGTCGTACTCGCATTGCATCTCTTGTGGGTCGCAGCCGCTGAAGTCTGGGCCGAGAAACGTTGCCATCGGGCCGATATATTCGCCGTGCAGGTGCGCACCCAATTCGCACGTCTCGCGATCGAGCGACTTGAGTAAATCAACCGAGCGTGGATCCACCAGGACTGCCGGACTAATCAGGTACACTGGCTTCACTCCATAGGATTCGCACAGCCGTTGCAAGAGAGGAATACCCCGATAGACTCCCTCATACGTTGCCGGATTTGAGGTCTTCCACTTTGGACCTGCATCAATCTCGACATCGATCGTCAAGACATAGGTTTTGTGAGGCGTACGGCTCGTATGGTTTTTCATGTCCCTTGTAAGCACTCCCGTCATATTCTGATCAAATGGTCCGAAAAACTGGATCACTCATAGTCTAGTCCTTGATCGGATTGAGCCTACGTCGAAATGCCGTAATGCTCGCTGATCCGTCACCTACATAATTCCGCCATGCGACAAGATGTGTGATTTGGACGTCATGATCCTAGGCCGCGCTCTTTATAAGAACTCATCGCGGCATCTCCACTGAGAAACCCTTCAAGCCGCCTACCGCGTGCCTCTCCTGTCAGGCAGATGGTATAGATGCGTGGAGTTGGGGCGAGGTGAAGCTCGTATACGTACTTACTTTGAATTGAGGTGTCCTTGATGGAGTGGAGGTCCCACCCGAGCAAGGCGCTGAGTATCACAAGATTCGTGTGGCGATGTCCCACGATAAGGATGTTGTCACCCGGGTTCTCCCTAAACACCCTCGACAAAGCCGGGATGGCGCGTCTTCGAACATCGATCAGGTTTTCACCACTTGGAATCCTGAAGTTGGCCTTGTCCCTCGTCCATTGGTCTAAGATGTTCTGGGAATCACGATCGAGATCGTGACGTAATCGGCCTTCTAAAATGCCGAAAGAGATCTCGTTGATCCCCGCCAGAGAACAGGCCGTGAGCCCCTGTCGCTCAGCCGTCGGCTTCGCCGTTTCAATCGACCTACTCAAAGAGCTGGTCACTACTTTAGTCAGACGTATGTCCTGAAGAACCGTTGATAAACGAAGTGCTTGCCGTTGCCCTTTCTCGGTTAACGGGGGATTCAGCTGCCCTGCAATACGCCCTTCGCAATTTGACGCACTCTGTCCGTGTCTAGCGAGAAACACTCGATGTGGATGGTGCTCGGGCCTGATTGTCTGAGAAATCATAGTCTGTTGCGTGTCCATCATGAAGCGACTTGTTAAACAGACAAATAGTATTCACTTAACTCTAGATATTCGGCAACGTGCTTCAATCGCTCGGTGTCCAACTGCCGTATGCTCCTGCGTGTGCTCTCGTGGATAAAAGCTGCAGCCGTGTACCAGTTGAGATGTGGTACGGACACGGCATGAGAAACCGCTTCTGTATAGGCCGAATGAAAAGCCTCTACGATTTCGCTGGTGCTCCGGCTGCTATTTCCTGCATGGATTCCATTGAGATGAAGGTTAGTGATGAGGCTGGCGATGTCCGTCAGGGGGTCGCCGGTGGAGACGCAGTCCATGTCAATCAGTCGGAGTTTCTCACTGTCGATCAGAAAATTGTTCATTTTTAGATCACGATGAATCGGTGTGATCGGCTGATTCGACCAATCGATGGAGTTGCGCCGTGCCAGCAGCCTGTTCACGAGGGATTGGATTCGGTTTGTCATTTCAGGATAGGTTCGGCGAGCCACTTCGATCGTCTCTCTAAGAGATCCTTCGATATCTGGCATTCCAAACCGACTGGAGGTCTGTACGTGGCAGCTATGAAATTCTGCAAGACACTGTCCCATCGCGTGGAGAACACTCAGAGGCCCATCTGGCTCCAGCATTTCCCAAACGAGCGATTCTCCGGGCACATGTGATTGCCAAAGGGTCCTCAATTCCTGGTCATATGCAAGGGGAATCGCGGTTCCTGGAAACTGCTTCGCCAATTGGCGCATAACCGAATAGGTCTCGGCACCGCTATCATCGCGATAGGTCTTCCCGTAGATGATCACCACCGAACGAACTCCGGTCGATTGGAACTGTATCGTCACGTGATAGCGGATCATGCATGATCGTTCGGGTAGGTAGTGCAAGATTTCCGGATCGATGGCTGTGATCTTGCAGGAGTGATCCAGGCCCATCGCCTCTAGTTTGGGAGCGAGATGGGCGGTAAGATACTGAGCATCCAACAACGGTGGAAGAGAGGTCAGCTTACGATCATTGGGAAACGTCCATACGACCATTTCCGTCTCGGGCAGATAGCCTAGTGGCTCAAGCCCTGGGGTGAGTGACAGCTTCCGCCGGTTCGCCTGATGAAATTCCGGCAGACCCTCCATTGGCCGACAGAGTCGTGCTGAGACGACCTGCACGCGGGAAGAGCCAGTCCCTTTATTGCGCAAGTGAAGATCATACGAGAGGACGCAGCTCTTTCCAGGTTTATAGCGTTTCTCCCCGATGAGGCACGCATCGACGACGTATTCTTGGCGATCGTTGCTGTGTGGACTCAGCAGCGCGAACTGTAGCAAGTTCTGTATCCGTGCAGGTTCTAAGGCCGTCTCGAGATGGGGGAATTGTGGGTCGTTCATCATCTTCGTATTCGCGTTGGTCGCTCAGGGCTCGTTGAGCAATTGGGTTAATGCGTCGACTGGATCGGTGAACCTCTCCTCTGATTTATCCAACGTGTCGTGCAGAACGCGCTTCGCTCCATAACTCACTCGCCTCGGCGGTCGAGTCCCATTCATCAGTTGGTTGGACCCGACCCGAAGATACTCCAAGCCTTCGGCTTGCAAGTTGATGATATGGCCGGCACCGTCTCTTCGTAGGAAGAGCATCTGGCTACTACACGCTATATCCTCGAACTGATACATGTGTTGGGAGTGCTGGTGCGCGATGAACAGATGGTCAGAGTATGTATTCGACTCCGAGTAAATCGTAATTTGAAGTGCTGTGGCTCGTTCAGGAGAGCACCGGCCATACTGGTCGCTGACTAACAGCTGCTGGACGGTGAGGTCTGGCTGTGTCGCGTGGAAGGGGTACAACACGGTATGAAAACAGGTCGAGCCGGTGCCTTTCTTTGAAAAGCGAACAATCGGTGCCGGCTGTTTTTCTCCATACTGCGAAGAGACGAACCCCTCTAAAAGATCGGTGTGAATCTCAGGTGATGTCGGCTGAGCGATGATGAGATTTGGAGAAGACACGCATGTGCTTCTTTTCTCCTTCGAAAGCGTGGTTTGGCTCAGCGCTCTTGGAGCCAAGTGAAAATAGAGATCATACTGATGGCCTTCGTCGGCCCGTAACACGTCTGTGATGATCCAATACTCTGACAAAGCGAACATGAGGATGCGCTCATGAACAACCGGGTATTCATGGCTGACGACTTGCGCATGAATGAAAGCAAACCCTTCCGCAGTGGCGAATGTTTTCATGGCTGGCTCCGGCTCATGACCAATCGACTGTCCTTTTCGATAGGGGCTCTGGTCTTTGCCATCCACGACGACGGTATTGTGGTAGGCCGTGCCTTTGAAGATCCTGCGCCAGTTGATTCCATCCGCGCTGTCTTCGCTGTACGTATACCTTCCCGGGTCAACAATGAGCGAATGGCCGAAGGCAGCCATTTCGAAACTAAGCAGGTCATAGTGTCCATGACTGCCGAATCCGAGAGGTCCGCAGTCGAACAAGATATACAGCCCGTCTTCGTACGGTTCGTTGACCCAGCTCCCACGGAGTACATAGTAGCCGCTTGTTGGAAACGCCTTATACCGTTCAGGCGGGGGTGTTCCTTTCTTGCCTTTTGAAACGACATATAGCCGATACTCATTGGGGTAGTATGAGTGGGCTTTCTTCAGGAGAGAGAGATAACTGTTGCTGTCTCCATCGTTGATGGCCGGGATCAACCCATCCGGCTTATGGACATAGATGGAGAAGTCCAATGCCTTCTCGACCAGCTCATCAAACCGCGGAGGTAGCTCGACCTGGTTCAGAACAGCGAGTTCCTTCACGCGCAGATAGTTTTTGAGCACGGTATGGTGGTAGTCGGTAGATAACTCGTACTGGACACCATCCTCCAGGAGGTCTTGCTCCATGTTCTTGAGTAGCTCCTGCTTCGCAAAGTCCAGGAACCACATGGCGTCGTGCAACTCCGGAAAGACCACGGCCACCAAGAAAATAGCGTACAACTCTATGGTGCGGTGATTGCCTTCGGTGGTCAGATGCGCGCACAAGTAGCGAGTCTGCGCATGAATTGATCGGAGAAACTCAACAACAAACTGCGACGTGATCGCAGCAGACTGCCGGGTAGGGATAAAGTAGTGATAGGCGAGCAGCCATTGCTGCAATCGTCTGCCGGTCACTTGGCTGTCGATGATACCGTCGGGCACTTCGCTGATCCATGTCGAGACCAACGCCACCCATTTGTGGGTATATCGTTCCTCTCTCGTATACTCATACGCAAGAGCAAGATCTCTAACGTAATAAAATTTATGCAGAAGAATCAGCCACTCAACGTCTCGACTGGGGTTCACTTTCCAGTCGAAAGGATCGGGCAACTGGTGGGTCTCGTTATTAAAAGCAAACTCGTTCCTCAAGATACTATCGGCGCGCTTCACATGTTCGGAGTTGCCGTGTGATAGAGGGAAATACAGAGGACTGTTCCGTGTTTGGAAGTACTTGAGCAATAGATCTGGTGACATAGAAGCATAGGGCTCTTGCAAGAAGGAACGCGGGGCCCACGTTGGAGCGCCAGACAACAAGGGGAGGTTGTAATGGGGAACAAACGGAGTTCTCTCGGTTGCAGTAGGGTCCATCATGATTCAGGCCTGATACCGAAATAGAAGACGTCCCTCCTGGTTTGTTCGAGAGACACGCACATGTTTCGGAGAAGCATGTGCAGGTGCCTCGACTGCCTGGGTCGTCTCGTCGGCAAATAACAGTTCATCGGTATATCGTCGTCCATTGTGAGCAATCGTGATACGCACCGATGCTCGTTCGCCCAAGAGGAGGGCCTGCGGCCCTCGATCAGGTTCCGGGGTCTCAACGGAGATGGTCGGTTCGTCGCCCTTGTAGGGATACAGCACGGTGACGAAGCATGTGCTTGAGTCTTGCTGAGTCAGCCGCACGATCGGCGCGCGCTGTTTTTCGCCGTACGAGGGGGATACAAAACCTTCCTGGATAGAAGGGCGCACATTTGGAATGAGAGGCTGAGCGAGAATGAGTTGCGGCGAGCGGATCGACAGGGTGTTATCCGACACCATGACCGAGACCCGATCCTGCGCCGGAGGCGACAGGTGGAACAACAGGTCGTAGGTATGAAACTCAGTGGCTCTCAAGAGATCAACAATCACCCAGTATTCCCCGTTGATGAACAGCACCTTCCGCTCGTGAACAACAGGGTATTCATGACTCCGGGCGACCGCATGCAGATAGTCGAGCCCGGGCTCATGGACGAACGCTCTGCTCTCCCGCTTTGGTTCAGGTCCCGCAATCTTGAATCGGCTTTTCTTCCACTCGTACCTTGTTTGATTCCGTCCATCCACCAGCACAGTGTTGTGAGCCGCAGTGCCGCGAAAGCGGACACGCCAATTGACCGGTCCTGATTCATCATAGGTGTAGCGCCCTGGATCCATGATGAGTGGTGTGCCGTAGGCATAGGCTTCAAAGCTGAGCAGATCCAAATGCCCATGATTCCCAACGCCCAACGGGCCGCAGTCGAAGATCAAGTAGCGTTCATCCTGATACGCTTCGGTCTGATCGCCCCAGCCACTTCGCAATACATAATAGCCTGCGTGGGGAAATCCTTTAGAGCGGCTGACTGGAGGCTGTCCCTGAGCTCCTCGTGATGCAACATAGAGGAGGTCCTCTCCGCCATAGAGTTCGTAGCCCTGCTGTAAGAGGTCCAAGAAACAGCGGCTATCGCCGTCACTGAGCGCGGGGATCATGCCGTCAGGTCTGTGGGAATAGAGTGAAAACTCCAAGGCCTTCTTCACGAGCAGGTCAAACTCTGCCGGCATTTCGATCTGGTTTAGGAGGGCAAGCTTCTTGATCCAGAGGTAATTTTTGAGCACCAGATGGTGGTAGTCGGTGGATTGTTCGCAGTGGACCCCGTCGGGCAGGAGATCGGAGTGAATATTTTTCACCAGTTCGTCTTTAGACCAACTCAGCCATTCTGAAGATTCGACGAATTCTGGAAACACGATGGCTGCCAAGAAGATCGCGCAGAGTTCCAATGTTCGGTGATTTCGAGCCGGGGTGACATGGTCTCTAAGGTAGGAGAGCTGCTGATGCAGTGACTCCAAGAAAGAACCATAGAACTCGGGTGTGACACAGTGTGGCTGTCCGTTACTCACGAAATAGTAGTGGGCGAAGATCCAATTCTGGATGCGTCGTCCGGCAACATCGCTCGGGAGGAAGTCGCGGGGGACGGTACCAATCCACGAGTTCGTCAACTCAACCCATTTCTCGGCGTAGTGAGGCGCATGTGTCTCGTGATAAGCCATGCCGAGCCCGACAGCGTAATAAAATTTGTGCAGCAGGATCTGCCATTCCCGGTCGTTGCTGGGGTTAGTAAGCCACTGGATCGATCCAGGCAACTGGTGTCGTTCGCCGTTGAACTCAAATTGGTTGTCCAGGATGTGATCGATTTTGGAACGAGCCGTCTCGACCACGTCTGGAACCGGGAAATAGTGGACCGTCGGCCTGGTTTGGAAATGCTGCAGTAGGGCTTCTGCGGTCAACCTTCGAAAGGGTGTCGTGAAAATATGCCGGCGATCCGTCTTCTCAGACGGCTGATGCTGACTAGTGGCAAGCAGCATGGGCCTCCTGCTGGTGGGCGGTAGCCTCAGCCGCTTCTGCCTGAAAGAGATCAAAGAGTGTTCTCGTTGTCTTGCGTGAGTCGAAGATTCGGCAAATTGTTTCACGCCCTGCCTGGGCGAGACTGTTCCGGAAGTCAGCGTCGACCAGCAGTTCTTCGATGGCTTTGGCGAGGGCCACTGGGTCGCGTGGCGCGACAAGAAGCCCGTTGCATCGATCGTCAATCAATTCTGGAATGCCGGAGACTGCGGTCGAAATGACCGGGACGCCGGAGGCCATGGCTTCCGCCAAGACGTTTGGAATCCCGTCACGATCACCGTTATCTACGATATGACAAGGAAGGACGAAGATGGTCGATCCCTGATAGATCGCGCGGAGTTCCTCTTGCGATACGCCAGAGCCGATTGAAACCTCCTGTTCGAGGTGATACCGGCGAATCAAGTCCTGTACCAGATCCGTCTGTTCATCCGGCTCACCGACGATTCGGCAGTGAAACGGCAATCCATGCTCTCTGATGATGCGGCAGGCCTCGATCAAGAAGGGAAACCCTTTCTTCTCCACAAAGCGTCCGACCGAGAGGATCGTCGGAATCGGAGGAACCTGTCGATCAACGGAGGGAGCGAAGCGAGCCGTATCGACGCCATGATAGATGGTATGGATCGGCGCACCCTGTGAGCAAACCTCTTGCAAGTGATGGTGGTTCGCGCCGGTGCAGGTCACCACAAACTTTGCCCGGCGCAATTTGAGGCGCAGAAGATCGCCGGGATTGAGTTTTGGCAAGTAGATATCTTTGGCATGGGCGGTAAAGCTAAAGGGGAGATCACTCAATAGACCGGCAAACATGGCCATAGTCGTCGCTCCATGGCAAAAATGGGCATGCAGATGGCGAATGTTTCCCGCATCGAGCACGAAACTGGCAATCGAACCGGCACGGAGAAAGTCCTTGTAGAACACTTTCTTCGGCCATGAGAAGAACGTGCTTCGGCAGCGTAGGCTGAGTGTCCAGGCTTCCCATGCGGTGCGCAGATATCGGCCTGGAACTCTGGAGAGCAGTCGAATATGACTGGAGCAATACCGGGGAATGTTTGCGATTAGCCAAGGCACAAATCCGCTGTCTGTGTTGTCGCTGTCCTCGGGTAGATAGGTCAGCGGTGACATAACGGTCTTCCTGTGGGGTCCGGTACAATTCGCTTCGCCCTGAAAGGCAGAGAAGAGATGAAGCTGAAGCCCCATCTGCTCCAAGAGCACAATCTCATTCGTGATGAAGGCTTCCGATCGGCGGGGGAATCCTTTCAAGATATATCCGACCCGATGGGGTGCCTCGTCGTGCGTGGGGCGGGAGAATGGTTCAGGCGTATTCAGAAGAAGCTCTGGATGGGCCGATGTCGATTCATTGAGGAAGAGGGCTCTCAGGCGATGGCTTGCATGGCTGGAAGAAAATCGCTGCGCAATGGTTTCACGCCCGGTCTGCCCTAGGCGTTGACGGATTGCTGGATTGTCCAGAAGGTGGGCCAGAGCCAGCGCGAAGGCTTCCGGGTCTTGTTGGGGAACCAGGAAACCATTGTGATCATGCCGAACGAGTTCCGGGATGCCGGAAATCTCCGTGGTGACGACAGGGAGTCGACAGGCCATGGCTTCCATGAGGACATTGGGAATCCCATCACGATCGCCGTCTTCAGATACCTGACAGGGTAAAGCAAAGATGTCAGCCTCTTGGTACAGTTTCACCACTTCTTCGAGCGTTTTTTGTCCGACCAATGTGACGACCTGCTCGAGGTCCAACTCGCGGATCAAGGTTTCAAGATCGGTCTGAAGCGGTCCGCATCCGA
This sequence comes from Nitrospira sp., assembly GCA_005116745.1. NCBI lineage: Bacteria > Pseudomonadati > Nitrospirota > Nitrospiria > Nitrospirales > Nitrospiraceae > Nitrospira > Nitrospira sp. The sequence goes on along the minus strand of SWDS01000010.1, from coordinate 533,670 downwards.
CAATGCGGCAGTGAAAGCGATAGCCACGGGTGGCCAGCAGATGACACGCGCGGATGAGTGTGGGGAATCCCTTTTTGTCGCGCAACCGTCCCACACTCACGATGATGGGAATCGTCGAACGTCTTACTGGGTGGGCCGTGCCGAGCTGATCGAAACGATCCAGATTCAGACCGTGGTAGAGACAGTGGAGCGGCGTGCCGTTGCCTGATAGGTCGTGGAGATACTGGCGATTATGTTCAGTGCAGGTGATGACGAATGCTGCATGGCGCATTTTCCGGCGGAGGGTAGACGGAGTTGCCAGGAAGATGTCTTTCGCATGCCCTGTCATACTGTAGGGGATTCCCGTAAAGCGATGAGTCAGTTCCGCAACGCTTGTGGGTGCATTTGCAAAATGGACATGGAGGTGGTCGATACGGTCGTCCTGAAGGGCAGCGGCTAGGGAGCCTGCCTGGACGAGTTTTTGCCACGATGGGTGCTCTGCAGTTTGAAGCCAGAAGCGCAGGGTCGACAGATAGCGTCGGGGAGACCCCATGAACAGACGCAGGTGGGCCCAAAATGGGTTTTCACAAAAGGTCAAAAGCGAATCAGGCAAATAGGTGACAGATGCGCGTACCTGAGCGGCCAAGCCGTGGGTGATGGTATCGGTTGGGGATTGGAGAGCGTATATCGAAAGATTCACGTCCAGCGCTTCCAAGTCCAGGACCTCTTGAAGAATGAACGTCTCCGAGACCTTGGGGAAAATTTTAAGGAGATAGCCGATCTTCTTCATGGTGGATTCGGTCGACATGGTCTAGATCGGCAAGCTTTCCGCTCTCAGTCTCGGGAGCGTGTGAACATTTGAAGGGCGAGGTATGAGAGGGTGGTTAGTCCTGATGTCTTGGACATCCACGAAGAGTTGCTTCATGGCCTTCGAAACATTGGCGGCACCATCAAGAGGTATCCCGATGTCCTCCGAGCGAGGGGGACGTGGCCGTTGAAGCGACTGCATGATGGCATGAAACAGGCGAGTGGAGGTCAACTTGGTGGGGTGAATCATCTCCAGAAGCCCCTTCGCCGCAAGACGTTCCGCGCGGATACACTGTTCAAGCCGCGGATGGACGCGCGGGACGATGATCCCACGTTGGTTGGCTGCTAGAATCTCCACAATGGTGTTATATCCCCCCATGGACACGACGAGATCGGCTGCGGTCAGATATTCGTACAGACGTGGGGTGAACTCAGTGACTGTCAACGCCAACCCGGCCTGTGCGGCTTGCTGCAGACGACGACGTTGATGGGGATCCATTAACGGACCGGTGACGAGAAACGTATCGAACGTCGGGCGCCTACCCCCAAACTGTTTCCGCAGCATGGCGATGTAAGTTTTTAAGAGCGGATAGCCATCGTCCCCGCCACCAGGCGTAACCAGCACCAACCGATCGGTCTGCAACTGTAATTGTTCTCGAATGCGCTCCCGAGACAGCTCCGGTTGAGTTCTGCCCACATACCCGCAAGAAATGAGTTTCTTCTCGATGCCGGGTGAAAGCCCATACTCCTTGACTGGGTCGTAGATAGCGCGCGAACCATAGAGCAAAATCGCATGGTACGTATTCTTTAACAGCGGCAGAGTGCCGGACTTGGCCCATTCCGCGTGAACATGGTCGGGATGGTCCTCGATGTCCCGCATGCCCAATATAATTCTGGTTGAAGGAGATTTGGTTTTAAGAAATTGGAGGGCGGGCAAGAGTTCCCCGCGTATGCCTGCCGGGGCCTTATCGACCAAGAGGATGTCGGGGCGCAGATTGCGAACGCTCTCGAGAATGATTCGTTGACGCAGCTTTAGAGTGATATCGATCGTATGCGGAAGCAGGCGCGAACAATACTGTCCGCCGGAATCCTTGGTGAGCGCCGGCAGTTTGATGTATTCCATGCGATCAGGCAACGCGTATGCGTGAGCCTGCATGGAACCGGTCAGCATAATCAGCGATGCATCAGGGATGCTTTCGGATAGGTGCGTCGCGATTTCAAGGCTGCGGCGAATATGGCCGAGACCATAGCTATCGTGTGAGTAGAGCATAATCAACATACGCGTGGTACCAGCTTTCTTTACCTCATGACATCATGAGGATGAAGGTCTTGCGAGCATCGAACAGATCGCTTTGTGGCCCCTCTCGCATCGATTCACGTAAAAGGCTGAACATTCCCTGGAGTCTTGTTCTGTTGATGTCATGATCGTTGGACGACGCAGGGTGGATTTGGTAAACGCCTTCGATACGATTCTGAAGCATCGTGCTACTTTGCATAAACTTCCCTTCGGTGTTCAGAGGGAGAAGCGGGCGTACGAAAACGTGCGATTGTGGCAATCAGGTCTTCGAATGCAAAGGGTTTCGCGAGGTATGCATCCGCACCCGCCTCCTTGCTCGCCTGTTCCGTTTCCGGTGTACCTTTGGCGGTCATGATCAGGATAGGAGATCCGACTCGTCGCTGGCGAAGTGAGCGGCAGAGATCGAGTCCGTCATCCGCCCCGAGAAAGATATCGATAATGAGAAGGTCGTAGAATCGGGCGTTGACCATATCGATGGCTTGAGACGTTCCTGAAGCAACATCTATGTTGAAGTCTTCAGCTTCAAGCCCGCGCTTCATGAAACCAACAATTCGCTCATCGTCTTCGACGATCAGGATGTGCACAGTCTTGCCTTTCCTGAGAATGTGGGGAGTCTCGCAACCTGACCTAGGTCGTGATCGTACTCGGAAAATATAAGAAGCGAATGAGCGCAAGATGAGAAATTGGTAAGAAACGAGAAGGAGCTGGAGAAGCGCCTTCTACAGACTCGAAGAGAAGAGATCTTAGCTCACATTTGGAAGCAGGCGTGTGCAGATGTGAAGCCTAGGAGCCTGTCCGACATTGATCTGAGCGCAGCCTGATCTTCCTCGCTGATCCAGAATTTGCACGGCGCACACGGATGATCTTTGGCAGTTGTCGGCTACCGCTGGGCGTTCCGCTTTGCCCGCTGGCTTCTGCCCAATGCCCGCAGGCCCTCGCCGGGACGTCGGCGGACCCGGCGCAAGGCCGTCCAGAGTTTCAGGACATTGTGCGTGGTACCGATGAGCGTCCATTCCCCGCGCACCTGCCGCATCCCGCGCAACAAGAATTGCCGATAGCCACGACCCTGCTTGATCTGGCCGAACACCGGTTCGACAATCGCTTTGCGCCGGGCATAGCGTTGTCGCCCGCGTTGTGTCCGGAGTGTGCGGCGCATGCGATCGGCCACCGACAATCCCACTGGCGGTCGGCCTCGGGGGACGGCAGGTACCACCTGGCGATGGAGTTGGCGGTCCGGCGGAATGAGCGGCGTACAGCCCAGCGCCGTGAGAGCCACGACGTTCGCCTCGCTGAAATAGCCCGCGTCCATACTCACGGTCCGGGGGATCTGCTCGGTATTCACCAGCACCTGCGTCAGCATCGGCTGGGCTTGCTGTTTGTCATTCGACTCATCGGTGATGTCCGCGGCAACGATGATCTGCGCCCGTGCGTCGACGGCGGCCTGACAGTTGTACCCTTGGACGACACTCCCCTTGGTGTCCGATGCCGGCATGATCCGGCTCTCCGGGTCAGTGAAGTTGCGCTGGGCCTTCGGGGATGGGACCGGACTGGGCGGCGACGGCGGCCGACCCCGACGGGGCTTCTTCGACGGCCAAGCGTCCTGTGCCGCTTGCCGGAGCGCCGCCTCTGCCTGGGTCTCCTGCTCTAGCACCGTCTTGGCCGCCCGAATGGTCTCCAGTCGGTGTTCCCGGCGCGCGAGTTCGGCAGGCAATTCATCGCCCCGCCGGTCCGAGCCATACGCCACCTCATCCCGGGCATCAGCGACCTCCGCTTGTGTCAGCAGCCGCTGCACCTCCGCCCGCAGCCGCGCGTCCTCCGTCACCATCCGCCCATAACTCATCGCCTTGTGCTTCGAGGCATTCGCCTTGATCTTGGTGCCATCCAGCGCGATGTGCCCCAGCTTCACCAGACCCGCTCGCTGGCAGAGCTTCAGGACCTGGATGAACAAGTCGGCCAAGGCAGTCAGATGCTGTTTCCGAAAGTCGCTGATCGTCCGGAAATCCGGCCGCTGGTTCGCCGCCAGCACCCGAAAGGCCACATCCTCTTCCAGTTCCCGCGCAATCTGCCGCGACGCCGGAACCCCAACCGCGTAGGCATAGAGCAGCACCTTCACCAGCAACTGGGGATGATACGGCACCGTGCCGCGCGTCACGCCCCGATAGGTCGCCAGGATCGGCTTCAGATCCAATGCATCGACCAGATCCGACAGGAAGTAGGCCAGGTGCGCCTCCGGCAACCACTCTCGCGGCGACGGCGGTAACAGCCACAGATCGTCAGGCTCGTAGGGGCGAAAGGTTCGGGTGGGCATGACGCAACCTCCTTGCTTCTCATTACGTAGCAATGCTTCTACAGGAGCCTGAGGCTGCATACAAGTGCGTGAGGGTTAATGTCGGACAGGCTCCTAGCGCGGTGTTCAGAGGAGGAGAAGTCGGTACTGGCTGTGCTCGACGCGCGCGCTGCAGCCGATAGTGCGCAACAACCGGGCTCGACTAGATCAGAAATCGGCACACTCCCGGGGAGATCAGTTATCACGTTTTGCAGGAACAGTTTCGAGGCCGCTCTCCGCTGGTGAAGGTGGTGCATCGATCTTCTTCTCCTCCGAACGCGGCACAGGCGTCACATTCGGTGTGGTGTCCCGCTCTGTGCATCCTGGAAATCTGAGTCCGTTTGCGCGAAACTTCTGACCCGTGGGGTTCAGTTTTGGAATGACGTCGTGGCACGTGGAACAGGGCTCACCCGTCTGTCGACTCATGGCAGGAATCGCGATTGCCGTTCTTGGAGCCGCGACCAGCACAAATCCGGACAGTACCACCCCCACAAAGAGTATAACGGCTCGTGCATACATGAGCGACCTCGTTACCCTGTGTGAAGAGCGGCCCTGACACACCGGTGCTATTGTACACCTTCTATTGCTGTTGCATTGCTATCGGTCCTGTAGAGCGTCTATCTGATGGAATTCAGCGCGTACCATTGTGAGTGATAGAAACTCGGTTGACTGGGATGGGATGGAGGGGCGTCTCTCCCGGGAGGACATGAGACGCACAACCTCGGTGGGCGCCAAGGTCCCCCTCCATCCGTTAGCGGCCTCTAGGCACGTCTCGTCAGTTGCACGAGGAACAAACTTCGCCACACCGTCCAGTCGATCTCTTGCCTCGCTCGCCGGCGGTCACCGGCACTGAATGTCGATCGGAAACAAGACGCGTTACAGCAGGGCGTCTCGTACAGACGAGCATAGTTGAGTGCTGACGACATCTTTTGCAAGATAGCGCACTGATGGATACTGATGCAGGATACACACGCGCAATTGCTCGTCCATTCCGCCGGACATTAGAATGATTGGAAGGGCCGGTTGTTGGGCCGACACCACCTGGATGACCTCCCTCCCATTCAGGTGAGGAAGCTGGAAGTCAGTAATGATCACGTCAGGCGCGTGCATACGCCAACAGTGAATCGCCTCGTTCCCATCCGCAGCTTCCACAACCCGATAACCGTCTGCCTCTAACTGACGTCGAAGCGCTTTCCGGAGGACTGCATGATCTTCAACCAGAAGAATCGTAGCCATTGTCGGACTCACTCATAAGACTTTCCATAGGATCGTTGGTCGGGCTCGACCCCGCTGGGGGCCACTGGTCAGTGCGCGGGCTCCGTATCCAACGGTCGGTGTTTGTCGATCAGACTCTCCTGTCAGCCAAGGAGTACCCTTTTAGGGGGTCTTCTCGCGTCGCGCTGGAGCCATTGGCGGTGCTGTCAGCTGTGGCGAGTGTGGCTCCATCTCGGAGAGCCGCTGACGCAACGCCCGCACATCGTCTTTGAGGGCATCGAGTTCGAGGGCTTGTTCCTTCACCACGGCTTTGAGCGCCCGCGTCTCTTCGGCAGCTGACGGTGGTGTGTCTTGAGAAGCGGGAAGGCCATGATCGGGTCGAACAGACTGCGTGTCGGCGTGGTTCAGCAGAGGCTCATCTCCATGGAGCGGCTGAGATGGCGCAGCCTCGGACGGCAGGTTCAATTCGGTGGCAAGCATGGTGTAGTCGATCATGAGCGTGGCGAGGGGAGGAGGATCGATCACGTCCGGTTGTTGATTGCGACTGGACCGCTGAACCGTTTCTGGAACAAAACGCAGCTGACGAGGTGCCAGTCCGTGCGGATTGCGAGCCTGACGATCCAGCGTGGCCCCCGAGTTGTTTCTGGCACCGTTCGCCCGGTACTGGGTCAGCCACAGATGCAGGATCCGTCCCCTGGTAAACAGCAGCCCACCCGTCATTTCACTGTTGGGACCAGAGTCATGGGTGACGCGGAAGGCCACGAGCTGGCTTTTGGCGGCTTTGGAGAGGGCCGTACTCATCAACGGGCTGAGAAAGGCGATCTCTTCGTCAGAAAAGACCCGCACGGCCGTGGTCTGGTCGTCGGGTGCTGGGTGAATCTGGACGCCACGCAACACATGAGTGAGTAGGAGAGGGCTCGCCGAGACGGGGTGGGCGGTCCTGAACCATGCATCGTCCACGCGTTGGAGCAACACGGCGCCTCGAGGACCATCCGCAAAGACGGTGTCTTCGACTGTGCGAGACGTCGCACAAGCACTGATGAGCAGGCACACCACGCTCACCAGAAATGGAACGCCGACCCTTATGCTATTCATTCGAGAAGCTCCTGCACCACCGATTCAGTGCGGTGCCGTACAAGACGGTTACTGGCTCTCATATCATGTGCGATGGCCTTACCCATGCTTCCCCTATCACGAACCAGACGCTGTCAGTCAGCACCTTAATACAGCGCGACGAGGAAGCCTCGGGCGGCATAGGAATCTTGCGATGAGGCGCCCGCCACACCGCCACCGTCATGGACGCGCCATTCTCCCTGAAGGTACACGCTGGGGGCAATGTAGTACCGACCCATCACGGTCGTGCGACTGCTCGATTGTGCGAGCTCCTGATCGATATGATCGAAGCGGCCCCCGAGCACGAATTTCTTGGTGGGGATGAACGGGATATCGTGGGGAATAAACAAGACCTCCGCCATATAGTTCTGGAGCGCTCTGTTGTAGGTAGCATTTGTTAAAGCCCCATTGCCAGTCGCGGGGAGGCCATCAGAGCGAAAATACCCGGCCGTGGCGATGAACGGACCCAGCTTCACTTCCCCCGCGATACCCCACTTATCGACGCCTTTTTTGCCATCGATTGTAAAAGGATCTAACGCGGACGTCACCACATCACGTTTATAAATGGCGCCTATCGTAAAGCGCTCAAGAAAGTGAATGGAATAGGTCGCATAGAGCCCCGGAAAGCCTAGATGGTTGATCCCCCCGAGCGATTTTGGTTGAAAGATCCCAATGGCATAGCGATGGGTGATGCCTCCCAGCAGCTCTTTCTGGATCAGGTGTCCATTGATCTCCACCCCGGTGTTGTAGACTTCCGGTGCCTCTGCCTCGGTACTGCCACCGTTCCGACGCGCGCCCAGGATGCCGAGCGCTTCTTGCGCAAAGTAGCGCTGTTTAATCACCCGTTGCGAGTGTGAGAGAAACGGGAGGGCAATATCGAACTGCCCGACTTTGAGATTGAGCAAGCCCTGGCCGGTCGTTCCCACGAGATCGTTGACTTGCCCGTAGGCCTGCCCCACATTGACATTACCTTGGGCGAAATCCAGCACGCCATACGCGGACACCCGGCCCTCTTTCCCAATTGGAGCACCTGCCAAAAGTGCGACTTCATCAATCTTCAGCAAGGTCTCCTGGCCCCCGGCACCCACACCGCGTTCCTTGGTGAATTCCGCTTCAACCTCGACCTCGCCTGAAATCGGGACATGTTTCATATCTTGGATGTCGTGCCACTCTTTGTCTTCGGGAAAGCGAAAACCATTGGTGCGAAAGTTTTGCCCCGTTTGGTTCAGTTTGGGAAACGCCGTATGGCACGTCGAACACGATTCTCCGGTTTGCCGACTAAACGCCGGAATCGCCGCCGCCTCCTGAGGCGCGAGCATCGCCACGAGCCCCGAGGCCAGACTGCCGAGTATAACGGCCAACATCAACACCCGAATACGCATGATTCCTCCCATTAGATTGAGGCACGCTACCGTGCAAAAGACCGAATATAGTGCACGAGACTCCACATCTGCTCGTCCGAGAGCTTCTTCTTGTATCCCTTCATTTCTGTGATGTCCGGATCGCTGCCATAGCAGATAATCCAGAACAACTGTCCGTCCGGTATCGTTTCCATCAGGGATTTGGCCGTGTAATTTCTTGGTTTGACGTCCATGTCCTTGGTGGCGGATCCTTTGCCATCCCCATTGGAGCCGTGGCACTTGCTGCATCGGTTCTCGTAGAGGCTTTTGGCCTCTTGCAGCGTGTCGGTGGTATGGGGGACCGGATTGGTCATCTTGAGGAATGGTTCCGGTGCCCTCGGAGTCTCATGTTCCGTGGCGTAAGTTGCCATGGGCCACGTCACGAGCAGCGTGAAGAGCACTAACATAGCTACACAAGTTGCCCTCATACTCTCGCTCCTTTTCTGAATGAAACCTGACACCGTTCCATTTTTCTTGACGCAATTCGGCTGATTCTGTTCCGAATGACTACGTCTTATGATTCTTCAATGGATGCAGGAGTCATTTTGATCACAGTCGCAAGGCCTTGGATGAAGCCATACGCACCTCATTATTCTTCAGCTTCACACTCACGCCTCACCCTTCTCAGATCATGTGAGTAGTTTACGAAGTATTATGAGGTCGTTAACTTAGTTCAGAAAGGTAAGAGGCGAATGAGAATATGATGAGAAATTGGTAAGAAGTGAGAGGAAGGCTGCGCGATGACCGTCTCAAAAAATACGGAGAGTAGGGCCTTTACAAGGGCTGATTGTCTGAGATCTTGTACCCGAAATCCCGCACGGTCTGAATGAGCTTGATCGTCGATCCTGCATCGATCTTTTTCCGAAGATATCCAATGTAGACATCGACGGTATTAGTCAGTGTGTCGTAATGATAGCCCCAGACATGTTCCAGGATGGAGGTGCGACTGAGTGCCTTGGCGGGATTCGACATGAGAAACTCCAGCAGATCGAATTCTTTCTTGGTCAGTGCAAGAATGGTGTCTCCCCTGCGTACGTCGCGAGTGCTTCGGTTAAGTGAGAGATCGGCGATCTGCAGGACACTGGTTGCGTCTTCTTTCAAGACCGGTGTACGTCGGAGTAGGGCTTTGATCCGCGCGAGGAGCTCCTCGAAGGCAAAGGGTTTCGTGAGATAGTCGTCGGCTCCGTGGTCGAAGCCGCTCAGTTTATCTTCAAGTCCATCTTTGGCCGTCAGGATCAAAATAGGGGTTTGAACCTGTTCACGACGCAAGGCTTGACAGACTTCGTGACCGCTTTGGTCAGGCAGCAGAAGGTCAAGGAGGATAAGATCATACGGAGCCATGCCTTTCTCCACTCCTTCGCGTCCGTCCTGAACGACATCCACCAGATACCCTTCTGCCTCCAAACCGCGCCGGATAAAGCTCGAAATGCGTTCGTCGTCTTCAACCACGAGAATATGCGTACTCATAGATCATTTCTCTCTGTCAGGGGAGTGGATAGCTTTTTGACGAATGCGGTGGAGTTTCGTAAACACATGATCGTGTTTTTAGGGATCACAGTAATCCTATCTATCCGCTCGGGAGAGCTGGGATCCAGACAGTGGACATTCAACGGTGACGGTGGTTCCCCGATCCAGAGCGCTTGCGATGGAGATTGTTCCATGGTGCGCCTCGGCGATCCATTTGGCGATCGGAAGGCCGAGCCCTGCTCCGCCGACTGCCGAGGGACGGCCCCGCCAGACTCGATAGGCTCGCTTGAAGACATGCGGAAGATCGGCGCCAGGAATTCCAAGCCCGTCATCGGTGATGGTCACGCGTGCTGCTTCGTTCTTGCTCTCTAGACGCATCACAATACGGCCACCTGGCCGTCCGTATTTGATGGCATTGTCTGTGAGGATCATAAACAACTGTTTGAGCCGTTCTGGGTCTCCCTGCACGATTGCATCATGCGACGCCCCTTCACGCGTAGCGCTCATACTTCGTGATCGAGCGAGAATATTCGTCTCCTGGCATACTTCGTCAAGAATGACCGACAGCGATGTGGGCTTCAGATCGATCTGCAGAGTCCCTGATTCAGACCGAGCCAAAAACAGGATATCACCAACCAGCTTGTTCAATTGGTTGGACAATTGGACAATCCGTTCCAATGTGGTCCGATACTCCGAGATCGGCTTCTCCTTCCCTCTGAGTGTCACTTCAGCTTCGCCTCTGATGACGGTCAAGGGGGTCCTGAGCTCATGGCTGATGTCGGCAAAAAATTGCGACCGCAACTGGTCGAGCGCTTTCAGTTTCTGGTGGGCATCCTGCATCGTGTCAACCGCTTCTTTTCGCTTTGTGACATCCTGTTTAATGCTGACAAAATGACTGATCCCACCGTTCCGGTCGCGGACGGGAGTGATCGTTTCCTCTTCTGTGTAGAGGCGTCCATCCTTCTTCCGATTGGTGCTCTCACCATGCCACACTTTCCCGTTCATGATCATCTGCCACTGTTTCTGATAGAAGGGCTGGTCTTGTCGATCAGATGTCAGATTGCGGATATCCCGGCCGATTACTTCTCCATAGGAATAGCCGGTCAACACGGTGAAGGAGGGATTCACCCAAGTGATGCGCCCAGATCGGTCCATAATCATGACCGCATTCGCGGCGGATTCGAGCGCCGTGCCTTGCAAACGAAGCTGCTCCTCCTGCTGCTTCAGCTCCGTCATATCCTTGGCGACACACGCGATGCCCTGCGTGCTTCCGTCCTCGTTCTGCATCACAGCGGCGGAGAACAGCACTGGGACAGCACGGCCATCTTTTGTGAGGTAGGTTGTTGTAATCTGATGAATCGAACCATGCCTGAGGATCTCCTGATACGTCGTCCCACCCAGTGGGTTTTCATTCGAGGGGAAAAGGACGTGAGCGCCTTGCCCCAATAACTCCTGTTCCTCGTACCCGAGTAGATTCAGAGCAGCGTGGTTGACACTGCGGATCGTGCCATCCGGATTGAACACAATCAAAATATCCGTCATGGAACGAATGACGTTGTCCACATAGTTTTTAGACACGGTGGTCTGTAATAACTGCTCGGTCATGCGGTTGAAGCAGTTCGCGAGTTCGCCCAACTCATCATTGCTGGAGACAGGAACGGTCGTGTACAAATCTCCCTCCGCAACTTTCTTCGTCGCTTCAGTGAGGGGACCAATGATATGAAGAGATCGTCGGAGCAACAGAATAAATACACCGCCTCCGACCATGGTTATGAGCAGGCTGGTCACCAGAGTTTGGATGATCAGGGTATTGAGCCGTTGTTCAAGCGCGCGCCGATCGAGGAAGAGCCTGACCCATCCGATCGGTGAGGGAGTGAACCGGCTAGCGTTCATGGTCGGGTTCCCCACATCGACCACCATGCTTCCGAACTCCGAAACAGGAAACCCTTTTGTGAGGATCCTATCTTTCTCCCACACCTCCTCTGTCTCCATAAAATCCAGATCCTCGACCGTGAGCTGAATACCAGAGAACTCGAGCCACAGCGTTTTTGACGACCGATAGGCCAGAATAGCCACGACATCCTCGCCCTCACCAAGGGATTGCAGAAGAGAGGTCAACTCTTCCACATCTTGTTCGCGAAAATGCGATCGGGCTTGTGATGCGATAGTTTTAACGATGGTCCGCCCTCGTATTTTGAACTCCTGGAACATGGCATTGCGGCTGGAGCTATACGCGAAATAGGTCAAACCGGAGATGGCACATATGAAGACGGCGCAAAAGAGAGCCATCACCTTGTGTGACAGTGAGTGTGTAAGCAACCGTGGAATCAACATGACGGTCTCATTATGGACTCTCGACAATCAGAATGACTTTCGTGAGGCCGTCATCGATCTGCCTGTACCGTGACAAACTGACATACCCGATCGCGCCTTCGATCGTGCCGACAAAACGCAAGACGGCGTCGTCCGACCGCTCGATCACGCTCTGCACAGGAATCGGCGTGCCTTGGCGGTAAAAGACTTGATCTGGTTTGGCATTCAAGACTTGAAGGTAAAACCCCTTTCTCGTCTCAGCTGAAATTTCACGATTGACCAATTTAATTCTGTCGCCCCCTGGCCAATGAAGACTCTCTCCCCGATACATGCTGGCGACGGTCGTCGTGCTTAACGAGCTGTTGGGGTTATTCTTGTTGACGATCACCGCGAGGGATTCAGCATGGGCGAGCGTCGCACAGAGGCAGAGGGCGAAGGCGATCGCTAGCGCCTCCGCCCAGCACTTCAACATAGCGAGTGGGCAGTCCATGGGCGAGCCGTTAGAAGATCCACGCGATGGATGTGAGAAATCCGTCGGAGGGAGTTTGATTGAACTGGCCGTGATTGAATTGATACTCTGCCTTGAAGACGTAATCTTCGACCGGGCGGTAGTTGAAGCCGATAATAAACTGCTCACCGGTCTGACTCCCCGTGGGGCTCGCGGCGGTATTGATCTTCGTACGGCCATAGAGCCCGACGAGAGCAAACGTCGGATTATTGAAATGGCGCCCGAGAATGGTCGAGTTCAACACCGAGGGCCAGAAACGGTAGGTCAGCTGGAGATAGTATCCCCATAAGCTTGATGGCGTCGTTGATCCTTGAATGTCAAAGCGCGCGAATTCTCCCCGCAAGACAAAATTTTCCCAGAGAGTCACATTGCGAGGCCGGAATTCAGCATCAAAGGCCATACCGGTGATCAGATCGTTAGAGCCAGGCTTGTACGCTCCACGATATCCAGAAAATCCAACTTCGTACTGGTCGAAAAATTTGAGGGTTCCCCGGCCGACAACGGCTTTATCACCGTTATTATCGGTGCGCAATCCTGTTCGTGCGTTACGGAGGCCGCCGTCCGGGCTGCTTGCCGAAACTGCAGTAAACCCATTCGTCAGCCCGTTAATCACCTGAACTTCGTAGGTGGCTTTGACGTTCTCCGAGATCGGCAGCAAACCGAACATGCTGAATCCCAAATCGGCCCAGTTGGTGGGGGTCACGAGCCGTGCGACGGAAGGCGGGCGGGTGAGGTCTCGGCGAGGATCGAAGTGATCGAGGTTGAATTTTCCGAACGGAATCAACAGCACACCGGCACGCACGTTGAATGCTTGAGCAAGGAGAAGATCGACGTAGGCCTGTTCTGCCTCAGCCGTCCCATTCGGGAGGCCCAAATCAAGTTCGGTATAGATACGAATCCGGTCATGGAAATTCCCAGAAAGCAAGACTTCGAAGTTGCCGTCATGGGTCGTACGTCGGTCCCTGAAACTTTCAAAAGCCACGGCACCGTACGCGCCGACTCGGATGTTCTGGACAAGCTCATCCGATAAACTGCTTTGTTGTTTTTCTACGACCGCGAGACGGTCTTTCAATTCCGTCAGTTCTTTTTGATGCTGTTCCTCCATCTGCTGGAGCCGTTCTTTCAGCTTGTCGATTGTTTCTTCCTTTGGCATTCCGACCGGCTGGTTTGCGGCTTGAGCAAACAACGCGCTCGGAAAGAGTATGCAAATCAGAAGAACTACAAGCACGACCGCATACGATATGGGAGGCCATTCGTCACTGCATACATGATACCGAAGTTGAAGCGCGCTCATGCCATATAGCTCCCTATCGAAGCGGGATAATGATCCAGTTGGTGATCCCACCCTTTCCATCTGGACGTTTTGCATAATGCCGTTGTTTAACGCCTGGATGCAACTCCCACCTAGGTGTTTGCTGCTGATAGGTGTTTTCTTCTCCTTGATACACAGGCTTGTGCAGCTCTTCAATGATCAGATGCAGCTCATCATGGAGAACGAATACGAAGCCTTTCGTGCGGTGGTCGGGCTTCTTTTTATCAGCCACGCTAAATGCGACGACTTCTTGCGGTAGAGCGACGCCCAACGCTTCGGATAGCGCAGATCCCAAGAGTCCCCTCTGATGTTCTGTAAATACATGGTGTCGCTGTCCTCGTGAAAACGGGAGGAGTGAACGAGCTTCATAATCAAAGGCCCCCAGCATATCGGAGGTCTCTTGAGGTTGTATCGCGTACGGGTGGTTGTATGGTTCGAGTGATGGGTATCCGGCCGGCATCTCGCGGAGCGTAATCGTGAGTACCTTAGTTTGATGAATTGCGCGATGGGGGTGAGTCTGGCAGGCTTGGAAACTGCAAAGGGTAAGAACTGAAGCCATCGCTAGCCCACACTTTGCCGTGATCGATTCCATCACTCGTCTCCCAATTTCTGAACGTTGAGCTGGGCTGCGCTTTGTTCTGCGGCTGCGTGACCGCACATGTGGCGCCTACTTCCGTCTGGGGCAACCCATTGGCCTCAATCACAGCGGTGATCTGTCGCATGAGATCAGATCGTGCACGCAATTCGCGGCCGGTTCCGAGATATCGGCCACGGCATCCCACACGCTCTTGAAACTGTGAACCCTCTTTACCTAAGATCCCTTCAGCGGCTCTGAGGACTCCGTGCCGGACGCCCCACCGAGACATGCGTGAACCCGGTGGCCGCGACGCGTTCGGAATCATAGACGTTCCGAAGGTCGATCACGAGGGGCATCCGCATAACCGACTTCAGCTTCTCGAAGTCGAGGTTTCGAAACACGTTCCACTCCGTCATAATCACCAGGGCATCAGCTCCTTCAGCAGCCTGGTAGGTATCTCGGCAAGCCTTGAGCTCAGGTATCAGCTGGCAAGCTTCCGTCAGTGCCTCCGGGTCATACGCACGAATCGTGGCTCCTTCCGTCAGAAGTTCTCGGGCAATCGCTAACGCCGGAGCCTCTCGGAGATCGTTCGTGTTCGGCTTAAACGAGAGGCCAAGAAAGGCCAACGTTTTCCCCTTCAGTCCCCCAATCGCTTCCCGAATCTTATCAATCATCCGTCCACGTTGGATATCGTTGACACGTGAGGCCGCTGAGGCAATCTGCATGGGATACCCGTTGTGTTCGCCTGTCTGAATGAGCGCCGCCAAATCCTTGGGGAAACACGATCCCCCGAAGCCAGGGCCAGCATGAAGGAACTTCGCCCCGATTCGATGGTCAAGCCCCATCCCCTTCGCCACCATCTGCACATTGGCTCCAACTTTTTCACACAGATTCGCGATTTCGTTGATGAACGAAATCTTCGTTGCCAAGAATGCATTGGACGCGTACTTAATCAACTCAGCCGTCTGCACATCGGTGACAACGATGGGCGTTTCAATAAGATAGAGTGGGCGATACAGGTCCTTCATGATGGCGACGGCTTGGTCGCTATCAGTGCCGATTACTACGCGATTCGGTCGCATGAAGTCTTCGATGGCTGATCCTTCTCGAAGAAATTCCGGGTTGGAGACGATGTCGAACCGAACGGTCGATTTCTGTGTCTTCTTGACGACCTCCCGAATGGTTTCCCCGGTCCCGACCGGTACGGTCGATTTGGTGACGATGACCTTGTAGCTGCTCATATGCTGGGCGATGCCTTTTCCCACCTCTTTCACAAACGACAAGTCGGCGCTCCCGTCTGCGCTCGGAGGAGTACCGACAGCGATAAAAATTGCTAGAGCTTTCTCAACGGCTTGAGCGATATTCGTAGTGAAACTCAACCTGCCTTCTTTGACACCCTTGGCGACCAGTTCGGCGAGACCCGGCTCATAAAACGGGATCTCCCCTTTCTCAAGCTTCTCGATTCTTCGGCTGTCGGTATCCATGCAGGTGACCTGGACGCCGAATTCGGCAAAACAGGCTCCGGTGACGAGTCCGACGTAACCGCTGCCAATGACACTGATGTGCATGACCACCTCCTCATGACATGACGTCAACTGTTTGAGCGTATAGCAGAACCGCCGATATGTGCCTGTACCGGATATCCCAGCTGGTCGGTTGAGCAAACAAGGTGCCGAGCAAGTGCGTGCCCAGGCGAAGAGTCACTCGTGTGATCGCGCGCCACCTGGGTGCCCATACATCGATACCATCGATACGGCTAAGAAAACGAGGCCGATACTTTCTCGATTCCTTATCGAAGAAGGGTAATGACCCAGTTCGTTATCGCTCCCTTGCCTCCTGGACGGCCCGTATAGTGCCGTTGCTTGTCGCCGGGAAGTAACTCCCATCTAGATGTTTGCTGCTGATAGGTGTTTCCTTGTCCTCGATACACAGGTTTGTGCAGCTCTTCGATGATGAGATGCAATTCGTCACCGTGCACGAACGCCACACCTTTCGTGTGTTGATTAGGATTCTCAGGGTCGGACACGATAAACGCCGCAACCTCTTGGGGGAGAGCGAGGTTCAGCGCTTTTGATAATTCCGGTGCCAAAAATTCTGCCTGAAGCCTGGTAAATACCGGTTGTCGCTGCCTTTGTGAAAACGGCAATATTGAGTCGGCATCATAGTTGACCGACTCCAGGATAGCTAATGCATCCTTGGGTAGTATCATGTGCGCGTAGTTAAACGGAGCAAGCGAGGGGTACCCAGCCGGCATCTCGCGGAGAACGACCGAGAGAGCTTTTGACTCGTGGATGACAAGATTCTGAGGAGTGCTGCAGGCCGGGAAGCTACAAAGAACGACGAGTAAAGTGGCCATGATGCTGCCCGTGGGCATGATCGAATCCATTAGTCGCTCTCCAATTTCTGAGCTTGAGATTAGCTGTGCTCCCCGTGCTCTGCCCATCCCTGACTCCCAGACTTCGAATGCAACTGCTTTTTTCAGAATTCTAGTAGTCTCGCGATTACTCAGGGCGTCTGTAGGGGGCTTCCTTACCCACTGTTTGACGAAGTAAAGTGGATTTTGTAAACAACGGTCCGTCGTTTTTCTGAAATCATTACTACGTGATTCATTCAGCCGTGGAGATCAGGGATGCTGAAAAGACCGTGAGGATAAGTCACAGATCGACCTGACTGCTGGCCTCTCGTATCAGCAAACACGCCTACAGAGTATCCAATCCCATCAGGATCGGTGTGATACAGAGGCCGAGAGTAGTGTGTACTCCTAGCAAGCTTTCGTTTCGCCTAAGTGAAGACCCTGCTAGAATGTACGCATGGACGTCATCGCCACGCATAGCAATGCGGACTTCGATGGCCTTGCTTCGATGGTTGCCGCGCGCAAACTCTTCCCAGCGGCAAAGCTGGTTCTGCCGGCTGGAGGCCAGGAGGCCGTCCGTAACTTTCTCGCCGTACACGACCTCGATATCTGCAAACTCAAGGACATTGAGCTCTCTCAAATCACTAGGCTCGTGCTTGTCGATACCCAAGAGCCCGACAGGATCGGAACGCTCAAATCGTGCATCGAGAATCCGACGGTCGAAGTTGTGGTGTTCGATCACCACCCCGAACCAGACTCATCCCTCGCCGGCCGTTCGAAACAGTCTGTCATTGAATCGGTCGGGGCCACGACGACGCTTCTCATAGAACAACTTCGGCGGCGGCATATTCCCGTGACACCGTTCGAGGCGACCGTGATGGCCCTGGGCCTCTATGAAGAGACCGGATCGTTCGTTTTCGCCTCGACGACCAGCCGTGATTTTGAGGCCGGCGCGTTTCTCGTCGCAGCCGGCGCGGACCTGAATCTGGTGGCAAGTACGTTGCTCCGTCCCCTCGATGCAGATGCCGTCGCGCTGCTGAACGACTTTTTAGAGCACAGCGACGTGCATTACCTGGAAGGCCGCAAGGTCCTGGTGGCCACGAGCACGATCGACCGCTGCCGCGGAGAGGCAGCCGGCGTTGTGCATAGACTCGCCGAATTACAGGCGGTCGATGCCATTGTCGTGGCAGTGATGATGGCAGACCGAGTGGAAGTGATCGGAAGAAGCCGCAGGCCTGAGATCGACGTCAGCTGGATCGCACGGGAATTTGGAGGAGGAGGCCATGCCGTGGCTGCAGCCGCCACGGTCAAAGGGCAAACCCTTGCGGCAGTCAAGGAGAAGGTCGTTCAGCTGCTGACCACACAGTATCGTCCGACTCTGCTGGCTCAGGATGTTATGACTACCCCGGTCAAAGCGATCGAGGTCGAGACCAGCGTGACCGAAGCAGGACAGCGGATGACGGCCTATGGGCTGAATGTGTTTCCAATCTTGGATGAAAAAGATCGGTACATCGGAATCGTCAGCCGAGAGTCGATTCAGAAAGCCTTGTTTCATCGGCTGGGCAAGATGACTGTACGTGACATCATGCAGACCGATGCCTATCTCGCGCAGCCAGACACGCCATTTCATGAGATCGAAACGGCCATGATCGAGCGCAATCAGCGCTTTGTGCCGATTATCATAGACACGAAGATTGTCGGCGTCATTACGAGAACGGATCTGCTGCGGACCCTACACGACGATGTATTGAAGGCTGCCCGAATGCGGACGATGCGTCCAGGCGAAGCTCACGTTGAGATCGGAGGGCCGTGCCGCAACGTGAAGGGACTCGTACAGAGCCGCTTGCCACATCGCTTGGTGACCTTGCTGGAAGACGCGGGTCACTTAGCTGATCGCTGCGAGGTTTCGCTCTTTGTCGTGGGCGGCTGCGTACGAGACCTGTTACTGGGCATCAAGAATCTGGATTTGGATCTCGTGGTCGAAGGCGATGGCATCGCCTTCGCGCGAAAGCTTGGTGGCATGCTGCAGGCGAAGGTCAAGGTGCATGAGCGATTCGGCACAGCCATTCTGATGTTGCCAGAGAGTTTCAAGCTGGATGTGGCCACTGCACGGACAGAGTATTACGAGTATCCCACTGCCTTACCGACGGTCGAACAGGGTTCCATCAAGAAAGACCTGTATCGACGGGACTTTACGATCAATGCCTTGGCGGTTCGCTTGAACGGGAAGGGCTTCGGCGATGTGCTGGATTTCTATGGTGGGCAGCGAGATCTGAATGACAAAGTGATCCGTGTCTTGCACGGACTAAGTTTTATCGAAGATCCAACTCGGGTATTCCGAGCTGTCCGATTTGAAACTCGGTTTGGATTTCATTTGGGCAAGGACACGGCGGCGTTGATCGCCGGCGCCGTCAAGATGAACCTGTTTCACCGATTATCTGGCCACCGTCTGCTGGAGGAGCTGAAACTACTGTTCAGCGAACGGGAATCGAAACAGGCGATCAAGCGATTGGCGGAGCTCAATCTTTTGAAGTTCATCCATCCGAAGCTGAGTTGGTCCAAGCGGTTGGACCAACTGTTGGCCGCGCTGGAAGAAGCCGTCGATTGGTACCGGCTCCTGTACCTGGATCGGCAGATGGAGGTTTGGTTGGTCTACATGATGGGACTGCTCGAGCTGTTGCCCGAGCGTGCTGTGAAAGACCTGCTCAAGCGCTTTCCATTTTCCGAACAGGAAGCGACCAAACTCAAAATGGCCCGCGTGAGCTGTCACAACATGATCCGTCGACTCGCATCGAAACGACCCCTCACACCGGCAGAGGTCTACCATCTCTTGTCTGGACTATCCGATGAGACGCTCTTAATCCTCATGGCGAAGAGCAAAGGGGAAACAGTCAAGCGCCAGGTCTCAGCGTTCCTCACGACCTATCAGCATGTGAAGCCAATTCTGACGGGCACTGACCTGAAAGCCATGGGGTTGAAACCAGGCCCGCAGTTCAAGAAAATCCTCGACCGATTACTCGCTGCACGTCTGAACGGCGACGTAGAAACTGAAACAGAGGAACGGCAGTTCCTTCATCAACTGGTTCAAGACCCCAAGGGAGGTGTGTGAAGGATCGGAAATATGCAAATACGGATAGGATTCCACGCAGAGGATTATCTGTTCAACAGCCTCAGTGGCTGACCTACAGAAATCGTCGCGCACCCACTCAAATAGTCTCCCTATAATTATTCTCTCACCCTACCGCTCGCAGCCGTTCTCCCCCGTAAGTAATTGTAAAATAGTGGCTTTATTGATTCAGACTCCACTCAGCATGATATTGAAGAGTTGGGAAGACCTTCATTGCCCTCAATAAATGGCTAGTTAGTGCCGATAGTTAGTTATTGCAGATGGTTAGTTACTCTTATGGTAGATGACGCGATTTGGCAGATCTGTATCTATGGCTTGTGTGTCGGCGTGGTGATTGCCGTCATGCTGGGACTTCCGCCTTTGCTTGGCGAGCGTCACTGGAAAAAGCCTGAGCGTCGATCTGAAAGCGCAACCGGCGTTCCCTATGAATGTGGGATTCGGCCAACTGGCAACGCTCAAGTCCGCCCACCGGTGCAATATTATTTGATCGCCATGTTCTTCGTTATTTTCGATGTGGAAGCGGCATACCTCTATGCCTGGGCTGTCGCGGTGCCCGAGACAGGCTGGCTTGGCTTCATTGAAGTGACGATCTTTGTGGCCATTCTGCTGGCATCTCTTGCGTATTTGTGGCTCACCGGAGCGCTCGACTGGCATGCACAGTCGCAACGTCCACGAGTCCGTCACCGCCAGAATCCAACCATGCAGGAGTCAAAGGAGCTCTACGATGACCGAGTGGCGTAACGGACGACTGGAAGGGGTACGGATCACAGAAGGTGGCGATGGTTCGTTGACCTCTGTCGTTGGCGACTCAGTCCTTTTTGCGAAGCTCCAAGATCTCTTAGCATGGGGACGAAAGAATTCACTCTGGCCGTTGAACTTCGGTTTGTCATGCTGTTTCGTCGAAATGGCGACCAGTTTGACCAGTGTCTATGACGTCTCTCGATTTGGCGCAGAAGTTGTCCGTGGTTCACCACGGCAGGCCGACGTGTTGGTCGTATCCGGGACGGTATTTCTGAAAGTGGCGCCTGTCATCAAGCAACTCTACGAACAGATGCTGGAGCCGCGTTGGGTCATTTCGATGGGGTCCTGCTCCAACTCCGGCGGAATGTTCGACGCCTATTCTGTCGTGCAAGGCGTCGATAAATTCATTCCCGTGGATGTGTATATGCCAGGATGCCCACCGCCGCCCCATGCCTTTATGGAATGTTTGCTGCTCCTCCAGAATCTGGTTGGGTCAGAACGCCGTCCCTTGAGCTTGCATTTTGGTCCACAGGAGGTTCAGAGGCCCATTATGCCTTCGCTGCGTGATGCCAAACGAGCCGAGCGGATGAGTCAACGCGAATATCCCGGTATCGATGTGCTTCCGCGAACCGATCTTCTCTCGCCCCACTTTGCAGGACAGCCAGACGGTCGACCGAAAGGCAAGTCATGACTCCACGACTTTCGGCCACCCGAGATATCCCAATCGGAGAACACACAGGACTCGTGGCGGAGATCGCAGCCCGCTTTGGCTCGGACGGATATCTGACCGCGGTGCAATCCACCAAAGATGAGATTCCAACCATCTGGGTTGAGAAACATCGACTTCATGAAATCCTCCGCTATATCAAATCTGATCTTCCTCGTCCGTTTCCCATGCTGTTTGACCTGAGTGCGACCGACGAGCGGCTTCGTCGCCATCATGAAGGATTACCGATCAGAACCTTTACCGTCTTCTATCACCTCTTCTCGTTCGATCGGAACCAATCACTCCGTATCAAGGTGGCGCTGAATGATGACGCACTCTCGCTGCCGTCGAGCAGAGACGTGTGGCCAAACGCCGATTGGTATGAACGAGAAATATTCGACATGTTCGGGATTCGTTTCGATGGACACCCCTTTCTCCGCCGCCTTCTCATGCCTTCGTGGTGGGAGGGGTATCCGCTTCGAAAGGATCATCCCTCGCGTGCGACAGAAGTCGGGCAGTTCCAAATGCCGCCGGAGAAGCTGGTCATGGCACAGGACGCGCTGCAATTTAAGCCCGAAGATTGGGGGTTAGCCCGCACCCACCAAGATCAGGATTCAGATTTCGACTATATGTTCATCAATCTTGGTCCAGCCCATACTGGTACGCACGGGGTGCTTCGACTCGTGGCGCAGCTCGCGGGCGAGGAAATCATCGAAATTGTCCCGGATATCGGTTTCCACCATCGTTCCCAGGAAAAGATCGCCGAGCGGCAAACCTGGCATTCGTTCATTCCCTACACCGATCGTGTGGACTACCTCCAGGGCGTGCTGAACGAAATGCCGTACTGTCTCTCCGTCGAGCGATTGGCGGGGATTACGGTGCCACCGCGTGCACAAGCGATCCGAGTCATGATGTCTGAGTTCTATCGAATCGCCAGTCATCTCGTTTGGTACGGGACCTTTGCGGGCGACATTGGTGCCTTGTCACCAGTCTTTTACATGTTCAACGATCGAGAACGCATCCTCTCAATCACCGAAGCCATTTGTGGTGGCCGTATGCATCCGAATTGGCTCCGGATCGGTGGAGTGGCACGAGATCTTCCGATTGGATGGGACAAGCTGGTTCGCCAGTTCATCGATTGGTTTCCCAGCCGACTCGATGACTATGAGCGACTGGTGATGGACAATCCAATTCTCAAGCAGCGGACCGTCGGGATCGGGGTCTTGTCTCTCGATGATGCCATCGCGTGGGGTGCCACTGGTCCGATGCTGCGTGCCTGCGGCATGCCGTGGGATTTGCGCAAGGTCCGTCCGTACTCCGGCTATGACCAGTTCGACTTTGAGGTCCCGGTTGCTTCAAACGGTGATTGTTATGACCGCGCGCTGGTGCATGTCTTGGAGTTGCGTCAGTCGCTGCGGATCATTCGTCAATGTCTCGACTCTATGCCATCAGGTCCCTATACGTCACTCGATGCTCTTGCCACTCCTCCGCTGAAAACACACACGATGCAGGACATCGAAACGCTCATCAATCATTTCGTTGGAGTGAGTTGGGGGCCGGTGCTTCCTCCCGGTGAAGCGGAAGTTCCCACCGAATCGTCGAAAGGCCAGACCAGTTATTACTTGACGAGTGATGGGTCACAGCTCTCGTACCGGACGAGAATTCGGACCCCCTCGTTTGCCCATATCCAGATGGTGCCATTGATGGCACGCGGCGAGTTGTTATCAGATCTCTTAGCTGTCCTTGGAAGCGTGGATTATGTGCTATCGGATGTGGATCGATGAAGAACAGTGCTCAGTGCTGGGTACTGAGCAAAAAGCCAACAAGTTTCAGAACTCATAACTGAGCACGCAGGACTCAGCACGTATGCTGTCAGATACTGAACGACGAGAACTAGAAGACGCAGTGAAGCATTACCCCGATAAACGGGGGGCTACGATCGATGCACTGCTGACCATCCAACGACGACGTGGCTGGATTTCAGATGACACACTCCTCGAGATTGCCCAATTTCTTGAGATCACGGTCGAGGATGTGGATAGCGTTGCCACGTTCTACAACCTCATCTTTCGCAAACCGGTCGGTCGGCATGTCGCCTTCGTGTGCGACAGTATCAGTTGTTGGATCAAGGGATGTGAGCAAGTTCAGGAGCAGATCAAAACACTCTATAGCGCGGATCTCGGACAGACATCACCAGACGGACGTCTGACTGTCTTGCCGATTGCGTGCTTAGGGCACTGCGAACGGGCACCGGCCCTGATGATCGATCAGGATGTATACGGCAACGTCACGCCCGAAAAGATTGAACAGATCGTGGAGAAATACAAATAGTCCAAGATATCCGTCATCGACGTAACATGGAACGACCACTCACTCAACATATTCATCCAGATGGTACGACGCGCACATTGCGTGAGTACGTCACAACAGGTGGGTATCGCAGCTTGCAACGGCTCTCCAGCGGGCTGGCTCCCAAGGACCTACAGCGCCTGGTGACCGATGCCGGATTGCGCGGCAGGGGCGGAGGTGGGTTTCTGACTGGCACGAAGTGGAGCTTCGTGCCGATGGGTGCCGATGCACAAAAGCCCAAGTATATCGTCGCCAATGGTGATGAAATGGAACCGGGCACATTTAAGGATCGTGTGCTGATGGAGGGTGATCCTCATGGCCTGGTCGAAGGGATGATCCTTGCTGGTTATGCCATCGATGCAGAGGTTGGCTACATCTTTTTGCGTGGGGAATACCATCTGTCGGCCCAACGACTGACCGAGGCGATTGCAGAGGCCTACGCAGCCGGGTATTTGGGCACGCCTCTTCCTGGAACGGAATTTCGATTTGACCTCCATCTGCATGCCAGTGCCGGCCGGTATATTTGTGGAGAAGAAACCGCGTTGATCAATGCGCTGGAAGGCAAGCGAGCAGTGCCCCGTGCAAAGCCTCCCTTTCCGCAGACAGTCGGCTTATGGGGGAAACCAACGGTCGTGCAGAACGTCGAGACCCTCTACAACATCCCACATATCGTCAATCAAGGATCTGACTGGTATCACCGATTGAGTCGGACTCAAGACGGTGGCACAAAGATCTACGGCATCAGTGGTCGTGTCGCCAATCCTGGATGGTGGGAATTGCCGCTCGGCACCACTGCGCGTGAGGTCTTAGAGCGACATGCCGGAGGGATGGCTGATGGCGTTCGCTTTCGGGGTTTATTGCCAGGCGGTATCTCCACAGCATTTATGACTGAAGAACACTTGGACCTCCCCTTAGATTTCTCTTCGATCCCGCCTGAGGTTGGTCGTCTTGGCACCGCCACGATGATCGTATTAGACGATCACACCTGTCCGGTTGGGTTTGTGCTGAATCTCGAAAAGTTTTTTGCCCGTGAGTCCTGTGGCTGGTGTACGCCTTGTCGGGAAGGGTTACCGTGGGTCGCGAAAATTTTAATGTCCTTCGAGGACGGACGTGCCACCAGCGAGGATTTGTCGCTTCTGAAAATGCATACCAAGTGGCTGGCGCCAGGACACACCTTCTGCGGTCTCGCACCAGGTGCCATGGCCCCGCTGCAATCGGCCTTGAAATACTTTCACGATGACTTCGAGCGCCACATCTCGACGCGCGGATGTCCCTGGAGCAAGAAGTTGTCACAACAGAGGATTCTGGTCTAGCCCATGGCAACCATCATTGTCGATAACAAGTCATATACCGTGGATGAGCAACAGAATTTGCTCGCCGCCTGTCTGGGACATGGGCTGAACGTGCCCTATTTCTGCTGGCATCCGGCCATGGGATCAGTCGGAGCCTGCCGCCAGTGTGCGGTCAAACAGTTCAAAGATGATCGAGATCAGTCTGGGCGACTGGTGATGTCCTGCATGACACCAGCGACGAACGGCACTCGGATCTCGATCGATGATCCAGAGGCCAAGGCCTTTCGCGCATCAGTCATCGAATGGCTGATGGTGAACCATCCACACGACTGCCCAGTCTGTGACGAAGGAGGGGAGTGCCATTTACAAGACATGACGGTCATGACCGGGCATGTCTACCGGCGCTACCGCTATCAAAAACGAACCCATCACAATCAGGCTCTCGGCCCATTCATTCGGCATGAGATGAATCGATGTATTCAGTGTTACCGCTGCGTACGATATTACCGAGATTATGCGGGTGGACGTGACCTCAACGTGTTTGGCTCGCATGACGCCGTCTACTTTGGCCGGGAACAGGATGGCACGCTGGAGAACGAATTCAGCGGAAATCTGGTGGAGGTCTGTCCGACCGGAGTCTTCACGGACAAAACCTTCTTTCACCACTACACGAGGAAATGGGATCTGCAAGCAGCCCAATCAATCTGCCCACATTGTAGCCTTGGGTGCAATACCACCGCCGCTGAACGATCTGGGACTCTGCGTCGGATCACCAATCGGTTTAACAGTCAGGTGAACGGCTACTTTTTGTGCGATCGGGGACGGTTTGGGTATGAATATGTCAATAGTCCGCATCGCATCAAGCGGGCCGTGGTGAGGCAGGAACGTCACCAATCCCAGTTGGGAACGACGGAAGGAGTACCGCAGCCCCTCGAGTTCGCAGCGGACTGTGTACGACAGGCGCGTGGGATTGTAGGCATTGGGTCGCCTCGCGCGTCGCTCGAGGCTAATGTGGCTCTTCAATCTTTGGTCGGCCCGCAGAACTTTTATCAGGGGATCAATGAGCAGGAAGGCCAACTTCTCTCGACGATACTCAAGGTACTTCAAACTGGACTGGTGCCGTCGGCGTCGATTCACGATGCCGAACAGTCAGATGCGGTCTTCGTTCTTGGAGCGGATCTCTTGAACGAGGCACCACGTTTGGCGCTGGCTCTTCTCCAGTCAATTCGGCAACAGCCGATGGAACAGGTCGATGAATTGAAGATTCCTCAATGGGATGAGGCGGCTGTGCGCAATGCGGTGCAAAACCGACGAGGCCCTCTGTTCCTCACCGGGTATCAGCGTACATGGTTTCATGAGTATGCCACTGACACTTACTTCGCCGCGCCGGATGATATTGCCAGATTGGGATTTGCCGTGGCTGGATCAATCAGTCAAGGGGCACCCTCCATTCCGGATCTCAGCACCGAGGTTAAGGACCTCACACAGCGTATTGCTGAGGCCCTGACCCATGCCCAACGCCCACTAATCATTGCCGGAACGGAAAGCGGCTCCCAGGCGACCATAGAGGCAGCAGCCAATGTAGCCTGGGCTCTGCATCAACAAGGGAAGCAGCCACGCCTCAGCTTTGTGCTTCCAGAGTGCAATAGCGCAGGCCTCGCCTTGCTCGGCGGCGGAAGCTTGAATAACGCGTTCGATGCAATCCGTCAGGGAAAGGCCGATACCGTGATCGTGCTGGAGAATGACTTGTATCGTCGCGCGGATCAGGTAAAAGTCGATACCTTCTTTAAGATAGCAAAAACGGTTGTTGTCATCGATTCGGTTGAGAATCGCACGACGGCGCATGCCGATGTGCTGCTTCCGGCTGCCACAGGTCCGGAATCCGATGGGACATTTGTCAATCAAGAAGGCCGAGCCCAACGGTTCTACCAAGTGTTTGTCCCGGACGGTGACGTCAAAGAGAGCTGGCGGTGGCTGAGTGACCTTGGCCGTACAACTTCACAGGAGGGTGGGAATGAATCCGGAGTGGCGACCTGGCGCAACTTCGACGATGCGGTCTCCGCAACGGCGATAGCGGCTCCTGAGCTGGCACGCATTGGAGAGGTCGCACCGTCAGCGAGTTTTCGTTTGGTGGGTCAAAAAGCTCCCAGGCAGTCTGAGCGATGCAGTGGGCGTACGTCACTGATCTCTCATCTGACCATGCACGAACCGCCTCCTCCCGTTGATCATGATTCGCCGCTTGGATTTACGATGGAAGGATATCGAGGACCACTTCCTTCACCGCTGATTTCCCAATTCTGGGCTCCTGGCTGGAATTCTATCCAGGCTGTGAATACGTATCAAGACGAAGTCGGTGGTCCATTACGCGATGAAATGCCGGGAGTCCGGCTCATCGAACCAGTTGCCCCGAAGGCAGCCGGTTGGTTCACCACCATTCCACGTGCATTTCAACCAACCGCACATCAATGGTTGCTGCTTCCTCTATCTGCCGTGTTTGGAAGCGACGAACTCAGCAACCAATCTCCGGCGATTGCCCAACGGATTGGCAAGCCGTTCCTGTCCTTGCATCCATCAGATGGAGCGCGGTTGACCCTTGAGGACCACAGCACGATTGATCTGATGTTGCAGGGGACGACGTACCGCCTTGTTGTGCACCTCGATCCTTCTACCCCTGTGGGGACGGCAGGTCTCTCCCTTGTGCCTGAGGTATCTGGCGTCAGCGTGCCGGCTTGGGTTGATCTGTTGAAGGCAATCCAAACGGAACAAACGCGGAGGGCTGCATGATCGATTGGAGCCATACCGCACTCACCATCGCCGTCATTCTTGGCAGCTGCCTGACCTTGGCCGGGATGCTGATCTGGGTCGAACGTCGACTGCTCGGAGTGTGGCAAGAACGATACGGCCCCAACCGTCTGGGGCCAGGCGGGTGCCTGCAATCACTGGCGGATATGATCAAGATCTTTACGAAAGAAGATTGGATTCCGCCCTTCGCTGATAAGGCAGTGTTCGTCATTACGCCGGCCATCGTCGTAATCACGGCACTCATGTCGTTTGCGGTGATACCGATCGCGCCCAACTTCGTGGTCGCCGATCTCAATGTGGGTGTCCTCTTCTTTTTGGCCATGTCGAGCCTGGCCGCCTACAGTGTCATCATTGGAGGATGGGCTTCCAACAACAAATTCGCGTTTCTCGGCAGCCTTCGGGCGATCGCGCAATTGTTGAGCTACGAAGTCTTCATGGGGATCTCGCTGATGGGAGCTGTAATTTTGGCAGGCTCGTTCAACCTAAGCGATATCGTGAATGCGCAACAGCATCAATGGTTTGTGATCCCTCAGTTCTTTGGGTTTCTTGGGTTTTTCATGGCGGGACTGGCTGAAGCGCACCGCACCCCATTCGATATGCCTGAGGCGGAAGCGGAGCTCGTTGCCGGCTACCACTCCGAGTACAGTGGGATGAAATTTGGGATGTTCTTTGTCGGCGAATACCTGAGCATCCTCCTCCTTTCAGCCATGACCGTCATTCTTTTCTTCGGTGGGTGGCACGGACCCTGGCTGCCGCCGGTGGTGTGGTTTGGCTTGAAGATGTTCGGCTTCATCGCCTTGATCATCCTGATTCGCGCGGCCTGGCCTCGATACCGATTTGATCAGCTCCTGTCATTCGGGTGGAAAGTCGTGATGCCACTCGCGTTGATCAATCTGTTGGTGACGGGCGGGGTGGTGTTGTGGAGAGCAGGATAGCAGGGATTCACTCTGTGGCAGTGAGCTTGGCTTGGATCTGATGCAAAGGGGAATCATTCCTGTAGAACGGCTGTACGTATGATGAACACGTGGTTATACGCCCGGAATCTCGTCGTGGGGTTATGGATCGTCTTTAAACGGACCTTCACGAAGCCGGTGACGGTTCAGTATCCAGAAGAGCAACCCTATTTGCCACCACGTTGGCGTGGACGCATCGTCCTCACCAGAGATCCCGACGGAGAAGAGCGGTGTGTGGCTTGTTACCTCTGCTCTGCAGCCTGTCCCGTCGATTGCATTTCGCTTCAGGCTGCGGACAATCCAGAGGCTCACGAGCGCCGTTATCCGGAGTTCTTCCGAATCAACTTTTCGCGCTGCATTTACTGTGGCATGTGCGAAGAAGCCTGTCCGACCAATGCGATCCAGCTGATTCCAGATTTCGAACAGAGTGAATATGCGCGCCGGAATCTGGTCTATGAGAAAGAAGACCTCCTCATCAGCGGGACCGGTAAGTATCACGAGTATAATTTTTATCGAATGGCCGGCGTAAGGACTCGCGACAAAGACAAAGGAGAAGGGGAGCACGAACTTCCACCGGTAGATGTGAAGAGTTTGATGCCGTAAGGAAAGGCTGAGTAAGAAGTAGACAAGTCCTGGCTTCACACCTCAGGACTCAGCACAGAGAGAACGATTATGGAGATGCTCTTCTATATCGCTGCCGCGGTGACTGTCTTGGCGACGCTACGCGTGATCACGCATGTGCATGCCGTCCACGCGCTGCTCTATCTGGTCGTCGCGCTGATCGCGTTGTCACTGATTTTCTATTTGCTCGGTGCACAGTTTGCCGCCGCGCTTGAAATCATTATTTATGGCGGTGCCATCATGGTCCTGTTCATCTTTGTCGTGATGCTCTTAGGACCACTCGCGGTTGAACAGGAACGGACGTGGTTCTCACTTAGTGCATGGGTAGGGCCTAGTATCCTGGCCCTGGTGCTTCTGGGAGAAGTGGGATATCTCATTGCTTCCGGGGACCATCCCACGATGGCAGTCGGGGAACCTAGGCAGAAAGCGATCTCTATCGCCCTCTACGGACCCTACATCATTGGGGTGGAATTGGCGTCCATGCTGTTGTTGCCAGGGTTGATCGGGGCCTATCACTTAGGGCGCCGTCTATTGAGTGAGGCCCGTTCATGCTGAGTACGCCTGCACTGGTATTGGCCATCATATTGTTTGGTCTCGGATTGATCGGCTTATTGAGTCGGCGAAACATCCTGTACATGCTCCTCTCGCTCGAAATCATGTTGAATGCTGCCGCGCTTGCGTTCATTGCCGGAGGGGCTCGTTGGGGACAAGTCGATGGGGAGATCATGTTCCTGTTTATCCTCACCTTGGCGGCAGCTGAAGTGTCTGTGGCACTGGGGATTGTGCTGCAGCTGTCGTATCGGTTCAGGACATTGGACGCTGATGCATTCTGTGAAATGAGAGGGTGACACAACTTGTGCGTGTCGAGTGATTCATTGTGAGTTAGGGACATCAACTTAGAACTGCCTATTCATCATTGAACATTATGCTTAGTCTACTGTGGCTCATTCCCGTTTTCCCACTCACAGGCTTTCTGCTGTTGGCTCTGTGTGGTGAACGGTTGAGTCGACAGCACATCGCGTGGGTTGGTTGCGGATCGGTTGGGGCAGCCGCCGTGACGACCGCGCTTGTCGCCACAGACTTTTTCAGCCTCTTTCCCGCCCGCGAGTCCTACCAGCAAACGTTATGGAATTGGATCGACACGTCCGGAATGACGGTCGGCATTTCCTGGTATCTGGATGCGTTGTCACTCTTGATGGTGGCGGTGATCACCGGCATCGGTTTCTTGATCCATCTGTACTCCGCTGAGTACATGGCTCACGATGATGGCTACGCCAGGTTTTTCGCCTACATGAATCTCTTCGTGGCCGCCATGCTGACGCTGGTGTTGGCCGACAATCTCCTTCTGCTCTATCTGGGCTGGGAAGGGGTAGGGCTCTGCAGCTATCTGTTGATTGGATTTTGGTATCGCGAACCCGAGTACGGCACGGCCGCGCAGAAGGCCTTCATCGTGACTCGCATCGGAGATACGGCGCTGGCCATCGGGCTCTTCATCCTCTTCACACAATTCAAAACCTTATCGATCCAACAGGTCCAGAGTCTGGCGACGGAGGCCTGGCCAGTGGGTTCGAACCTGGCCATGATCGTGGCCGTGCTCTTCTTGATCGGAGCGGTTGGAAAGTCGGCGCAATTGCCGCTTCAAGTGTGGTTACCGGACGCGATGGCAGGCCCCACTCCAGTCAGTGCGCTGATCCATGCGGCCACGATGGTGACAGCAGGGGTCTACCTTATTGCTCGCATGCATCATCTGTTTGAGCTCGCGCCGATGGTGCAAGAGGGTATTGCGGTGCTCGGCCTCGTGACGTTGCTGCTTGCAGCAACCAGCGCCTTGGTGCAGCAGGATATTAAGCGGGTGCTCGCCTATTCGACGATGAGCCAGATCGGCTACATGTTTCTGGCACTCGGCGTCGGAGCCTGGTCTGCCGCGCTCTTTCATTTTCTCACCCATTCCTGCTTCAAAGCCTTGCTCTTCCTGGCGGCTGGATCAGTCATTCACAGTCTCCACCATGAGCAGAACATCTTCAAGATGGGTGGCCTTCGGCGGCATCTGCCCTGGACCTTTTGGACGTTCTTGATTGGGGCTGCGGCTATGTCTGGTGTCCCTCTCATCACATCCGGGTTTTACAGCAAAGATTGGATCTTATGGTCGGTCTGGTCTTCACCTCTCAGCCATCGATGGATCTGGTTTGGTGCGCTACTCGGGGCCATGCTGACCGGGCTCTACAGTTTCCGGCTGATCTTTCGGGTCTTTTTCGGAGAGGTTCGCACACAACCGACCGGCGAATCAGGGCTGGCCATGCGCCTACCTCTGGTGGTGCTGGCGTTCTTGGCGCTCACCGTCGGTTTTCTCGAGATGCCCCACACACTCGGGAATGTCACTCTGTTTAGCCACTACCTGTCGCATGCGCTCCCAACGACAGCGCTGCTTCCTGGGATGGATGAATCGAGCGAGGCCCGTGAACAGCTGGCAGTGACCGTCGCGGCACTGCTCGGGATCGGCCTTGCCGCGCTCCTGTTCCTGCCTGGCTCCCTCGTTGGTGCGCGAGGGACAGATCAATCCACGTCTCACCCTTCGGTAACCTTGCTGCAAGGAGGGTGGGGGTTCGATCGACTCTATGATCGTCTGTTCGTGCGGCCCTGGTTTGCTGTAACCAGAAATTCTAGTGATATGGTCGATCGCGGGTACGAGTGGCTGGCCGTCTGCGCCGAGTCCTGTCATGGCTGGTTGAGTCACACCCAGACGGGGCAGGTCCGGTGGTATGCCGCCACCATTGCAGTTGGAACGCTGATGTTACTTGGTCTATTTGCGATGTAACGGCTATGGCTCTCTGGCTACTCATACTCATCCCAATTCTCGCAGCGCCCGTTGCATGGATGGGACAGCAATGGTCTCGTCACGCGCCTCGTTGGATCGTACTCGGGGCGTTGGCGATTGATTTCATCCTGGCGCTTCTGCTCGGAGGACAACATTCCGCAGTACAGCCTTCAGAACATGGGGCATGGCTTGTAGAAAGTCACACCAGTTGGATTCCCCGTTGGGGCATCAGTCTCCATCTCGGCCTCGATGGACTGAGTGTCATCCTTATTCTATTAACGGTCTTCGTCGGGATCGTGGCCACGATCGCCTCCTGGACAGACATCCAGAGTCGCGTCGGATTGTTTCATTGTCAGGTCCTGCTCACCCTGGGGGGTGTCATCGGGGTGTTTTTGGCCATCGACCTGTTTCTGTTTTTCTTCTTTTGGGAGCTCATGCTCATCCCCATGTATATCCTGATCGTCATCTGGGGCCATGCACAGCGCCGGCATGCCTCGTTCAAATTCTTTCTCTTTACACAGGCCGGGAGCTTGGTGCTGCTGGTTGCGATTGTGGCGCTCGCGCTCCTGCATCAACAGGCCACTGGGCGACCGAGTTTCGACTATGCCGATCTGATGGGACTGACCCTGACCAGTGAGACAGCTCGATGGTTGATGCTGGCATTTCTCATCGGGTTTCTCGTGAAGCTGCCGGCCCCTCCCTTTCATACGTGGCTACCGGATACCTACGCAGAGGCTCCCACCGGAGCCACGATCATCCTCGCCGGGATCTTAGCGAAGACGGGCGCCTATGGTTTGTTGCGATTCACACTTCCATTGTTTCCCGAGGCCTTGAGCGAGGTTTCGCCCATCGCCATGGGGCTCGGTGTGGTTGGGATTCTCTATGCAGCGGTATTGGCCTGTGCCCAAACAGATATCAAACGACTGGTGGCCTACAGCAGCATCAGCCACATGGGGTTCATCCTGCTTGGCACCTTCGCCGGCACGGAACTCGCGTTGCAGGGAGTGATGATGCAGATGGTGGCGCATGGGCTGAGTACCGCTGGCCTCTTCCTGCTGGCTGGCGCACTTGAGGAGCGGTATCAGACGAGGGACATGGGCCAGATGGGAGGACTCTGGAGCGTGACGCCACGTCTTGCCACGATGACGCTTTTCTTTGCCTGTGCGTCATTGGGGTTGCCAGGGCTGGCAAATTTTATCGGTGAGTTCCTCGTGCTCTTTGGATCCTATGCGACTCAACCGGTCATGATCATTCTGGCAGCCCTCGGCATGGTGATGGCGGCCATCTATTCCCTGGGTATGATGCAGCGCACGTTCTTTGGCCGACAACAAGACACCCGTACAGCCTCAGACCTATCAAATGTCGCATTTGGAACCGTACTGTTCATCGCAGGCCTGCAGATCTGGCTGGGGCTCTATCCGAAGGTCGTGTTGACCACGACGAAGCCGGTCATGGAACAACTGATACAGCATGCACTGGTGTCTGCCAATCCGCCTCACATGCCATCAGAATCCCTGCTGTCGTCCCACATCGTGACCTCGCAGGGGAGTACCCCATGATCCTCCAAGACTTCATCGCTCTTTCGCCCATTCTGGATCTCGGGGCCTTCTGCATCGTGACGATGCTGGCGATTGCCTTCAGACGGAATCATGCAAGGATTGCGGTCTGTGCGTTTCTATCGTGCCTGTTCACCCTCGCAACGTTGCCCTGGGCAGCCACGGTGGCACCACGAGCCGTGACAACCTTACTGGTCGTGGATGGACATGCCTTGTTGTATATGGGGCTCATATTGAGTGCGACGATGGTCATCATTGCACTGTCGTACCGATACCTGAACAGTCAGTTTCATGAGCAAGACGGTGTCGAGGAATATTACCTGCTCTTGCTACTTGCCACGTTCGGGGGATTGGTCCTGACCACCGCTGCGCACTTCGTATCATTTTTTCTTGGATTCGAACTCCTTGGGCTGTCGCTCTGCAGTCTGATCGGGTATTTGCGAACCAGACGAAATCCGCTCGAAGCCGCGGTGAAGTACCTGCTGCTCTCCATCACGGCATCAGCATTCCTCCTGTTTGGCCTGGCCTTGTTGTATTTCGAAAGCGGGGCCATGACCTTCCACGAGGTTGGCGTGAGTGTGAAACAGTGGCAGACGGTTCCAGCACTGTGGCTGGGAGGATTGATCCTGGTCCTGGTCGGTATCGCATTGAAGCTCGGTCTCGCACCGTTTCACATGTGGATTCCCGATGTGTATCAGGGAGCACCGACTCCCATCACGACATACATCGCGACGGTCTCCAAGGCAGCGGTGATGGCACTGCTGCTCCGCCTTGCCACTGAGGTCGGGATATTGGAATTGCCACCCGTTGTGCACCTGTTCAGTCTTCTGGCTGTTGTCTCGATGGTCACAGGGAATGTGCTTGCGCTCTTGCAACAGAATGTGAAACGGCTCCTGGCCTATTCGTCGATTGCCCACTTCGGCTACGTGCTCGTGGCCTTGCTGGCCGGTGGTCCTCCCGCTGCGGAAGCAGTCACCTTCTATGTGATCGTCTATTGTGCCATGTCGTTAGGGGCTTTTGGCGTCGTCACGGTCTATTCGAGTGAGGGAGGGGAGAAGGACCGTGTCGAGGACTATCAAGGCTTGTTTTGGACTCGTCCTTGGCTCGCGGGCATGTTGGCACTGAGCTTGTTGTCGTTGGCCGGCATCCCAGTGACGGCGGGATTCATCGGGAAATTTTATGCGATCACGGCTGGTGTTGAGGCTGGCCTGTGGTGGCTGGTGTTGGCGCTGATTGCGAACAGCGTCGTGAGTCTCTACTATTACCTTCGACTGTTCGTGACTCTGTTCGGTGAGGTAGCAATACAGGAAGCACTTCCTCAACAGGAGACGGTGCAGCGGTCAGAGTTTGTCAGTTGGACGGCCGTATGCTCGCTCGGATTTGTCGCATCGATCATCCTTCTTTTGGGAGTCTATCCAGAACCGCTGATCCAGCTCATCCGTGAATCCGTCAGCAATCTACTCATGGTGGTTGCGCAGAGACCGTGAACAAGTGCTCGCGCCATTGGCGGGGGTTGCATGGGTGGAACAACAGCGTAAGGACTCACGCATAGCTATCGACTTCTGCCGCCGGTTTCAGCACCAGCTATGCCTTTGACGAGCCGACCTTACCTGTTGGCAGCAGAGGAATTCGCAGCTCCTTCAGGAACTCATTGTGCTTGCCCGTTGCTGTTTGAATCGTGCTTTCGATTTCCATCAGCTCGGCGTGCGTCGCCGCCAGATCAATCTCCTCCTCGCCCACCGCCGTGCTGATATAGCGGGAGATGTTGAGGTTGAAGTCGTTCTTCTCGATCTCGGCCATCTCCACCCGGCGGGAGTAGCGGGGCTCTTCCGTGCGGTTCTGGTAGGTGTGGATGATTTTCTGGATGTGTTCGGGCTTGAGCTGATTCTGGCGTTTGC
Organism: Nitrospira sp.; assembly: GCA_005116745.1. Taxonomy (NCBI): domain Bacteria; kingdom Pseudomonadati; phylum Nitrospirota; class Nitrospiria; order Nitrospirales; family Nitrospiraceae; genus Nitrospira; species Nitrospira sp. The sequence goes on along the minus strand of SWDS01000010.1, from coordinate 498,143 downwards.
CTTTGTCGAAATGCTCGGCGGCGTTGATGAACAGCACGTCGTCCGGCTTCTTGCACTTCTTCAGCACAAGGATGCAGACCGGGATGCCGGTGGAGTAGAAGAGGTTGGCGGGCAGGCCGATGACGGTGTCGATGTGGCCGTCCTTGAGCAGCTTGGTGCGGATGCGTTCTTCGGCTCCGCCACGGAAGAGCACGCCGTGCGGCAGGATGATCGCCATCACCCCTTCGTCTTTCAGAAAGTGGAAGCCGTGTAGCAGGAAAGCAAAGTCGGCGGCGGACTTGGGGGCGAGACCGTGGCTCTTGAAGCGCACATCGCCGCCCATACTCTCGCTCGGGTCCCAGCGGTAACTGAACGGTGGATTGGCGACGATGGCGTCGAAGAGCGGCTTCTTGGCCGGGTTCAGCTCGCGCAGGATGTCCCACTCGTTCAGCAGGGTGTCGCCGTGGAAGATATCAAACTCCGTGTCCTTCACCCCGTGCAGCAGCATGTTCATGCGCGCCAAGTTGTAGGTGGTGATGTTCTTTTCCTGTCCGAAGATCTTGCCGATGGTGCCACCCGCCTTGGCTACCTTCTTGCGGACGTTGAGCAGCAAGGAGCCGGAGCCGCAGGCGAAGTCCATCACGCTTTCCAGCCGTTTCTTGGTTCCCGTCTTTGGCTCCTGACTGTCCAGCGTCACGATGGCGGAGAGGATATCGGAAATCTGCTGCGGCGTGTAGAACTCGCCGGCCTTCTTGCCTGACCCGGCGGCAAACTGGCCGATCAGGTATTCATAGGCATCGCCCAGCACGTCGATGTTGGCTGAGAACTCGTTCAGCCCTTCGGCGATCTTCTGGATGATGGTGCAGAGCTTGGCGTTGCGGTCGGCGTAGGTCTTGCCCAGCTTGGGAGAGGTCAGGTCGATTTCTGAGAACAGACCTTGGAAGGTGCTCTCGAAGAATTCCTCTTCGATGTATTTGAAACCCGTTTGTAGCGTGTTCAGCAAGTCGCCGTTGTGGGTGTGCGCGCCAGGTTGGCGATACTCGTCCATAAGTGTTCCGGCTTGATGACGTAATGCACCTTGCGCCGCATCTGCTTCTCGAACTCGGCAGTGTCGTCCACGTTATTCGCATACCAGAGTGCCAGCGGCACCTTGCGGCTGTCCTCGCCTGCATCGGGGTAGTCCTTGCCCAGCTCCTTCTTCGCCGCCATCTCGTAGTTGTCCGAGAGGTAACGCAGAAAGAGGAAGGACAGCATGTAGTCGCGGAAGTCGTCCGCATCCATCGCCCCACGCAGTTGGTTGGCAATGCTCCAGAGGGTGTTGCCCAGTTGTTTTTGGTTGTGTTCGGTCATGAACTCAGCGGTCGGAGCTTGGTGTCGCCTTACGTAGCGCTTGCGCCGGGATTCTGGTGAGTTTGCCGTCTTTCACGATGATGAGATTTGTGCCGGTCTGGATTGCAGTCTTCCGGGCAGCTTCGGCAGCGCGGCGCATGGCCGCGATGGAGGCGCGGAGGTCGGCATCTTTGGCTTCTTGAATGTTTTTCATGGTTATTGGTTCTCCCCCCATTCCAGCAGGATCGGAGTTTCACCCACACTATCATAGTGTGCCCAGGCATCCACAGCGGCCTTGTAGGCCTCGTGGAAGTGACGCAGTCCTGCAGCGAACCGCCGCCGGATCACGCTTTCCGGGATGTCATGCCCGCCTTGCCGCACCCGCTCCGCCACGCGAGCAATTGCCGCATCTGCATCCGGCAGTGCGAGGAAGAACAGGCTCACGTGATAACCCTGCTCCCGCCACTGTCTGATGTGGGACAGATAACTCAGCCCGGCGAGCGTCGTCTCAAAGGCAAAGCTTTCTCCACGTTGAGCACAGGCGGCAATCTCCTCCAGCATCAGGCGTCCGGCCTTGATCGCCGCGGTTTCGGGGGCGAACGGTGCCAGTCCCGCCGCGATCAGGTCCGCATTGATGAAACGCGGGCATTGCGCTTCCTCCGGGAGGAACGAACGCGCAAAGGTCGTTTTTCCTGCGCCGTTGGGGCCAGCGATGATGATGATCTTTTTGCTCATCCCGCCACCTCCTCCGGGGATGGAAAAAGCTGCTGCATCAGCCCTTTTTTATGGGTCTTGAGCGCGTCCACTTTCTGCGCTTGCGCCGCAATCACCTCGTCCACCGAACTCAGGCACTCGGCAATTTTTTGTTGTTCGGGTAGAGATGGAAGTGCTAATTGAAGACGGGCGATGTCCTTGTAATAAATGCGGACGCGAACGCCACCATCCCCGCCTTCGGTGACGAAATCTTCCCAAGCTTTGGCTTGCCGGAAGTGGTCGAGATAATCGGGAACTATGCCCGATTCATCATCTGTGATGCACTTGAAGACGACATAGTCGGGACTGACGAGTATTTCGCTCTCGCCTTTCCACCGAGCGATAGAACCAATGTTGAGCCGCATAGGGTTGTAGGCGAACCAATCATGCTCAACGAGTTTGTAGCGCTCGATGTCTGCCGCGATGAGTCGCGCTTTCATCGGAACGATACCGTCGGCCTTTGCCACTCCCATCACCGAAGCGACGGAATGCTTTTTGCCGTTGCGGCGCCGACCTTCTTCCGTCACGTCACCGAGCTGCACGCTTCGCAACGCCACTCCGCGAAACTCCGGAAACCGCAGCTTCGGCACCATCACGGCTGCGGCGGTGTTTTTCGTCTTACTGCTCATATGCGCGAAGTCCTGAGATGTCGCGCCCCCCGTCGCGTTTTGTGAGGAGAGGATGCAGATCGGCCATGAGGGCGAGTTCGGCCTGGGTGCGGGCCTTCCAGCCGAGGTCGAGCGGGGCGAAGAGGTCGCCGAGTTGCTCGGCATCGAAGATCATGCGGTCCAGGATGCCGTCCACGAAGCTTTGCAGGGTATCGGTGGCGAGTCCGTGCTTGGCGGCGATGGCGGCTCTGTTCTCCTCAGTGAGGTCGGTGTATTGGTCCAGCTGGGTCTTGAGGCGCTGGACTTCCTTGAAGCGCTCGATGAAACAGGCGCGGGCGGCATCGCCTTTGAGGTTCGGCACGGCTTCCGGCGTGGTGTCGAGCCCCTGCGACTTCATGAAGCTGTCGAGCTGCTGCACGGCGACCTCCAGCTTCTGGATGACCACGGGGGCCTTGTCCACGAGCCAGATTTCCCACGCCTGCTCGCCGGTTTTCTCGCCGGAGAAGAGCGCGATGGCGACATCCACCTCGGCCTGCTGCTGGCGGAAGTCGAGGATGTTGCCGTAGGGCTTGGTGCCGTTGAGCACGCGGTTAGTGCGGGAGAAGGCCTGGATGAGGCCGTGGTGCTTGAGATTTTTGTCCACGTAGAGCGTGTTCAGGTATTGGGAATCGAAGCCGGTGAGCAGCATGTCCACCACGATGGTGATGTCGATCTTCTGCGCGTGAGGGTAGTCGGCATTGGGCCACTGCTGGTCTTTGATGCGCTTCTGCACGTCTTGGTAGTAAAGGTCGAACTCGCCGAGCTTGTGATTGGTGTCGTAGCGGGCGTTGTAGTCAGCAAGAATGTCTTTCAGCGCGGCTTTTTTGCCCTCGGGGTCTTGCTCGTTGTCGGTCTTTTCCTGCGGCAGATCTTCCTGTATCTGCTGCACGTCCTTGTCGCCTTCGGCTGGCGGGGAAAAGACGCAGGCGATGTTCAGCGGCTGGAACTCGGGATCGGCGGCCTGCTTTTCCGCCTGCACGGTCTTGAACAGGCCGTGATATTCGATGGCGTCATTGATGGACGAAGTAGCGAGAATGGCATTGAACCGGCGTCCCGCGGTAGCGGCGTCGTGCTTGGCGAAGATGGCCTCGAAGACGGCGCGTTTGGCGATGGCTTCGCCGGGCTTCGGTGCCTTCTTGCCCGTCTCCTCCTTGGGCTTGAAGTAGTCCACATGGAAGCGCAGGACGTTCCCGTCCTCGATGGCGTGGGTGATGGTATAGGCGTGGAGCTGCTTCTGGAAGAGGTCCTCCGTGGTCCTCATCGACGCTTGCGTGTCCTCGATCTTCTGCAAGCTGGCGTTCTGCTCGAAGATGGGCGTGCCGGTGAAACCGAAGAGCTGGGCCTTGGGGAAGAACGCTTTGATGGCCTTGTGATTCTCGCCGAACTGCGAGCGGTGGCATTCGTCGAAGATGAAGACGATGCGTTTATCTTGTAGTTGCTCCAATAGCTCCTTGTAGGTGGGCTGATCGTTCTTCTTCCGCTGCTTGTTGCGCTTGCTATCTTCATCCAGCGCGAGGCCGAGCTTCTGAATGGTGGTGACGATGACCTTATCCGCGTAGTCCTCGGAGCGCAGACGGCGGACGAGGGCGGCGGTGTTGGTGTTTTCCTCGACGCAGCCTTCCTGGAAGCGGTTGAATTCCTCGCGGGTCTGGCGGTCGAGGTCCTTGCGGTCCACGACGAACAGACACTTGTGGATGTGGTCGTTGAGCTTGAGCAGCGTGGAGGCCTTGAAGGAAGTCAGCGTCTTTCCGCTGCCGGTGGTGTGCCAGATGTAGCCGTTACCCGCGTCGTCCTCGATGCACTGCACGATCTGCTGCACGGCATAGACCTGGTAGGGCCGCATGATCATGAGCTTCTGCTCGCTCTGGATAAGCACCATGTAGCGGCTGATGGTCTTGCCGAGGGCGCACTTCATGAGGAAGCGGGCCGCGAAGTCGTCGAGATGCGTGATCTTCTTGTTCGCCTCGTCGGCGAACTCATAGACGGGCAGAAAGCGCTCGTCGGCGTTGAAGGCGAAGTGGCGGGCGTTGTTGTTGGCGAAGTAGTAGGTGCGGTCGCGGTTGCTGACGATGAAGAGCTGGAGGAAGCAGAGCAGCGTCCGAGTGTAGCCGTTGCCGGGGTCGTTCTTGTAGTTGACGATCTGCTCCATGGCTCGGCGCGGACTGATGCCGAGCGTCTTCAGCTCGATCTGCACGCAGGGCACGCCGTTGATGAGCAGGAGGACATCGTAGCGGTGGTGGCTGTTGTCCGTGTTGATGCGGAGCTGGTTGACGATCTCGAAGGTGTTCTTGCACCAGTCCTTGAGGTTGACGAGGGAGTAGTTCAACGGCGTGCCGTCGTCGCGAGTGAACGCGTTGATCTCCCGCAGGGTCTTGGCGGCGGTGAAGACATCGACGGTGACGATCTCGTCGAGGAGTCGGGCGAACTCAGCGTCTGTCAGGTGGACACGGTTCAAGGCCTCGAACTTTTCGCGGAAGTTCCTTTCCAACGAGGCTCGGTCGATGATGTCCGAGCGGTAGTCATATTTCAGGCCCTGCAGCGTGCCGATGAAGCCGTATTCGATCGTGTCCTCGCGGAGGACGGAGGAAGATGCGTCGGCGGTTGGGTACTTGCTGTCAGAGGAACTATGCATGGTCATCGCCTCTTAACATGAAGCGCGCCTCGGCGAAGCGCAGGAAGATCAATCTGAGGATGAGGCCGGAGTTGGCGCGGAATTGATCGGCGGCGTCTTTTTCGGTTGGTGCGACCCAGTGCAAGTCGCGGTCTCCTTAGTGTCATGCCGGGCTAACACTGTGTGGGCCGATCCACATAAGAATGGGATTGGCCGGTTGCTGTCCGTATAATGAGCGGGCGGTCTGTTAGTTTCAAGTTAGGCGGAAATGGTCTGTACAAGCAGCGGCAGCTTGCTGAGCGTGAGCTGTTTCAGCTCGACCTTTCGGCTCGCGTTGTCGATGTCGATCCCCACAAGATGTCCCGCGGCATCGTAATCGAGAACGATACCTTCAGTGACCTCTCGACTTTCGACGCTCGGTTGTTCTGAAAGATCGATATACAGCGAATCGGTATCAGGATAATAATTGAGCTTCATGGCTTAAACCCTCTGTCTGGAAAAGCGTTGTGTATTGTGGTCTTATCTTCGAGGGTGATCACCCTCACTATCCTTTCCCTCAAGCTCCTCAATCCTACCCCAGAATCGGTATCGATTTCTCTCTTGAGGCTCGCTTCGTAGCGAGTTCTCAAGAATCCGGATGCACCACTCCTTCTTCAGGTACGGACGTTTCCGCAACACTTCCTTTTCGAAATATTCGGTAAAGGTGTACTGCACCATCGACCACACAATAACGCATTCCCACAGGACTCGCCAGTCTTCGGCCTAACGTTGCAGCTCACCCGCGCCTGCTATAGAAACGGGGATAGACAGGTTTCCCAGATGGGCGAAGATCTATGTCGCATCCATTGCGTGGCGGCCCTGAGCACACGAGGATGAGCTGCACGGTTTAACAACAGTGGCTTCTTGCGTAGGTGGGTGAAGTTGAAAAGACCCTGAAGACGGATCAATTCATCGGAATGATCGTCGCGGAGACTTCGTTGGGGAGCAGTAGAGTCGCCACCGCGCGATTCTGTTCGTCCGGTTGAATCAACGCGAACAACGGTACCGGTTGAGGGACCTCTCCTGGTGGCATGGACAGCATCGCTGGAAAGTCGATCAGCGGCGAAAGTGTGGCTTGGTTGGCGATACGAAGCCGAAAGGCCATCAACACATCCCGCAACCGTTGGGTCTTATCTTCCTCTGATATCGACTGATCAGGCGCAATCCCAACTTCCCAAAGCGGTTTCGTCACCGTGACCGGAAAGGTCAGGCCGAGTTTTTGCGCATCCGTTGACACATCGATCAAAAATCCGTCTTGAATCGCCTGTTGGCGATTCGCGATCAGTTGGCTGGCCGGGATATCGGTCCGCATCTCCAGCACATTGCCTAAATGAGTGGGGTTTTCGAGTTTCGGCTCTTCTGCTGTCGGTAATGTTGGAACCGCTTCAAGAGGCGCTTTGTCTCCTGGAACGTTTTGATTGGATGTCACAACAATCTCATCCGGCAAAGTGGGGAGTGCATGGATGAGGCCTTCATACACTTGCTTAGCAGATTCAGACCAAACGGGATTACAGGGTCGACCAGCGAACGCTGCTTCGGCGGCTTTTCGCTCGTCGTGAGTGAGGACTCGTGGGGTACGTGTCGTATCCATGATCAATTAGATAAGCCCGGGCTCTAACAAGTCAAGAGCTAGCCAGGAAGGCATCTGCCTTTCGTTTCTAGGAAGAACAAAATCACAATAAGTTCGAGAAGATAGGTCAACGCGACGGTGCTGGCTGCATACCCAAACCTGCCTACTGTTGTGACCAGCCAACCGATCAGAAGGAGGGAAGCCACCGCTAAGACTCGCCTCGCGTCAAAACAGAATCCGGCTCCTGTCGCTGGTCACTACATCGGGGACAGTTGGAGTCCAGGTGAAGGACTTTGAAGCGCCATGTTATAGTTCCGCGCATGCGTCGAATGGACTACTATCAGGTGCTGGGAGTCTCCCGTGTCGCGTCTGATGACGACATCAAAAGAGCCTACCGCAAGCTTGTTTTTCAGTACCATCCAGATCGCAACCCCGACAGCAAGGACGCCGACGCCAAGATCCGCGAACTTAATGCCGCCTACGAAATCATCGGTGATGCGGACAAGCGCCGAAGCTACGATCGGTTGTCGTGGGGAGACGAGCCTCGCGCGGAGGCGGTTGATCCTGGCATCATTCTCGACGACATCGAACAGAAGCTGTTCGATGAAGGCCGGAAAGAACTGTTTTCACTCTTGATGCAGAACGTCGCGCGAGTGCGGGCGGAATTGGGCGTGATTCGAGAGCGAACCATCCGAGAACAGGGGTACGATTCATTCCTGGAACCGGTCGTGGCGGCGAGGGCATCTGAAATCTTGGATGAGTTCGTGACGACAGACATGAATCAACGGAAACAACGGCTTGTCGAGGTCGCCACGGACATGTTGGTGTCTCAAGGACTCGCCAAGCGAAACGACGAAAGAGAAATTCGTTCACTCCGATCTCGTCTGGAAGAGCGTTTTCACAAAGGCCGTATCCACGGCGTGGCCTCGGCGCTGGAGCTGTTCTATGAAAGACGGTAGACGGAGCGCTCTACATATTAGAAGGGGCTCCGGAAATCCGGACAGTAGGATAATAGGTCTTTCACACCGCAACGTCGTATTGCTTTGCATAGGCATCGATGAGACCGCGTAACATTCGTTGATAGGGTACATGTGCACGCTTGGCCTGTTTTTTGAAGAACGCAAGACTGCTCTGCGTCAGCTCAAGCGTAACCTTTGTGGTTGGCTCACGCTTGACTAAGGCCGAAGGTGGTGGCAGGAAATCTGCGACACGGTCCCCCATGGTCAAGCGCTCATTGGTGTATCTGATTTTCTTGCGCATAGCGTTTCCTCCCTTGCCGCCAGTATCCTGCTCCGTAAATTCGTACGCGCTTCTTTCTATATGAAAATCGTACCGTTAGAACATTCCTCTCGACCAATCCGAGGCAGAAGAACCGCTTCTCGCCTTTTTCATGATCAAGATCTCGAACAATGATGCGCTTGGGATCGTCAAAGGCCTGTTGAGCTTCTTCAAAGGAAACACCATGCTTCTTTTGGTTGAGGATGTCTTTCTCTTCATTCCATTCAAAACTTGGTTTAGGCACTTCACGATACCATATAGTTATATGGGACGATACAATACTGTGGCTCTTCTTGTAAATGAATAGGAAGACCTTGGTTCCAAGGCTCCACCAAGTCAGAAGTTAAAAAACACCCACGAGGAGCGTGTCACACGAGGCAAGAATAGTTGGCGAGAATTTTCGGGGCAGAAGTATGCGACTCCCACCCATTCGCCTGGAGACACAATAGACTCTCAGAGTTAATGCTATGGCTTTTAAGCTGGGGAATTCCCGTCTCCTCTCCACCATTCCGGTGAGATCTGCCATCGTAGTCACGTCGGTAAGGAAATGAGCATATTGTCGAGGGGCGCTGAATGAAGACGTTTACTGTTTGTTTGGAATGGGACCCAGAAACAAACTTGTATGTTGGCTTTGTGCCTGGGATTTCAGGGGCGCATACACAAGGGAGAAGCTTGGACGAATTGCAGAAGAATCTAAAAGAAGTGCTGGGGTTATGTCTTGAAGAATATCAAGATGCCGGCGAAGATCTGCCACGGTTTGTCAGACTCCAGTAAATTGAGGTCGCCGGGTGAACCGGCTACCCATTGTCGCACTCAGGCAACCAAGATTCGTTTCACTTCTCGCTCCAATTGGTCCAGCCGCGACTCCGTGGCGGTCTGCCTTGCGAGGTCTTTCTTCAGCACCCGGCTCACCAAAGCGTGATACGGCACCCCCGTTCGCTGCGAGGCATTCCTGAGTGCAGAAAGACTGTTCGTATCGATCGTGATGGTGATCTTCACCGCCTTTTCCCGTGCCACTGCGGCCCGCAGGCGCACTGTGCCGGTTTCATCCACGGTGAGGTCTTCGAGCTTTGGTTCGCGCATCATATAACCTCCGAAACTTTCGCCACTCAGCCGATCCAATGATTCTTCATTGCCGCCTCACCCCTTACGTATTACGTTCATGCAAGCGGTCCCGCCACAAACTTACCGGCTTTCATCACGCCCACAATCTTGTCCCGGTCTTGTAGGACATCGATCCGTCGAAGTGGGTTTCCCTTTCATAAGTCTTCATTTGCATTGCTTGTGTCTGCGCAATTGAGCGCATTCTATCAAGATACAGCGGCTGGTCAAGGAGCTTTCCTTGACACGGAAGGGACTTCTTTGACGAACGACAGCTGCTCGTCATATTTGCATTCACAATGTAGATACTGTGATGTATAGAGGATGTACATACAAGGAGAACGTTATGGCCACTATGACAAGAGGGGCGGGGCGAGGGGAAACGATCAACCTGCGCGCCAGTCAAAAGCAGAAAATGCTGATTGACCGGGCGGCGGAGTTGCTCGGACGCACTCGGTCTGATTTCATGCTGGAAACAGCGTGCAGGGAAGCTGAAACAGTGCTGCTCGATTGTCGATATTTCGGACTGTCCTCGAATGCGTTCAAACGCTTCACGGCCATGCTCGACAAGCCTCCGGCAAGCAATTCGAAACTGCGACGGCTCCTTGAAACAAGAGCTCCGTGGGATAAATGAGCAAATCGGCCTCTGACCTCACCCCGCCTGAAAAACTTTCAGCAGAGCACGATCTTGCCGGCTTTGATTGCGGAGCAACTCTCCTCGATGATTGGCTCCGCCGGCGAGCCCTCGCCAATGAAGAAAACGGCTCATCGCGCACCTACGTGGTTTCTGCTGCAAAGAGGATAGTGGGATATTATACCCTCGCCGTGGGGGCGGTTGCGCATGCCGGCGCACCGGGACGTGTGAAACGCAACATGCCTGACCCTGTGCCGGTTATGGTGCTGGGGCGCCTTGCCGTCGATAAGGACTTCCAGAGCCGAGGGATCGGAAGCGGGCTGCTGCGCGATGCGGTTCTTCGTAACGTCCAGGCTGCGGAGATCGCAGGCATCCACGCCATCCTGGTCCATGCAATATCGGAGGCTGCGAAGCGTTTTTATCAGAGCTACGGTTTCATCGCTTCGCCGATTGACCCAATGACAGTGATGATCACTCTCGCGGAAGCGAGAAAAACGCTCGGTGATAAGAGCGGGAAATACCCGTACTCGGTTTAATACATGGCCTGCCGCTGGATCATTCCGCGCTCAGGTAATGAGGTCATTGTCGCTTCACCCCTCACCCCTTACGTCTTACGTTCTGGCGAGCGGTCCCGACACAAACTTGCCGGCTTTCATCACGCCCATAATTTTGTCCCGGTCTCGTAGGACCTCGATCCGTCGAAGAGGGTTTCCTTGTAGGATCACAAGATCAGCTTCCATTCCTTTGGTCACGGTTCCGACTGAGTCCTGAATCCCGATGAGACAGGCTGCCGTGGCGGTTGAGGCGACAATGGCCTCCATCGGCGTCATGCCAAACGCGACCATCCGTTCCAGCTCCTGCGCGTTATCCCCGTGGTAATTGAACGGCGTGCCGGCATCGGTGCCCATGGCAATGGCGATACCACTCTGATGGGCGGCTTTGAAGCTGGCTCGGTGGCGCTTGGTCATCGCTTTAGCCTTGTGGAGTGCACTGTCCGGGATACCGCAGCCGGGCCGGCTGGCCGCCGTCGTCGCCAGAGCTGAAAGGGTCGGGACCATGTAGACTCCGTACCGCTTCATGAGTGCTCCCGACTCGTCGTCCAACAAGGTCGCATGTTCGATCGATCGCACCCCTGCATGAATCGCGTTCTTCATGCCGGCGGCGCCGTGGGCATGGGCGGCGACTCGCTTCCCCGCTTGCTGTGCCGCATCGACCGCTGCCGCCAACTCCTCCATCGTCATTTGGGCCTCATCCGGCGAGGTGCCGGGCGTCAGCACTCCCCCCGAGGCAATGATCTTGATGACTCCCGCGCCGGCAGCGACCTGTTCCGCCACAACCTTCCTGACTTGTTCGATTCCTTCAACCTCTTGGCCGATGAACCGTGCGTGGCCACCAATCATACAGATAGCGAGTCCTGCACCGACGATGCGTGGCCCGGGCATCACGCCAGATTCGATCGCCTGTTTCAACGTGAAGATCGAATGATCCCGAGATCCCACGTCGCGCACCGTGGTAAATCCAGCGTCAATCGTTGCCTTCGCATGCCGAGCCGACTTCAACAACGTATAGGAGGGCTGCTCTGATTCGAGTGTGGCGATAACGTCCGGCTCTCCGCCCAAGCACAGATGGACATGACAGTCGATGAGTCCTGGGATAATCGAGAGGCCACGGCCGTCGATACGGACAGCTCCTTGAGGAATTTTGACCTCGTTGCTTGGGCCGACTGCCGAGATTTTGGTACCGCGCACGAGCAGCGTCGCGTTATCGTGATGGTCTCCCGTCCCATCAATGAGGCGCACGTGATGAATGGCAATCGTCACAACCTACCGTCCTCCACTATAAACATGCGCAGCCGCTTGTAGCGCAACGCCAGGAGTTGAAACCCAACCGCGACGAATACCAATCTCCTCCAATGCGTTGAGAAGAGTCAGGACATTGGCCTCCGTCGACGATTCTCCCATTAATCCGATTCGCCAGACTTTTCCCTTGAGTGGGCCAAGGCCACCGCCGATTTCGATGCCGAATTTTTCCAATAACTGGGAGCGGATGGCTGCCTCATCGATGTGCGCTGGAAGGGTCACGCAGATCAGCGTCGGAAGCCGCCGATCAGGGGGAGGCAACGGGTCGAGACCGAGCGCCTTCAGCCCTGCGAGCAGCGCACGACTATTCAGTTGATGGCGGGCAAACCGGGCGGGAAGCCCTTCTTCGTCGATCAGGCGTAATGCCTCCCGGAGCGCATAGAGCATCGAAATCGGTGCCGTATGGTGGTAGGCTCGGTTGTGCTCTGTCCAGTACTCCGCAATGAGGGACAGGTCTAGATACCAGCTTTGACAAGGGAAGCGGCGATTCTTGATGACCGAAAGGGCACGGTCACTGAGCGTCAGGGGAGCCAATCCAGGCGGGCAACTGAGACACTTTTGCGTGGCGCTGTAGCACACATCGATGCCCCATCGATCAACTTCCACAGGGATTCCACCAAGCGAGGTGACCGCATCGACGATCAGCAGCACATTGTACGTGCGACACAGGGAACTGAGTGGTTCGAGGGGTTGGCACGCCCCCGTCGATGTTTCTGCATGCACCAGCGCAACGGCCTTCACCGGATACGATTGCTGGAGCGCCGCGGCAATCATATCTGGCGCGATCACCTGCCCCCACGGAACTTCCAGTCGAATGGCCTTGCCTCCGCAGCGCTCAACGATTGTGGAAAGTCGGGTACCAAACACACCGTTAATGCCCACGATGACAGCATCGCCTGGTTCAACGATATTGACAATCGCCGCTTCCATTCCAGCCGATCCAGTCCCTGAAACGGCAATCGTAAATTGATTCGTCGTCGAGAAGACACGGCGCAAGAGGATCTGAATGTCGGTCATCACCTGCAAGAATGTCGGGTCCAGATGTCCGACTAGCGGAGTGGCCAATGCTTGGAGTACCCGAGGATGCACCATGCTGGGGCCTGGCCCCAGAAGCAGTCGTCGCGGAGCGAGAAAACTCTCCATCACCAAATAAGCTCCTTCCATCTACGCGGTTAGTATAGCCAAGTTGAAGGGGCAAGGCTATGTGAGAAGTTATCGCTAGAACTAGGCTGTAGCCACTTTGAGGGGATTTAGAGCCTCAGGAGCGCATGGTATAGTCACAAACCTATGAACGATCAGGCACTTTCAATCGGACAATCATCGGATTTCCCACAGCATGACCAACCGGCAGCTCCCAAGCCATCGATTGCCCCGTATGGCTCTCGATGGTCGCTGGTTGTGAGCGGGGTCTGCGCCGGCATCCTGGTGGCGGCACTCGGCACCGTGCTGTGGTTTTCGGTGACCCTTCCCAAACTCCAGCGATTTGAGGACCCAGATCGCGCGCTTGATCTGATGGTCAGCCGTACGTTGGACACACAAGACAGCCTTCGTCGAGCGCCGACATGGCAGCAATGGATGGCTGACTGGACGATGGGCAGCGATGAGGAAGCGAGAGAACAAGCAATTCAATGGTACCGGGAGCTGGTTGAGACGACCGATGATCCTCTCTCCAAGCTTCGGCTGGCCATCCTACTCGGGGAGTCCGGGCAAGAAACAGCAGCACTCACTGAGACCAAGGGGTGGCAAGACCGCGGTACCTCTGCATTGTTATTTGGACAACTAATCGACGCGGCGTATGGCACCCAGCCACTTGATAGGACCCAAGAAATAGAATTGCAGGCGGTATTGGCAGAGACGTTGCCGAGCGGATGGTTCTATGATCACCTGGCTGCACGGCTGGCACGACGAGCGGGCAACCAGGATCTCCTCCTGACGGTTGAAGAGCAGGGTGCACTCAGGGAAGATCGGGTTCAGCAATGGATCCGCCCGTTGATCTCGTTCGAATCGATATGCCTGGTGATAGGGTCGCTCATGCTCTTGGGTATTGCCAGACTGCGGGGACAGCGGATGAACATCCTGCGTCTCCATGGACCCGGCGTTCCGCCTCCGTGGTCTGGAGAAACTGCCGCTGCCGTCATCCTGCGTGGCGGTGCCTTAGGAGTCGTGACGACCGCTCTGATTCTGTCTACTCCGTCATTTCAGCATGTGTCGTTGCGCGCATTGGCCATTCCATTGGCGAACCTACCGCTGCTCGTCCTTGCCTATATCCAATTGCTCAAGCCGGCCGGCCTAACGTTCACGAACGGCTTCGGTCTCGGAATCAAGCGAGAGGACCTTGGACGCCTCGCCTGCACCGTGCTCGCAGTGGTCGCAGCCGGACTCTGGGGTGAATGGGCCATGGGACGTGCCGCCGAATTCCTGCATCTAAATAACCACTGGACGGAATGGTTTGATCGGGATCTTGTGTGGGGAACTCCACCCATCATAGCCGTGAGCATACTCGAGTACGTCGTCTTCGCGCCGATCTTCGAGGAACTTGCGTTTCGTGGGTTGCTGTTCGCGATGCTTCGTCGCCGGTTGGAATTCCTTCCCGCCGCCTTGATCAGTACCAGTCTCTTTGCGCTGGCCCATGGCTATAGCTTGATTGGATTCATCAGCGTGTTTTGGAGCGGGTTCCTCTGGGCGTGGATCTACGAACGGACGGGGAGCCTGATTCCCGGCATGGTTGCCCACGCGATGAACAATTTGCTCGTGTGCCTTACGGTGATGGCGTTGCTTCGTTGAGCGAGTTGCTCTGTATCAGTTCAAGTGCCTCAAAGAGATCCCCATAGCGCAAACCTCTACCATCCAACTTCAGCAACTCGCACATCCGCTTGTTCAACACCCGCTTCCCTGTAGCCTGGACCTCTTGAGAGTCGGAAGATCGAACAGCCCATCGTTGCTCGACCATCTGACAGATCTCCATCCAGGTCCTCGGATGTCCATCGCTGATGTTGTAGACCTCGCCGGAGTCGGCATGCGTGAGGGCTGCGAGGCAGGATGAGGCCAGATCCTCAACGTGAATCAGATTGACATATTTGCGCGAGCGATTCACTCGGCCTGTTCTGATCCATCCGACGGGATTGCGGCCAGGGCCATAGATCCCCGCAACTCGTAAGACGATGGCTCCATATGATGTTCGTAAGAGTTCCTCGCCTTGTACGCGAGGTTTCTTCAGATCGATTGGGGCTGTTTCGTCAGCCCAGGACGGGGGGTACTCGGCTGAGGCGTCGACGTCGTAGGCGGAGGTACTGCCGAGCACGACCAGCTGGCGGGTGCGTAGCGATACGGTATCAGCGAACTGCCGAACCAACTCGATCGGTATTGCGGGAAAACACCATACGATATCGGTTGAGGGTGGAATCGCCTGCCAGGTCTCAGGTTGTGCCAAATCGAATCGTATCCGTTGGTCAGGATGCAGATGGCCGAGATGCCGCTCGGGGTCCCGACTGGTAGCGAAGACCTGAGAGTAGCGGTGCTGAGCGAGCGGCAAGAGAAACTTAGCCGTGTAGCCAGATCCGAGAATAATGAGGGAGCGATGCACGATCAATCATACTCCATGCCGATGGGTCCGCAGTGTGCCAGCGAGAACCGATCAGAGTCCAACAAAAAACGTCATTTTAGTTGGTGTACGTATTTTATCGTGCTATACGAGAAATGAGCGATCTCATACTCCGAGACACACAAAAGGACACCACATGAACACACGAATGTCGTCATGGCTCGCCTTGCCGCTCCTGCTGTTGACCGGCTGCCCAAGTGGAGGTGGTGGGGATGGGGGATTTGGAAACGGCGGTGGAATAAGCTCGCGAATCGCGTATGTCGCGAATAGCGGATCCAACAATGTGTCTGGGTACATGATCGCGACAACCGGAGCTCTGACCACCATTGGTGGGTCTCCATTTTCTGGTGTAACGGCCCCATCTGCGGTTACTGTGTCCGTCAACGGCTCATTCGTCTATGTGACAAATCATGGTGGCGCGAACAGTGTATCGGCATTCACGGTCAACAGCACGACGGGCGCGTTAACGCCGGTAGCAGGGTCACCCTTTGTGGCTGGAACCACGCCCAATGCAGTGACGGTCTCCCCCAACGGAAACTTCTTATATGTCGCAAATGGCGGTGGAAACGTTTCAGCCTACACCATCACGGCAAGCACGGGCGTACTCACACCGGTAGCAGGGTCACCCTTTGTGGCTGGAACCACGCCCAATGCGGTGACGATCTCCCCCAACGGAAACTTCTTATATGTCGCAAATGGCGGTGGAGACGTTTCAGCCTACACCATCACGGCAGGCACGGGCGTACTCACGCCGGTGGCAGGGTCACCCTTTCCAGCTGCGACCACCCCCAATGCGGTGATAGTCTCCCCCAATGGAAACTTCTTATACGTCGCAAATAGCGGTGGAAACGTGTCAGCCTACACCATCACGGCAGGCACAGGCGCACTCACGCCGGCAGCCGGTTCACCCTTTGCGGCTGGAACCACCCCCAACGCGGTGACGGTCTCCCCTAACGGAAACTTCTTATATGTGACGAATGGCAGCAGCGACAATGTGTCGATGTTCACAATTGATGGAGCTACAGGAGCATTGACATCACCAGCCACAATTGCTGCTGGCACATCGCCAAGCGGAGTTTCCATCGAACCGAGTGGTCTATTTTTATACGTCGCCAATGGTGGCAGTAATAATGTATCAGCTTATACCATCACAGCAGGAACTGGCGCTCTGACTCCAGTCAGTGGGACGTTGGGAAACCCGTTTCCCGCAGGAACGACACCGTCTGGTATCGCCACGCCCGGTCGACCGTAAGTCATCTTCTATAACCGAATAGTAGCCCGTGGCGCATGTACTGCGCCGCTGGCTATTTGCCCACAAAGACGCTGAACTTGAAAGCGGCAGCCATTGCCGCCGACATCCAACCAGCGCTCCACATCTCTTACTCTCACCTCACTACGACTCCGTGTTAATCGCACGTGACAATCGTACAACACCCCAAACTGCTTCGTTGTCAGCGCTTCGTGAGGGTGATATAAAACAACTATGATCCGCCGAGACACGCACAACTTTGTGATCCTGAAGAAGGCACTACTGGGAGGGCTCTTTTCATTGGTCGTGCTCTCATCAGGCTGTGGCGACGACGGAGGAGAGGGTGGGGGATTTGGAGGAACCGGGGGAACATTAGGAGGGCTTGGAACGACATCCATCCTCTATGTCGCAAATAGCGGCTCTGATAATGTGTCGGGGTACAGTATCAATGCCACAAGCGGAATCCTCGCCCCGATTCCGGGCTCTCCGTTCTCGAATGTCTCAGGCCCTTCCGCCATGGCCGTGTCCTCCGATGGGTTTTTCGCCTATGTGACGAACGGTAGAACAAGTACGGTCACGGCATTCAGAGTGTCTACAGAAGGCGCACTCCTATCAGTCCCAACGACGCCATCCAATCCCAATCCGGTGTCGGTCGAAGCAGCTCCAGGTGCACTGGCCATCGCTCCAAATACCAAGCATGTGTATGTAGGGAATAGTGGCACGGACAAGGTGACCGCGTTCAACATAGAGGCCTCCGGCGCCTTGACCTTGATACCGCAAGCGGCCAGCACCACGAATCCTGTATCAGTCAACGGAGCAGATCCCGCAGCCATTGCGATCACTCAAAACGGGCAATTTCTCTATGTCGCCAACAGCGGATCCAACGATGTCATGGCCTTCTCGATCGGAGCCACCGGACTTCTCAGTCCGATCGCTCCGTCTGGAGCAAATGCCAACCCTATCAAGACCAGTGTGACAGCCCCAAAAGGCATGGCCATCTCGCCGAACGGATCGTTTCTCTATGTGGCCAACAGCGGCTCTCATAACGTGACGGTTTTTCAGATCGGAACAAACGGCCTCTTAACGTTAGTGCCGCCTGCAGGGGGCACGACAAATCCAATCCTCACGGGCACCGGCGCTACGGCTCCCAACTCCCTCATGGTCTCCCTTGATGGACGATTTCTTTATGCCGCCAATGGTGGCGGCACCATATCGGCATTCACGATCGGAAGCGACGGACTCTTGGGGCTCGTGTCAACCTCGGCGGGCAACCTCAATCCCATTTCAGCCGGGGCAAATGCAACTCCCGTAGCCCTGACGATGTCACCAGATGGGCGATTCCTGTACGTGGCAACCAACGTGACAACCCTGGGGGGGCGTGTGTCGGCTTTTACCATCACCCCCGAAACAGGGACGCTTGTCCCATTGACAGTGCTGGTAGGTAATCCTTTTCTGGCGGGAACCACACCCTCTGCGATTGCGACGCCTGGCCGACCATAGGTTAGCTGTCGAAACCTCTCCGTTAGCAACACCATGCTTCAGCTGGCCAGGCGATTTCGGAAACGCTCGGCTGCCATTGATGCGTCTTCGGATCGGCGATCCCGCAGGAGATGCTGCAGCTGATTCGCGGGGACCGGTTTGCTAAACAGGTAGCCCTGGTACGCGGCACAGCCTTGCATGCGAAGAAATGCCAGCTCGTCGCGAGTCTCCACTCCTTCGGCCACGACGTGAAGCTTGAGTGCGCGACCCATGCCGATGATCGCTCGTATGATGGGGGAATCAACTGTGCCGAGCTTGAGATCTTTAACGAACGCCCGATCGATCTTGAGCGTGTCGAGGGGAAACCGCTGAAGATACGCGAGCGATGAGTATCCCGTGCCAAAATCATCGATGGCCAAGCGGAACCCAGACTCCTTCAATTCCCTGAGCGTGGCAATGGTGGTCGAGGCATCGGTCATCAACACGCTCTCCGTGAGTTCCAGTTCAACTTGTGATTCCCCGTAGCTTGCTACGGGGATCCGTTTCTCTGGTACCCTCTGGCGCATGGCGGATCAGAGGGACAATGAGGTTCGCAAGGGGGCGCACTGTGCATGGCAAATCCACTACCATATTGTGTTTCCGGTGAAATACCGCAAGGCGCTGCTGGATGAGGAAGTGACCGCGATTATTGAGGACACGGCGGCAGAGATTGCAGAACGATTTCCGATCGAGATGGAAGCGATTGGGACGGACAAGAATCACATCCATCTCCTCTGCAGTGCCCATCCGAAAATGGCGCCGGGGCGGATTGTACAGATATTTAAGAGCATCACGGCCCGGGAAATCTTTCGCCGAAAGCCTGCCGTCAAACGAGTGCTGTGGGGTGGAGAATTTTGGACCGATGGGTACTATGTGGCCACGGTAGGAGAGCGAGCGAACTGGCAGACAGTCGAGCGGTATGTACAGCGGCAAGGACAATCCCGCGATGATCTCCGGCAGCTCCACATGTTTTAGTTCTGTGATACCCCGCAGCTTGCTGCGGGGAGCTTCATTATCCTGTGGATTCCCGCCCTGCTCATAGACGAGTGCCTTGATGTGACTAGCGATATGGCGTTGTCGGAAATGAAGCCCAGAAAGATTGATGGACACGGCGGTCGGAGCCAATCCTCCTTTGTGCCACATCCTCTGTTGCCGCACCACGCTCGTGATCACCCATTCACTCATCTGGATGATCAGATCCTCTTCTTCGGCCACCGGAATGAACTCAGCCGGAGAGATCAACCCACGAGTGGGATGTTGCCATCGGATGAGCGCTTCAAAGCCGACGACCTTCTCCGAGAGAATATCGACCTGTGGTTGATAGTGGAGGACGAATTGATTTGCGGTAGTGGCGGCGCGTAAATCCTGTTCCAGGCTGATCCGGGCAGCCAGTGAGGTGTTCATCGCAGAGGAGTAGTATCGGTAACTGTTCTGGCCCGTGGTTGTGGCGGCTTGAAGGGCTGTGACGGCATTGCGCAGGAGCACATCAGCATCCGCACCGTCGGCTCCAGGTATCGCGAGTCCAATATGTGCCGAAAGCGTCACGCTCGTACCGTCGATCACAAACGGAGTACCGAGAGCGCTCATCAATGTGTGAGCCACTTTGGCAGAGTCCTCAGGCGCAGACAGATGGGTGTACAGCATCGCAAATTGATCATCGCTCAGACGCGCCAGGACAGGAGTCTCAGCACCGGTGGACGGTACAGGTATGACGCCAGCCGAAAGGGTATGCTGGAGGCGCTCCACGACGTCCTTGACGAGCTGTTCTGCTTTTCGCGAGCCATGCATGTCACGCAGGCGATGATACCGGTCGAGGCCTACGACGAGGAGTGCGCCGATGACATGGCTGCCTGCGCCACAGGTCATCGCTTGTGCCACGCGATGGAGGAATAAGCTTCGATTGGGAAGATGAGTCACGCTGTCATAGTTGGCGAGAAAATAGATCTTCGCTTCCGTCGCTCGCATATCGGTGACATCTTGGACCGTGCCCACCATACACTCCGCCTGCCCGGCATCGTCCATGATAGTCTCTCCGAGGACGTGGACGATGCGTTCGGCACCATCGTTCTGGACGAGGCGATGGTCTAGATCAAATTCTGTTCCATCGGCGACCGCCGCTCGCATGGCCTCGGCAACCCATGCGCGATCCGCTTCGTGCACACGCGCAAGATACGAAGCCTGGGAGTGATCACACAAGGTTGGCGCGATTCCGAGGATCCGGCACGCCGCATCCGAGACGTGCATGCGGTCTTTGACGAGATCCCATTCCCATCCGCCTAATTGAGCGATTCTCTGGGCTTGAGCAAGCCGGGATTCGCTGCTGCGAAGCGCGTTGAGCATCTCACTTGCCCGAAGCATGTACCGTACTCGCTGACTCAGGATGAGCCCAGGACAAGGCTTCACGATAAAGTCGGTCGCGCCGACTTCGTATGCCTGCGCGATCGAATCGATGTCATCCAGCCCCGTCATGATGAGAATAGGCACAAATTCCCCGCGCGGCAACTGCCGGAGTTGCTGACAGGCAACAAACCCATCCATGCCCGGCATTTGCAAGTCGAGGATGATGATGTCCGGCATCGTGACCGCGGCACAGTCGATGGCAGCTTGCCCCGACGAGGCTTCTTCCACTCGGAGATCCTCTTGTTCCAAGCTCATCCGTGATAATGCACGCAACGTTGGATCATCGTCGACGATCAGTGCGAGGGGAAAAGGTGGTTGGGTAGGGGACGTCATGCGGCTCTCCTCTTGTTGAGTTCAGCTCCAAAAATCTGGCAGGCGTGGTCAAATGCCGCATCCAGTTGATTCAACAGTGGTTCAGCCTCGTTCAGCTGCCCCTGGCGACTGAGAGTCTCGAACTGCTGGCAGAGTGTTGCGAGAGAGAGGGCTCCGAGGACCGCGCTTCTGCTTTTCAAGCTATGCGCAGCCTGGTTGACAGCCGTGGCATCTCCAACATCCATGCCCTGATGCAGCATATCGACAAGTTGTTGTGAGTCCGCCAAATATAGCGACAGGATCTTGGCGAGCGGATCTGCTTTGCCCGGTCGCTGGAGGCTTGAAATCGACTCCCACGCCTTCACATCGACAATCAAGGACGCCTCAAACTCTGGTTCCGGCGTCGCCGCGACCAACGTCACGGTCGGCTGTGAAGCAGGCTGATTGATCGTTGATGGTGTCGGAGCCGGTTGCAGCCAGGAGGTCAACACTGCCCGCAGCCGTTCCATGGAGAAGGGCTTTGCGATGTAGTCGCTCATGCCGGCGGCTAAGCACTGTTCACGGTCACCCGGTGTCGCATAGGCCGTGAGCGCAATGATCGGAATGGCAGGCCGAGATCCAGCCATTTCCCATTCACGGATCACCTTGGTGGCTTCAAAACCATCTATCTCCGGCATTTGGCAATCCATGAGAATGAGGTCATAGGCGGCTCTCTTCGCCTGGTCCACCGCTTCTTGGCCGTTCTGAGCCACCGTGACGGTGCAACCCAGGGTCTGGAGCATGAGCACGGCGATCTCTTGATTGACTGGGTTGTCTTCGGCCAATAACACCTGTCCACACAACTCCGAGGCCGAAGTCGGCGCGATCTGTGTCTGCGAGACCATCACCGATGTGTTGGTCAACCCATTGACGAGCCCATCACGCAGGGTCTGGTAACGAAGTGGCTTGGTGAGACAGTGCATCCCACCGAATGCGGGGTCTTGTTCGATCTCCGCCCGCTGCGTGAACGATACCAAGCGGAGGATGCCGGCTTCGCTCAGTGAGGAATCGGAGGTCAGTGCCTGCAATAGTTCCTGGCCGGTCATGTCTGCACAGGATTCATCAACGAGGGCCAATACCTTACCACCATCCGTGGCGAGCTCGTTCATGACGAACTCAAGAAATTCTGAGCCTGAGCTGGCCATGTTGACCGAAAGGCCCCAGTGCCTGAGATAGCGGGTCAGAATCCGACGGGTCACAGGGTGATTGATAGCCGCGCATACCCGCACACCTGCCAGTACGGAATCAGCCGGGTTCTCGACCACCGTTCCAGCTTGGAGCGGAAACGGGAGGACGACCCAGAACGTGCTGCCTTGCCCGATGACACTCTCGACTCCGATCGTCCCACCCATCAGTTCACTCAGTTGTTTACAGATGCTCAAGCCAAGACCAGTCCCTCCATGGACTCTGGTCGAGGACCCATCCACTTGGGAAAAAGACTGAAAGAGTTTCGCCTGGCCTTCGGCGCTGATGCCGGATCCTGTGTCCGTGACGGCCAGTCTGATCATATGTGGAGTCCCCTCACTGGAAAGGGATGGATCGAGTGCCACGGTCACACTCACGTCGCCGGCTTGGGTGAATTTGATGGCATTGCCTAATAGATTGGTGAGGATTTGTCGGACTCGGATCGGGTCGCCCATCACCGCGGTTGGGAGAGTTGGATCGTACTCCACCGACAGGGTGAGGTGTTTGCGCTGTGCGCGCTCGGCCAACTGCTCAACGGTTCGTTCGACGAGATCTCTGAGATCGATCGGCACCGACTGGATATCCAGTTTGCCGGCTTCGATCTTTGAAAAGTCGAGAATGTCGTTGATCAGTGTTAAGAGCGTGTCGCTGGAGTTGTGAATCGTGTCCACATAATGGCGTTGCGTGTCGGAGAGGGGAGTGCGGGCGAGAATTTCGGTCATGCCAATGACACCGTTCATCGGCGTCCTGATTTCGTGGCTCATATTCGCCAGAAACTCCGCCTTGGCCTTCGTCGCATCTTCCGCCGCGATCTTGGCGAGGGCGAGGGCTTCCTCAGACTCACGGCGCCGCGCGGCTTCCAGCACAAGCGTCATAAAGTTCGCCAAGGCCTGGGTGAATTGCTGTTCATCCGGCGCCCAGTCTCGAGACGAGCCGACATGTTCGATGGTGATGACGCCTGTCAGCTTGCCCTGGGTCTGAAACGGTGCGTCGATTCGAGCACCGATTTGCTGAGGGGCGAGACTCCCTGTGACCAGTTCCCGTAAATTCGGATCTTGTTGCGCCTGTGATGCAGCGAGCAGGTGTCCGCAGCCCAGTGTTTCAAAATAGATTGGAGACTGTGCGCGGGTCAGTTTTCCGCCGAAGGCATGCGTATTGGCCGGTCGATCGTAACTATCAAGACAATACAGGGCTTGTGTCTGCTCTTCAAAAATCCACACACTGACACGATCGACGACAAGCGCCTGCGCCGCGACGGTGGTCAGCTGTTTGGCCGTAAACGGGAGCGCCCCCTCAAACACCGTGCGGTCCTGCACTAGGGCCAGTGTGGCGCTCTGTTGATGGCGAAGCCGCTCTTCCTTTGTTTCCAATAACTGATTGGCGGATTGGAGAATCGTCGCACGCTCCTCTGCCTGCTGCTTGTCGTCGACGGCCCCAATCAATTCGATCTGCGCCTGTATCTGCGCTTTCATGGCTTGGTTCTTGGCCAAGGCCACGGCCACCTGATCGGCCAGGCGACGGGCATGGGCCAGATTGTCGGCCGGTGGTTTGTGTCTCTGGCGATAGGCCAGCACCAACGCGCCGCTGACGATCTCGTTCACGATGATTGGAAACGTGACAAAGAGGGAGAGGTCCGGCTTCTGCATCGGCGTCAGGTATGGCGGCAGGGTAGAGGCCGTAGCAATAAAGTGGGTGGGGTGGGCCTTCATCGCGGCGAGATGGTCGTCGGAAAACTGGCACGGATAGGCCTGCGACTCATGATCTGATGGACCGTCAATGACACGCACCCATAGGACGGCGGAGCCTCCCTCTTCAGGATCGACCAAGGTCATCCCCACGGCGTCGCACGTGATCGTGTCAGTAATGCGTGACTGGACGATCTTGATCATGGCCGTTGGTTCATGGCTCGAAAGAATCGCTTGGCTGATCGCCGAAATGGTCTCCAACATGTGAAACTGCTGACTGAGCTTTCCAGTCATACTATTGAACGAGCTTGCGAGGTCGTGGAATTCATCGTCGCTCTTCACGGTGACGCGAGTCGTGAAATCGCCACCCGCGAGACGGGCCGTGCCTTCTTGCAAGACCGCCACCGGGTACAAACTACGGCGGATCTGTACGAAGCTGAGCAGAACAACAGCGCTCAACGCGGACGCGATGACGAGCAGGAACGTGTGGCGAAATTGCTCAACCGGAGCCAGCGCCGATTCTCTGGGTTGACTCAGCACAATGACCCATGGTTCGACAAGAAACGTATGTCGAAGCGGCATCGACCAAGCCCCTGCGACATACTCCTGCCTGCCGAAACGCCACAAAGCCCCTTCGCCCATCGGGGCGACAACGTCCCGCCGTCTGAAATCAGGAAGAGTGACGTGCTGCAAAAAGGTTGTGTAGAGCACTTGTCGGGCGCCGTCCTCGATCACAAGATCCGTATCCCCAGGCAGGGCCTCTTTGACCTGTGTGCTCCACAGTGATGTCTCATCGATCTGAGCGGAGAGAAGTCCTGCGTCCCATCGGCGTGGGTTCACGATGCGAGTAAGGGTGAGCTGAGGAAGGTGGTCCGGCACAGGATGAATCTCCAGCAAGGCTTTCCCTTCCTGAAGATGTGCGATCTGTGCCTGGGTGAGCCCACGGCGGCCAGAACCCCCAGCTGCTAAAAGATGAATCTCGTGAAAGCGCCGACCCAACTCTTTCACCGAGGCCGTGATGGCCGTGTCTGTAAGAACGATTCCATCCTTCGGCAATTCGGAAGCGATCCGATCCAGATCGGCCGTCAAGGTCAGGAGATGGCTATACAGCACCATCCCTTGTGATTTGCTCTCCTGTTTCAGTCTGGCCGAAGCTTGAACGATCAGCTGTTCCGTGACTTGCCGGTACGAAACCCATCCGAGTATGGAGGTCGGCACCAGCGCACAGAGCACGAACAGACCAAGAATCCGGCGCCCGATGCGGCTGTGAAGGAGTGAAAGCGAAAACGGAGTTTGCATGGTCTCAACGAGTTAGAAGTTCCTGGCCAAGCCGTAATACCCACCATCACTTGCCCGGATGACATCATCATGACTCTTCTGTGCCGTCAGGGGCTTCACAGAATCTTTGTCCGTTCCCATGCTGTAAAGATCAAAGTCTGAACTAATCGGGTGGAGGTGACGGTCCTTCCTCGCTCCACCCTGTCCACAATTCTGCCCGCCGCCGCCATTGCCACCGCCCCCCCCTCCATTTCCACCTCCGCCACCGTTGCCACCACCAGCAGCAAAATGGAGAAGATCTTGATGATCCCCGTTATCAACGGCGAGAGAACGATGCCAATCGTTATGCGTGAAGGGGGAGTCAGCGGCAGGGATCACTCGTGGATTTCCCTTCTTACGCAATTTCAGTTTGGCAAGGCTGCCGATGTCATAAACAGGATCGCAGTTGACTCGCCAGTACTGATACGGCGTTCCCCATGGGTCCAACATCGTGCTCCGTCCGATGTCCGCCAGTGAATCTGGATATTGTTCCGCACCAAGCGCATATCCTTTGATTTCTTTCGTGAGGCCGTGGAGTTCCGCAACGGTCTTGGCCATGCGGGCCTTTTCGATGAAGTCCACGTAATTCGGAACGGCAAGGGAAGCCAATACCCCAACGATCGAGACCGCGAGCATGAGTTCAATGAGGGTGAAGCCTTCAGTCTGTGTGAGCGCAGACTGTGGCGCCGCACAAAATGGGTGCTTTCGAATGACACGCACGGTCCCGTTTCCCATCCTGACCATCTACCCGCTGTAGGTTTTAAATGTATCGAGGGAGGTCTTGAGCCCGGCCAGGTTCTGCTCCATCTGCTTGGCCAAAGCCGTCAAGGCTGGATCATTCTTGATGACGGCCACTTCTTTGAACCGCGCGGTGTCGAGTGCCAGCATGACCTGCGCATGTTTCAGCATATTAATTTTCGTTTGCAGCTGGGCGGTCATCTGATTCACGAGATCGGCTTCCGGGACAAGATAGTCACCTTCTCGAAACGTGGCCCGAATACATAAGTTCCCATCACCGATTTGGGGAAACACTCGCGCGAGACGATAGAGCGGGCCGGCGACACGTTGCATGAGCAGCAAGGAATGAATGCAATGGATCAGGACCACGACACTCGCGCCAAGCGCCCAGGGCCAGAATCTGGCGTGCAGGTTGAGCAAGTCGTCGGCCACCACGGCGCGCTTCTGCCAGGAGAGGGCTGGATTGTCGAGTGATTGCAGGAGTGGTTTGAAGACCGGGATGGCCAATACCACGAACACGATCAGCGAATACACAATGACGTGGCTGAGGACACGCGCTTGGAGCGGATGGACGAAGCTCATCAATCGGCGTTTGTGCGTGCGATCGCCGCTCGACTTCGCTCGCGCATCTTGCAATGGCACTGACACCAGTGCCGGACGTGGGCCGGAGGATTCCTTGGAGACGTTGGTGTCGGTTGGAGTGTCGGCCTGGTGGTCGGATGGGCTTGTCGCTCGAAGTGGTTCTCCCATGATTATGCGGCCTTCATTGCAGTGGAAGATTGACTGGTGCTCGATTCGGCACGTTCAGAGCACTGTTGTGCGAGTGGTTGCTGTGTCTGTAGCTCACATTCAGCCAGACAGGTCTTGAACCGTCCCATCTCCTCATCGAGCATCTGAAGGGCAGGGGTGATCTGGTCGGAAGTCTGCTCATGAATCCGCCGCGCGACGGCTTCGTAGGCTTCTACCACAAGTGCCGACTGCAGGTTGACGGCCTGTATCCTGCTTTCGAAATGGTCCAGCATGCTGTTCAAGGCCTGTGCTTCTCGATGCAAATAGTCATGCTTCCGCAAGCGTGCCCGCTGATGCAGTTGACCGGTTCCGATCGACCGAAAGAGTGCCGTAAACCGATAGAGCGGGCCGGCAATGCGATGCATGAAGTACAGGGAATGGAGGAGCAACACGAGAAATGTGATGATCAACCAGGGCCAAATTCTCCCATTCAACTCGAGAAACTGCGTCGCAATGTCCGCGCGTTGTTCCCAGGAAATAGTCGAATCATAGAGCGGCTGAGCCATCGGCAGGAACACTACGGCATAGAGCGTGAGCAGGAGACAGGCGAAGTAGAGGAGGGTGGTGATCACAAACCAGTATTGAACCGGATGAACAAAGAGCTGTCGGCGCTGAAACACTCCCTTCATGATTGCATCGCTTTTCTGGTCCAGACGAGATGCAACTGGTTCTTGAAGGTGATGGTCTGCTCGTTCGTGTGGTAATAGAACGACAAGGTTTGCTCGTCGCGTCGCGAGTCGCCGTAGATTACCGTGTACAACGTACGAGGGCCTTCAGGAAACACCTCGAGGCGACGAAGGGCCTGCGCATCCACGTGTTCTGCTCCGACGCTGAAGGCCACGCCGGTCTTGGTAAACACGATCATTCCGTCCTCGTATCCTTTCGCCGATGTGACCCATGCGCCGATCAGTTCGTTTGGGCAAGAGACGGCTTCGTCTCGTGCCACCACGGCATAGATCAGGCCGGCCAGCATCACGCAGGCGACCACAAGGAGGACCCTGGTGCGTCGATCGGATTCTGTGTCGACAGGCGAAGCCATGGCTGTCGTCGCTTCTCTCATGGGAACCTCATCTCGTCGGACTGTGAATGACGTAGAAGGAATTCATTGCATACTAACGCAGTTGTCTTATTGGTCAACAACTTGGCTACTTTCAGCGGGATAAGACAGCGGTGAGACGTGACGCAGACTGTGGAGGTTTTCACTCGGCCCATAACAAGGCGGGAATTGGGCGCATGAAGAACGGTGAAATCATGAGGAGGCACGCAGTCGAATGGGGCTTGCGCGTTGACGCACATCAAAGGGAGAAAGTGTCTGGCGGTTCGATGAGGAAGGTCAGCTATGGCGTCTATGAATCAGGTTCGCTCGTGATGCTGCAACCACATCAACATGTCGCGCGTGACCTGCTCCGGCTTGTCTTCATGCACGAAATGTCCGGCGTCGGTGACCGTCACCACCGTCAGGTCGTCGACGAACTCATTCAACCCATCAAGATTCTCGCTGACGAGTGCGTGATCTTGCACTCCCCAGATCACCAGTGTAGGGACGGGGACAGGAGGATATCCCAACCTTCGCTGCCGCAATGCCCCGCCGCCGCGTAGGGCGGCGCGATAGTAATTCAGCATGGCTGTGAGTGCTCCTGGCTCGCACGCTTGCCGTCGATACCGTTGAATGAGATCATCCGGCATCTGCTTCGTCATGCGCCGAAAGATCTCACCAATCACATAGCCATGACCGGTAGACATTGCCGCTTCCGGTAGCCAGGGCATTTGAAACAATCCCATGTACCAGGAACGATGCAATTGCCGCCAATGTCGTACTTCCCGTTCAAAGCAGGCGGGGTGAGGCGCGTTCACAATGATTAAGGCTTCCACGCGCCCGGCGTGCCGCATCCCATAGTACCAGGCGATGATTCCACCCCAATCATGCCCGACCAGGATGGCGCGTTGAACCTGCGCGGCATCGAGAAGTCCGGTAACATCATCCATCAAGGATTCAATTCGGTAGGCGTCTATGCTCGTCGGTCGCGTCGTGCCACCATATCCTCGGAGATCGGGGGCCCAGACCCGATACCCTGCCTGCGCCAGCGGGTCAATTTGATGTTGCCATGAGATCGCGGATTCTGGAAACCCATGCAGGCAGAGCACCAGCTTCTCGCCGGACCCGGCCATGGCCACGCGAAAGGACAGTCGGTTCGAGACAATCTGTTGAAAGGTCATGGCTTGCGCATCAGCGGTATTGAGATCCATCCACTGCAAGACCTGAAGCAAGGTTTGCACGAGGAGTCATGCCCGCCCAGAGGAGTTGCCGCCTCGCTTGTTTACGCACCACGGCAAAAACAGAGAAAATTCTTTTCAGCGTATCGACTTACAGCTAGACTCTGCAACATGACGAAATACACGATCTGGCAAGAGCAGGGTAAGTGGCGTGGTTGTCTGCAGAGCTCTCCTGAACAACAGGTTCAAGCAGAGTCGTTCGAGGAGCTGCAGCTCAAGCTTGGCCATCTCTCCCGTGAACGAACCAGCGACAAGCCTGCTCCTCTCCGGAAAATCGCCTGAGAGATTGTCTGCTGTGACGCAAGGCCGAGCCGGTGGCTTGAGACCAACGGCTTAGGCATTCGTTTGACTCATACAGCCAGAATTGTGCTTCAGACATCACGCTAGATTCATGCTTCTCTTCCCCTTGAACCTTTTCCCCAAACATCAGCGCACATGTTTTTAGATCCAGGGAGTCGCCTGACGCCTCATCGCTTTTTTATTGAGTCTTCTTGCGAACGATAGCCACAAGCGGCCTTACGATATGACCCGATGCCGTACAGCATACCGCCCGGAGAATGTCTCACCGGGAACGAGCCGCTTCAGCCCCCAGTCCGGATGATTGAACGCATCACTCGCGCAGGTCATCGGTTCGATGGCAAGCGCGGCTCGTGGCGCGTCGGCAATGGCATCTCCGGTATACACGACCACTGCGAAAAACGCGGGATCCATTATCATGTCGATGACACGGCCGCTTGCGGGATGACGCAAGGATGCCGTGGCCATTCCCTGTGCGTCACGTTCGAGCTGTACATAACAATGGTTGAAGCGCTGATGGCCAATCCCGCGAAATCGCCGGTAGTCCCACGGCGTGCCGGTCACGCTCAGGATCTTGCCTGTTGGAACAAGCCACTCATTGAATTCCACAGAGGCGGCTCCTGGGATCTGCGCCTCAGCCTCGTCGATCACAGACGTTCCAACGGTGAAGTAGGGATGAAATCCGACTCCGACCGGCGCAGCCTGTTGCCCTTCATTTCTCACGGTGAATGTGCAGGTGAGCCCAGAGGCACCGAGGTCATACATCACTCTTACGGCAAGTGAAAAAGGATAGCCTCGTCCAGCATATGTCTCGGCATCGAGACGAATTTCAAACGTCACCTTGTTTGCGTGAACATCCTGCACCTGCCACGGCAGACTCCGAACAAATCCATGAATGGCATTGGGGCCCTCCTTGTCATTGCAGTCAAGTTGGAATACTTGCCCGTCGAATGAATATTGGCCATTCCCAATGCGACCGGGAAAGGGGATGAGCACGTCGCCCTGTCCGCCTCGCTTCCCACTCCCACCAGAATAGCCCCAGACAATATCGATCTCCTGCCCGTCTGCATCAATAAAGAAGTATCGTCGTAACGACGCGCCCCAGGGAGATACGACAGCTCGCTGATTGTGGTACGAGAGAGTGAGTTCTGTGTCTGGCGTCACGAGTGTCATCGTCTGGGTTCTCCGTGCGGGTTCGGTTGTGCCAACGTCGACTTGGAGGGGAATCTCAGGATATCCCATCCTGGGGTTCATCCTGACAGAGATCGACCAAGACAGCCAACTATCGCACGACACCATACCGACAGATCTGAGGTTCAGAGGCTAGAAGACCGGTCAACTGTTGCAGCGTGGCCAACAGATGAGGCGTCAGGAAATGCGCCTGTTCTGCTACCGGGCTGGCCCATCGTTCGACAAACACAAAGTCAGTCGGATCGGCATGGTTCTGCAAAAGCTCGTAGCTGAGACAGCCAGGTTCCCGGCGAGTCGCATCAACTAAGACAGTCAGGATCTCTCGCACCTGTCCCACATGGTCGGTCTTGGCCTTGGCACGGGCAATCACACGGAGAGAGCGGTCGACGCTCATGGGATTCTCCACAGTTGGAATCTGAATACCTAAACGATTACTTCACGAAAGGATTGCCGGATTGCTTCCAGTCGTCGAGGTTCATGATGACCGCAGAGGTCTGCGTGAATCCAAGTTCTCCAAGGGTTTGAGCAGCAAGGGTTGCACGCCTCCCAGCTTGGCACTGGAGCACGATCGGGCGTTCCGCGTCGGCTTTCTCTGCAGATCCGACGTGTTTCCAGATTTCGGTTTGGATCACGCCCCGTGGAATGTTGATTGCCCCCGGGACGTGCCCGGCTGCATATTCGTACGGCTCTCGTACATCGACGATCAAGGCTGGTCCAGGATTCTCGACGATCTTTCGATACTCTTCCATACCGATGGTTCTGACAGGCTTCTGTACCGCGGCACCGTTTTGTTTGGCTGCCGGTGGGAGGCTCTGAGCGAGAGCGGGAGAAGATAGGGACAGGGATGCGCCGATGAGGGCAGAGACGAGACAGAGAGCTAACCCATTCATGGTCTTCATACAAGAATCTCCTTCTGATGACGGTACCGTACTTGGGTTTGGGAAGAGCGCAGGAAATTCAGTGTACCCTGACTCCCGGTGTTCCTCAAGGGCTACATTGTTGACCCCTCAAGAGCGGACCCTGCCAGCTGTGTTTCCATGGTCACGATTGGAGTGCCGGCTTGGAGATTACCGAGGAGGGCGAAGATGGGCGTCGTATTGGGGCAATTCTCCGTATGGACGGCTCTTAGGCCATTATTTCCTCGTCGAGCAAAACATGATTCGTATCATGAGTTTAAATAGCAGAGTGAATGTATTGAGTGACACTTCTATTCATCGAGCCAACGCAACTGGCGCCGAACTAATTCCCCTTGATATCAAGATGGAACCTGTCTGATCCTGCCTCACTTCGATCTCCAATTGCCAAGATACGTTCCGTGGTGTTCGTATGAATGGTGAACTGGGTGATCAAGCTGGGTGGGCCAGGGCACAGTTGGTCGAGTACAAGTTTGGTTGAGGATTTGGAGAGTGCCTTGAGCCTGCACTGTACCAACAGTGGTCACGGTCATTCCTCATGCACCGAGTTTGACATTGAAAGACTCGGCATATGCATCAGGCCGCGAGGCGAGAAAGCGGAGTTCAAATTTGAGCTGATCGAACTAACGCTTCAGAGTGAAATGCATACCGCTGTATGAAATGAAGTGATACATGCTTAATAAGCAATGTCTTACCGACCACATACAATGTGAAAGATTAGAGTGTAATCAAGGGGGTATACACGCGTAGCTGATTATTTGTCATGGTTGGGATCGGTTCCTCCCTGTCGCTTGTGGATCACCCTCACTCGTACCGAGATTTACTGATATGTGATGTGGGTCTTTATCTGGATGGACTGAGGCATACCTATGTTCGGTTTCGGTAGAAAAAAGAAAGCACCTCACTCAAGCGGCCAGAAGGACCGACCGGCCCAGACATCATCGTCTGGTATCAAAGGGTCTCTCATTTCTCTCGAACAGCGGCTCATGTTCGACGCAGCTGCCTCAGCGACGGCTTCTGAGGTGGCATCTGAACAGGTCGCGCAAGAGCAGGCCGAGACGGCCGTTTCGTCAGATCATCATGCCGATGGCCCGTCTGCAGAGCAGGCTGAATCGCAGGGCGTACTTGACGCGATTGCGACCTATAATCCAGGTGAGTCAAGAAGTGAAGTGGTGTTTGTTGACCCCACCGTTCCGAACTACCAGGATCTCCTCAGCAGCATGAACTCGAACGTCGAAGTCATTATGCTCGACGGCGGACAGGATGGCATTGAGCAGATGGCGAACGCCTTGTCCCAACGTAACGGCATCGATGCCATTCATCTTATTTCACACGGAGGTGCCGGTGAACTCCAGCTCGGGACTGGGGTGCTCAATGCGGACTCGATGTCTACTCAATATGCGGATGATCTGGCGGTCATTCACCAATCACTTTCTGAGCAGGCCGATATCCTGGTCTATGGCTGTGAATTTGCGCAAGGGGAAGCAGGACAAGCTGCGGTGGACATGCTGGCTAACCTCACAGGAGCCGATGTGCAGGCGAGCAATGACCTCACCGGCAGCATCTCGCTCGGCGGAGATTGGGAGTTGGAAGTTAGTACGGGAACCATCGAGACGTCGTTGGCTGTCGATTACGATGCGCAAATGAATTGGGCTGAGGTCTTGGGAAATGAAACGGTTGCCGACACATTCTCGGACAAGTCCTATGGAAACAATGATGGAACCAGGTCATGGTCCTCAAACTGGACGGAAGTCGATGTAGGGAAGAGTGATGCCAATGGTGGACATATTCAGATCAATTCCGGTGAGTTGCGGATTCAGACCCAGGTAGCTGGGGCGTCCGTGAGCCGAGCTGTGGATCTGAGTAGTGCACGGAGTGCCACTCTCAGCTTTGACTACAATAATGATTTGGATAAGGGGGGCACTGTCGAAGTCCGCATCTCAACCGATGGCGGCGCCAACTATCGTACCCTGAGCGACGGCACTTTTTCTAAGACGAATCATACAGGCAGTGGCACGGCCAGTTTCGATATCTCGGAACACATGTCTGCCGATACCAAGATTCAGTTTGTGGTGACTGGAACGAGCGGGGGAGATCGCTTATTCATCGACAACGTTCACGTGGACTATAACGTTGCGGATGCGAATACGGCGCCGAGTGACCTAAGCCTGTCGGCGAGCACCGTGGCCGAGAATGCCACCACCGGCACCGTGGTGGGCACCGTCACGGGAAGCGATGTGGATGCGGGCGACACGAAGACCTATAGCCTGACTGATACGGCGGGGGGCCGGTTCGCAATCAACAGTGCCACCGGCCAGCTCACGGTGGCCAACGGCAGCTTGCTTAATTATGAGAGCGCCGCCAACCACACGGTGACGGTCCAGGTCACAGACAGCGGGGGACAGAGCTATACCGAGCAATTCACCATCAATCTCACCAATGTGAACGAGGGGCCAACGGACCTCGCCCTCTCCGCCAACACCGTCGCCGAGAGCGCAGTAACCGGGACCGTAGTCGGCGCAGTCACGGCACCGATGTCGATGCGGGGGACACGAAGAGCTATAGCCTCACCGATACCGCCGGCGGCCGCTTTGCCATCAATGCCAGCACCGGCGTGATCACGGTCGCGGACGGGTCCTCGTTGAATTACGAAGCGGCGGCGAGCCACAGCCTGACGGTCCAGGTCACCGACAGCGGCGGGCAGAGTTACACCGAGAGCTTTACCATCAATCTCACGAACGTGAATGAGGCGCCGATCATCACCAGCAATGACGGAGGAGCAGCGGCTGCTGTGAATGTAGCGGAAAATCAAAATACCGTGACTATAGTAGCTGCGATGGACGTTGATACTGGAACAACCCTGACGTACGGCATCGCCGGAGGACCGGATGCGGCGCGGTTTTCGATCGATAGCGCCACCGGCGCTCTTCGATTCTCCACTGCTCCGAACTTCGAGCTATCGTCGGATGTGGGGAGAGACAATGTCTATGATGTGACGGTTCAGGTGTCTGACAGCCACGGAGGGACGGCCACACAGTCAATTAGTGTGCGTGTCACGGATGTCAACGAAGCACCAAGGATTACCAGCAATCAAGGAGGCGATATCGCTTCCGTAACGATTCGAGAAAACAACGCGAGCGTCACACGAGTTCGTGCCATAGACCAGGATCAAGGTGCACGGGTCACGTACAGCGTTGTTGGAGGGGCGGATGCGGCTCAATTTACGATCAATCCGAACACTGGTGTATTACATTTAAACTCAACCCCAAACTTTGAACAGCCAACCGATACAGACCGCAACAATACGTATCAGGTCGTCGTACAGGCCAGCGACGGACGAGGAGGCATCGATTCACAAGCGATCACTGTTCGAGTGACAAATATCAATGAAGCGCCGACAGACCTGAGCCTGTCCGCGAGCACCATCGCCGAGAATGCCACGACCGGCACGGTGGTGGGCACCGTCACGGGAAGCGATGTGGATGCGGGCGACACGAAGACCTATAGCCTGACCGATACTGCCGGGGGCCGGTTTGCCATTAACAGTGCCACTGGTCGGCTCACCGTCGCCGACGGCAGCTTGCTTGATTATGAGAGCGCCGCCAACCACACGGTGACGGTCCAGGTCATGGACAGCGGGGGACAGAGCTATACCGAGCAATTCACCATCAATCTCACCAATGTGAACGAGGGGCCAACGGACCTCGCCCTCTCCGCCAACACCGTCGCCGAGAGCGCAGTAACCGGGACCGTAGTCGGCGCAGTCACGGGCACCGATCCCGATGCGAGTGACACAAAAACCTATAGCCTGACCGATACGGCGGGCGGCCGCTTTGCCATCGATGCGAGTACGGGTGTGATCACGGTGGCGGACGGGAGCCTCCTCAATTATGTAGCGGCCGCGAGCCACAACCTCACCGTGCAAGTGACGGACAGTGGCGGCCAGAGCTATACCGAGCAATTCACCATCAACCTCACGAATGTGAACGAAGGGCCGATCGCCACTACTGTGGCGGATGAGTTTTCGGAAGATATGGCACACAGACTGGCAACAGCCAATTTTGGAATTCGTGATAGCAATGTGTTTACAAATGCTTCTTTGCCAGGAATAAACTTATCGAATGAGTCTGAAGAGGATAGATTCCGTCTGCCGGATAACCCTCGGAACGTGATTGACATTAAGACGGAGGGCCCTCTGCCGATAGAAATTCTCACTCCTGACCATACAGACCCTTCGGTTGTTTCTGCCCCTGTGGAGAAAGCCCTTGCTGAGCATAAGGCAGAACGGCTGCCCAATCTTGGAGAAAAGCGTGAGCCAGATGCAATGGGATACCAGACGGATAGTCAGAACACCGCCACAGCCAAGGCAGAGCCTAAAGAGTTTCTTAAGCCCGACGACCCAATAGAAAACGTCGAAGAGTCTACGGCGCTCAAGCTATCGGCAACCATAGGACTGGCCGGCGTTGTCTTACAGAATGGATTAGGAAACAACACGAAGCTTAGTCGGTTGATTTCACGCCCTGCAGGTGCGTCAAAGGTCTCTCCCGAAACAACGACTCAGCAATCCCCCGTCGATGATCGCGCTTCCAATCAAGACAAATTGGAACATCCTCGATCTGCCGCAGCAGATGCCGACCAAACCTAATCCTAAAGCGAGAGATCTCCAGAACAACATCGTCAGCAAGACAGCACACTCGCTAGACCCACAGAGAAGACGCCTCGGGCTTAGGTCCCCGGCTAGTCCAAGCAGCTGTGAATCACAGATCTTCTCAACCTCTCCCCATCTAAGATTAGGAAGTCATTGCTCTCGCTAACATCTTGGGCGATACTGGGGCACGATTCAGAAGCGTTGCAATTCGCCAAGATATTCAGAAAAGAACCGGAGGGGACATGAAAGAGCGGAAGGGAAAGGGAAGGGGAGAGGATTCAGATAAGACAACCGAGATACGGGCAGGGAGCGACCCCTTTCAACGTCTGCTCGGGCTGATGTTCAAGGCACATCCGTGGCACGGCGTGTCTATTGGAGAAGAGGCCCCGGATGTGGTCACGGCCTACATTGAAATCGTCCCGACTGACACCGTCAAATATGAAGTGGACAAGAACAGTGGCTTTCTCAAGGTGGATCGGCCGCAGCGGTTTTCAAACTTCTGTCCCGTCTACTATGGACTCATTCCGCAGACCTACTCAGGAGACCAAGTCGCCGGCATCTTTGCCAAACGAGCTCGCCGCAAGGGCATGGTCGGAGACGGCGATCCACTTGATATTTGCGTGTTGTCGGAAAAGAGCATTCCCCATAGCGATATCCTCCTCACAGCGCTGCCAATCGGCGGATTGAGCATGGCCGACGGCGGTGAAGCCGATGACAAGATCATCGCCGTGATGCGGGACGATGCCGTGTACGGGAGTTTCACGGACATTTCACAATGTCCGTCTGCACTCATGGATCGCCTTCAGCATTATTTTTTGACCTATAAGAGCGCGCCAGGGACGACCCATCACAAAGTAGAAATCACCAGTGTATATGGACGGGAGGAAGCGCGGAAAGTCATTCGTGCTAGTCACGCCGACTATCGCGCGAAGTATCCAGAGTTGGGTTCATTGTGGCCGAAGAATCTGTAGCGTGCGATGGCCTCTAATTGCCGTTCCCTTCGTGAAGCGTTCTGTTTCTGAGGACCACGGTTAGACTTGGAAAACTGAGAGACGGCCTACGTGGGATGATGACACCGTACAGGGACCAGCGATCACAAGCCTGAGACGATATGTTCTGGTAACTTTCGATTCTTGGGAGCGTCGAGAAACTGAATGAGCGCGGTTCGCAATGTGCGATTGAGGCGCAACCTCGCATGCAAGGGCAGCTGGATAAATTCCACTCCACACTCACGGCCCTGCACCCAGGTCACCCGGCCCAGCTCAATGGGTAAGGACGAGGTCTGATCTGGCAAGAGCAGATTCACGCGTACCTTGCTGCCGAGGTCCGCTTCACGATCGCATACGATCGAACAACCATCCATCGAGAGGTTCCTAAGTATCCCCTCACAGATATGGGATTCGCCGCCTATAATGAGCGGAGCATGGAAGGGAAACCGTATATAGGTGCGCTTGTGAGAAAACTGCGCCATGGCCTCTCCGTGATGGAGACTGATTGTACACAGCTACCATGTGATGCGGTATCCCACATTGGGAGGGCAGGGGGGCAGTAAGAGACATTACGGGTGGATGGACGCTTTGACACCTGCAGGGTCGTCACGTAGATTCCATCCCAAACCATTTCACCATGCGGTTCATTGAACCTTCCTCGCCAAAATGGGCGGCCACGCTATACACGCTCTCAAGAGCCTCTAACTCCTCGCCGGTTTCAAGACGACTACCTGCACGACCTAATTCCGTGGAAGGTCGACCGGCCAGTTACTCAACCACGCGGGGAGCTTCACGTCTCTCGGCGTTCAGCGCTTTACGCTGAGTCATAGCCAGTTATTTTTAGCCTCTCTGACCAGTCTTACCTGCGGCGCATTACGCTCCACCTAGCGCGTGACGGTCAGAAACTGTTCATCCGTCGTCCTTATGCCATGGTGAGCCATATGCATCACACCTCCAATAGAAAGACAGCTAGAGCCATACATCTCTAACTGAATATACACAACAGGCCTATTAGGCACTAATCACTGCCTTACATTCAATGTCATGTATCAAGATAGGACAGTATGCGGAGACTCTGAGTGATACGTAGAACAGAGCAAGTACTTTGACGAGAGCCCTAGTGCCTCTTTGTGGTATAAGCTAGAGCCATCTGTACAAGTATCGTCTCAACTTACACGGTATGAATATACCCATCACCAATGACCATGACTCAGAATAGAGCCATTCAGGCCGGCTAGGACGTGAACCACGCAAGACCGTATCGTGGACACGTGCTTCAGGAAAAGAAGATCTTAGGGGTGTCATTCCAGGAATCCACACCGGGGAGGTGCTTGTGGAAACCGTGAACGAAATAGTGGGAGCAAGTCCCGCTATCTGCGCAGTCTTTGACTTAGTTCGCAAGATGGCGACCACCGAGATGCCGGTACTGATCACCGGCGAGACAGGCACGGGCAAGGAATTGACTGCGCAAGAGATCCATGAGCGAAGCCTCAGGAAGCATGGGCCATTCGTGCCGATCAACTGTGGAGCTATCCCGGAAACATTATTGGAGTCGGAACTATTCGGTCATGAACGCGGCGCTTTTACAGGAGCCGTTCAACAAAAGAAGGGCAAACTGGAAGCGGCAGCTGGTGGGACGTTGTTTCTTGATGAGGTTGGCGATCTGCTGCCCACCCTACAAGTCAAGCTGCTTCGATTCTTACAGGAAGGCACCTTCGAACGGGTCGGGGGACAAGAGACGCTCCATGTGGATGCGCGTGTTCTTGCCGCGACCAATGTCGACCTGAAAGCGGCAATCGACAAAAACCTGTTTCGGGAAGACCTCTACTATAGGCTTGGCGTGTTACGCATTCATCTGCCACCGCTGCGGGACCGGGGCGAGGACACCTTACTCATGGCAATGGTCTTTCTCAAGCGCGCCGCCATAACCTACCGCAAGCCGATTCAAGGCTATACTGCCCAAGCCGTTGACGTGCTGCGTACCTACTCCTGGCCAGGAAATGTGCGGGAACTCAGCAATCGGATCCGACGCGCCGTCGTCATGGCCGAAGGAATGGAGATTACTCCTCAGGATTTAGATCTGGCCAGCGAAGAACTCCAAACGGTGGACTCACTGGATTCCCTGCGGGCCGCTCACCGTCGGATTGAGATGGAGTTGCTGGTGAAGGCGATCAGTCTGCATCGAGGGAACTTGACCCGCGTGGCCAGAGACTTGGAAGTAAGCCGCTCGACGTTGTATCGCAAACTGCGAATCTTTGGACTTAAAAAGTTTGTGCCCGCCGCCACCCCGCATTCTCTTGGTTCCAGAACCAAGTCCAAGAAATCCGCAACACTCTCCGCGCAGGAGAGCAAGCCTGAGGAATCGCCTGAATCTGCTCCGGTAGGTGCCCCCTTGGAACCGGTGCACCAGCTCTCTTAACCAACTCGCAGAGCTGGTGCATTACAAAAGATTTTCCTTCCTCCAGTAGATCTACTCAGTAATAATCGAGGGGAGGTTTGACTCATTTACAATTCAAGACGGCAATCAGTCAATTCCCTCTGTCTTCCATGCAATACAGCAAGATCTGTTATGGATCGTGTCAAGGCCTAATTTCAACAGACATTTGTTTGTGCTTGAAAAGGTTGACTCGCCGAACCGCATATACTTGAGAAGTGTTTCATGATGAAACACTATGAAGAAGATGAGTTGTCCGCAACATCTAGGTACGTCTTCATGATCATTCGTATTCCATGTGGTACGCACTTCAGATTAGACGATGATTATGGATCATATCGATTTTTTATAATTAGTACGAGTGTCCCATAACGAAACAGTTCATATTGGCATAACATCATCCTGAGCGAAACAGAATCGGCGTCAGACTCCCAAGAACATAGGCCATTCTCTTATCTCATCGGAGCAATGAGTCTGCTCAATTTGAAACGAGGCGTCAAACGTGAATTAAATGAGCGTTCTAAAGTAATACATATGGCTAGTATTTCATACAGTCGAGTCACTTACCCTCAGTAGAAATATCTCACAATACATTAGCAAACAGAAATATTACAGATTGGGCACCTGAATTGCTTAACACTTCAAGCAATGCAGTGTGTGGTATGGAGCGGTATGGGGAAATTGTGGATAACCTAAGACGGAACGAACGAATTGTTCTTCTACATCGGCTAATGGCCATAAAGTCTCATCAGAGTGGGGTGGCTAGTGGCCCCATGCCACAACTTCAGGCCTTACAAACGTCATCAAGGGAAGACGTAGTAGAAAATACATCGCCAGACTGGTGGTTCCATCACTTTGATCCAGTCTGGAAACCATTCCTTCAATGGCTTCGTAGTCAGAAGAATGTGACTCTATTTGAGTTTGAACGAGCCGCTTCTCAAGTTCCCGGTCTTACACATATCGAGAAAACCATTGCCATATCCGCGTTCCGTCAACAACAAGAACAGGGATCAGTTCCTTCCCACAACGCTCCCGCATTTCGTCGTGACCACAGCCTGTCTGTGGTGTAACTGACTATTCCACCTTCGCCTGACCCGGTTCTGAGCCACACGTGTTCCGTGCGCGTGGTGAGAGCCTGAGAAGCAGCCTGTTCGTTTCTCTGCGGCGATAAGACCATGCCTCGAGACCTCCCCTCATAGCTCTGAGTGAAACGCTCAGACCTTACGAGTCAGGTCCCCAAGACGTGCCTGGCTGAACTCGATGGAGGAGCAGTTCTTATGGAGTCGTATTCTCGGTGAGAGGGTAGTACTGAATCAGACGTTCTTGCACGAGCGAAAGAGCGGAAGCCGTCGCGTTCGGTAACGGAGACGAGTGTTCTGCGGTCACTTCTTTGATCCAGTTGCCCATGTCATCATACTCATAGGTGGTGATCCACTTCTGTTGCTGATCCTGGTCAAACGCTTCGGTCGTCGCTCGCACCCGCCTTCCCCTGTCGTCATAGTCGTTCGCGACCCGACCAGCCATAGTCCCGTGCCCATTGTAAATAACGAGCTCACGTAGCCGTCCCCACGCGTCATATTGGTGTTTCAACTCACTGAACAGCTCACCCTTACTATACCGAGCGGAATAAATGCGCCGCCCGAATACGTCAAACAGACTCTTGTAGGCGATCGAATCGTCGACCCACAATTGTTCCGCGAGGTGGCCATGCTGGTCGTACAGAGAAAACTCAGCATGCTGAAAACCACCGTTCTCCGAGGTCGTCACAGACGCACTGTCACGGCCCTCTGCGTCTTGAGCATACACAATCTGTTTTCGAAGTATGAGTCTCCCGCTGGAATCGAGCACGAGTTCTTCTTGGAGATGGCCAGCCTGGTCGTACCGAAACAGGGAATACGTGGCCGTATTGGCATGGGCCATGTCGATGACAGCTTCGATAAGGTGACCGGCACGATCGTAGTTTTCCGTTGCGGAGTAGCCCAGTTTCTTAATCGTCACACTACGAACAGGCCCAATGAGCTCGTTCGTGGTTCTGGTTGTCTCGGCAATACCAGCCGTCTCCCAGAAACTCTCCATGAGGGTTGCCAATAGGATTGAGAACAATCGAAGATACACACACACCTCCGATAAACATCCTACGACTAGGCCTCAAAAATACGAAGCAAGAGAAGAAATTTAGACGGGTGGGGTGCGTGGACCATCGATCCCTCTCGTCAATTCTTCGGTTTCCCTTCGGTCGCTCACACGATGGTGCTAGGCTGTGTTTCAGCCTATGCTTCCGTCATCACTTCAGCCTTCCATCTCCGAAGTCCCGACAGTTCCTCCACAGAATCTCACGCTTTCACCAGCAGCGATGGCCGCACTGTGGCAAGGTCACAGGATGGACGCCATCAAACTGGTTCGTCTTGAGCGGAACATCGGATTACATGAAGCCAAGGATGTGATCGAGACGTATCTCCAGGCACAGCCAGCCCTCAAGAATCGAATCGACGAAACTCAAGCGGATGCGCAAGAGGGTTTGCTTCGCTGGCTGATCTTCTTGCTCATCGGTGGGGCAGGGCTTACCTATGTCCTGACATAAGCGAGGACGTGACCGGCATGATAGACTCCGGACACATTCTACTGATACTCATCGGAGCGGGATCGTCCTTCATCACCTTTTGCCTCATGCGATTTCCTCACACGCGACGACCGCCATTCCAATCATATGGGCCCTTCTCGCTCACCTCGTCCTTCCTCGGCGCCATTCTCATTCTTGTGGCCTCCGTCTTCATGGCCTGCGCACCAGCCATGTGGCACTGAGATTCCCCGCTCGCCTTCCGGATCTTGCGGACCAACCTTTTGAGGCGGGGATGCAACTGCTTCATCCGAACGGGAACCGTTTGATTCCCAAGTCCGACGAACACCTGTGGAATTTGCACCTCGTTCGGCTGTATTCTTTGAAGCACCGTACTCGGAAATTTGCCCTTCCAATCATTCCCTAACAAAGGCAACGGGGGAAGGGTGACTTGTGAAAGTTTTCAACTGAGCAGCAGCAGTCAATGGAACCAGACACACATCCATCATCAGGCCCTGTCGCGAGGTTTCTCGAAGACGACCACCGACGACTAGAGGAACTCCTCAACAAAGCCCTGGCCTCTGAGAGCCGGATCGAGCAGGGACAGTATGATGAGTTTCGAGCCGGGCTGCTTCGCCATATTGGGATGGAGGAGAAGATTCTCCTACCTGCGGCACAGCGAGCAAACGGGGGCACACCGCTGTCGATTGCGGCAACGCTTCGACTCGACCATGGGGCCATTGCGGCTTTACTCATGCCCACTCCCACGCCCGAACTCATCGCGGCACTACGCTCGATCTTGACGAAGCACAACAAGGTCGAGGAAGGCCGAGACGGTTTGTACGCCACCTGCGACAAGTTGGTGGGCGCTGAGACGGAGAATCTGATGGCGAAACTCCGTGCCGCCCCAGCCGTGGCGGTGCTACCACATTCGGATACTCCGGCTGTGCTCAGTGCCGTCCGTCGGGCTGTGGAACGGGCCGGGTATGAATATCTCTCCAATTCGATGCGCTTCTGATGATCATCCGCTTTGACATGCGATATGGTATGCTGCGCCTCCAATTATGACGACTGAGACGACTCCCTCAACAGAACTGACGGCCGCCACAGGGCGACGGCGCACCTTTGCCATCATCAGTCATCCGGACGCCGGAAAGACGACGTTGACGGAAAAGCTCCTGCTCTACTCCGGGCTTATCCGCACAGCTGGGATGGTTCGTGGACGCAAGGGCGGAAAGAGTACGGCATCGGATTGGATGGGCATGGAGCAGGAACGCGGGATCTCCATCACCGCCTCAGCCATGCAATTTCCTTATAAAGGCGCCGTCATGAATTTGCTCGATACGCCCGGGCACCAGGATTTCTCAGAAGATACCTATCGCACCCTCACGGCGGCTGACAGCGCGATTATGGTGATCGATGCAGCCAAGGGCGTGGAGGCCCAAACGCGCAAACTCTTTGCGGTGTGCCGGCTGCGGCGCATTCCCGTCCTCACTTTGATCAACAAAATGGACCAGCCAGGACGGCCGCCACTGGATCTCATGACGGAAGTGGAACAAGCCTTGAGCATTCATGCGAGTGCGGTCAATTGGCCGATCGGGTCAGGCAGCGACTTTGTCGGCATCGTGACCAGGGCCGACAACCAGGTGCAGCTGTTCAGCAAGACCGCGCATGGTGGGGCCTCGAAAGTGACGACGCAGACCTTGCCGCTCGCCGAACTCGATGTCACAGGTCGTGTCTCGCAAGAAACCATGGACCAGGTCCAGCACGATTTGGATCTCTTGGACATCGCCGGCAATCCCTTTACGCGTGAACAGTTTCTGCAAGGTGACATTACCCCTGTTTTTTTTGCATCGGCACTGACCAACTTTGGGATCGAGAGA
Source organism: Nitrospira sp. (assembly GCA_005116745.1). Classification (NCBI taxonomy): domain Bacteria; kingdom Pseudomonadati; phylum Nitrospirota; class Nitrospiria; order Nitrospirales; family Nitrospiraceae; genus Nitrospira; species Nitrospira sp. The sequence continues at coordinate 454,323 of SWDS01000010.1, read as the reverse complement.
TTTCTGGACGCGTTTGTGGAATTGGCCCCGAGTCCTGGGGCAAGGCAGGCGAACCGCGAGGACGGAGCAGAGATGTCGGTGGAACCGATCGACAGGCCGTTCAGCGCCTATGTGTTCAAGCTGCAAGCCAACATGAACCCCAAGCATCGTGACAGTACCGCGTTCCTTCGAGTCTGTTCAGGCCGATTTGAGCGCGATATGGTGGTGAAACATCATCGGCTGGGGCGAGACATTCGGCTCTCGCGTCCGCATAGCCTAGTGGCGCAGGAACGGAGCACAGTAGAGGAGGCGTACCCAGGCGATATTATCGGGATCATCAACCCCGGTATCTTCACGATCGGCGATACGGTATCGCTGACGGGCGGATTCAACTTCAAACCTCTGCCGCAGTTTCAGCCGGAAATATTTGCCCGTCTTCGACCGACTGACGTTGGAAAACGCAAAGCATTCGACAAGGGCCTGTCCCAGATGGCGCAAGAGGGGACGGTGCAGATCATGCGGAGTCTCAATGATCAGGAAGCGTTGGTTGCTGCGGTCGGCCGTCTCCAGTTTGACGTATTGCAATATCGACTGCGCCACGAATACCGTGTGGACACCATTCTGGATGCGCTACCCTTTACCTGCAGTGCCTGGCTGAACGGCGACCCAGCCACATTCAAGTCACCATCGGCCTCAATGATGGTGAAGGACCACCGGGATCGAGTCGTCGTCCTCTTCGGCGATCAGCTCATGAAAACCATCGCACGAGATCGGAATCCCGATCATGTGCTGCGGGACATGGGGTAGCAGCTGATGACGATCAGCAAACAGTAGGGGGCTTCATCCACGTAAATTTCGTGTTGCTCAAGACCTGCGTGCGCCGAACGTAGTAGAACGGTTTAGCGCCCGGCAGAAGATTTCATCAGGCTGTCGGCTTGTGGAGGGAGGAAGCCGAGGTAGCCTCGGTGTCGTTCCGCCAATTCCAAGACAGAGAATGGTTGGCCGTCAACCATCTCCGGAGAAGAAAAAATCTGTCGGAGATGGTCTCCCGGAGCTCCGACGATGTTGCCGGCAAATACCACACCTTTCTGTTTGAGCCGGGCCACTGCGTGGTCGATGTCCTCCACACGAACGGCAACGTGGTGAAAGACCTTGTCACCGAATTTATTGACCCACCCGGGAATAATGCTGGTCTTGCCTCGTTCATCCGGATAGGCCTGGTCGACAAAGAGCGCCGGGTAGCCCGGCTTCCGATAGACCTTTGCGTACCAATCGTCGTACTGCAAGGTCTCATCATAGCTGTAACCTAGCTGTACGAATGGTTCAGCACCCCGGTCAATATCGAACGTTCGAAGTGTGACATGATCAATGAGAGGAGAAAATCCCACACCGGTTTCATCGAGCATCACCTTCAGCACCGTGGCGGCACGATTACGCGCCAGATAGTCGGCAACCATCCGCTCCATGAGATCATCAAGTTTTTGGGTCTGATCCATGGTCACACCTCATTTACGATCCAAACTTAATGCCTTGAGCCAGCGGGAGTTCCGCTCCCCAGTTGACTGTGTTAGTCTGGCGACGCATATAGGCTTTCCAGGAATCCGAACCCGCTTCGCGGCCTCCCCCTGTTTCCTTCTCTCCGCCAAATGCCCCGCCGATCTCGGCTCCTGATGTTCCGATATTGATATTGGCGATGCCGCAATCGCTGCCGGCCGCGGAGATAAACCGTTCGCCATGACGCAGATGATTGGAAAACATGGCGGAGGAGAGTCCCTGAGGCACGTCGTTCTGCATCTGAATCGCCTCATCGATCGTCTGAAAGGTCATGATATACAGAATCGGTGCAAAGGTTTCGCGTTGTACGACAGGCCAGTGGTTCTGTGCACGCACAATCGTGGGCTCAACGAAAAATCCAGCTCGGCTCAGGACGTGGCCACCGCAAAGAATCTGGCCATCCTCTTTCTTAATCTCGTCCAGCGCAGTGCGATAGCCCTCCACCGCCACCTGGTCGATGAGCGGCCCCATGAGCACTTCTTTGTCGAGAGGATTACCGATCTGCACTTGAGCATAGGCCTTCACGAGTCTGCCGACGAGCTCCTCACAGCGCGATTCATGGACAATGAGACGCCTGGTTGTCGTGCATCGTTGCCCCGCAGTCCCGACGGCACCGAACACAATCGCGCGGACAGCCATGTCCAAGTCGGCGGTCTCATCGACGATGACGGCATTGTTACCGCTGAGTTCGAGCAGCGTGCGTCCCAATCGCTGACCGACAGCGGCGGCGACTCGGCGTCCAACCGGCACCGATCCCGTGAACGAAATCAGCGGCAACCGGGGATCCTGCACCATGTTATCCGTCAAGGCCGGTTGGTCGGTGATGAAGAGCGAAAAAATGCCGGCATACCCCTGTTGCTGCATCACACGATTGCAGATCTGTTGCACCGCCACGGCACAGAGGGGCGCCTTGGGTGACGGTTTCCAGATGACCGTATCGCCGGCGATGGCAGCCACAAAGGCATTCCAGGCCCACACAGCAACTGGAAAATTGAAGGCGGTGATCACGCCGACCGGTCCTAAGGGATGCCACTGTTCGCTCATCCGGTGGGCCGGGCGCTCAGACTGCATCGTGGCGCCGTAGAGCATTCGAGATTGACCGACGGCGAAATCCGCCATATCGATCATTTCTTGGACTTCGCCATCGCCCTCTGCCTTGATCTTGCCGACTTCCAGAGAGACGAGCGTGCCCAATTGATCCTTCTTCTCACGGAGCGCTTGGCCGATGCGCCGAACAATCTCGCCACGTTTCGGTGCAGGAACCATCCTCCAGGCACGGAACGCTTCACACGATTCTTTTACAATCCGTTCGTAATCCTCTGGCGAACAGGGATAAACGCCGGCAATCTGCTCACCAGTAGAAGGATTAATCGAGGGGAGGAGAGACCCATCATTACGACCGGACCACCAACTACTGCCGGTGCTCCCCCCAGAATTCACGGCTTGGATACCCAGGTCTCTCAGCGCAGTGTGACTCGTGCTCATCGGAAGCAGGCTCCAAAATCATTCGCCAAGAAATCTTTCAGTAATACGGATTCCTGAGTGACGAATCCATGGTACGCCGATGGATGGGTCAACACAAGATCCATGACACAGCAGACACTCGATGCGGTCGTCACTTGTATCGCCGACCAGAGCCTTCCCTTGATACATTGCGGATACACTTTTTTCACATAATTCTCCTCAAAGAACCCATCCTCGTTCTTGCCCGTGACCGAGGCATAGACCAAGACGACGTCCTGAAGGGTCTGGGGAACGGCATGTTCGAGCACACGCTTCAGAGTCCCTCGATCTTCGTTGAGCTTGAGGTCCTTCATCAACAGTTGTATTTTTTCACAGTGGCCGGGATATCGGAGAGTCTTGTAATTCATGGTTCGAACGTTTCCCGCGTAGCTGTCGGCCAAAGTACCCAATCCACCTGATGTATTGAAGGCTTCGTACAGCAGCCCGTCCAGCTCGATCGTTTCGTACCCTTCGAGCGGTTGCAGTGGGACTTTCTCGCCTTGTTCGATGCCGTAGCACACATTGCCATATTCATTGATGAGCCCATCGGTCGACCAGGTGAGCGAATACTTGAGCGCATTACTGGGATGGACCGGCAGCGCGCCCACCCGCATCTTAACCGTATCCAGCGTTTCAAAATGCGTCATGAGCTCATGCGCCACAATACTGATAAAGCCTGGCGCCAGCCCACATTGCGGCATAAAAGCCTGCGTGGCACCTGTGCTCAAGACCTTGATTTGATTCGTGACCTCGACGTCTTCCGTCAGGTCGAAGTAGTGCAGATGATGGGTCAGGGCCAGACCGGCCACGGTCGGATTACAGAAATAGGGGAGACTTGAGAGCACCGCATCGAATCGATGCGCTGAGAGATAGGTGCCAACGGCATCCGGATGCAGGACGTCCAGCAGACAGGGGGTGACCCGTTCCAAACCGAGCTCTTCGACCAGATGCTTCGGCGCATCCAAGGCCATGTCACCCAGATGAACCTCGTACTGGCCACGCTGATTCAGGAGACAGGCGATCAGAGACCCGATCTTGCCGGCACCGAGGACAAGCACGCGATGCATCATGAGACATTATACTCCACCGTAGAATTCTGACCACTGGCTTTGAGAAATGGAGCACCAAACGGGGCAAGTCGTCAGCCTTGATCGAGAGAATCAATGACATACTGCGGACGGTCGATTGGCTCTGTTGTGGTCTGACTGTATCGGCAAGGGGGAATATCGGCTTGCAGTCTTCGTAAGAGCGTCGTCATCTTCATCCTGCTGGGCACTTCGCACACCCAAACATGCATGCCTGATTCTAATTCTTCAAAATGGCGCTGCACACGAAAGCTGGGCTGCTCCATAAAGTAGGCGGAGAGAAAACCGTTCACAGCCGTCACCACCCAGGGCTGTTCCTTGATGTAGCGATAGCTCAGCCGCAGTTCTATCATCGTGGCTTGTTCTTCGGACTCCATCACCACACTCTATCAAGTCTGGCTATGAGGCCGCCACTGCTCAAATAGAATATATTGTTATTGTCGAGCTGGACTGGAAGATGCAGCAGGCTGTGAAACGAGAGGCCCGCTGAACAGAGCGGATCGAAAGGATTCGTGCCACGATAACAATTGCCAATGGCCGTTGCGTCGTTCAAGTACCCCGGTTTCCCGCATCGGAAGCACGGTCCGTTTCACGTCAGGTCCGTCGGCCACATAGCGAATATAGTCGAGCTCCATCGCATACCAAGCCAGATCTCCTTTCGTCCAGACCTTCAGTTCATTGATCGGAATCTCGAGTTTCTGGGAATTAACGAATTCTTCCCGCATGCCCTCCTCAAGCTCCGTCCAACCGACATACTTACGGCCGGCAACCCCGTAACTGATGATATCGACATCGTGTGCCATCAGTCGTGAAAGCGTCGGCAGGTCCTTTTCGGCATTGGCTCGCACCATCCGACGGACAGCTGATTCGGGACCGGACGGTTCCGATGCGATTACAGTGGTAGCAATGCTGCTAAACAGAAATATCAGCAGCCATGCAAGAAACTGAGGATAGATCATGCGCCACTCCGTATGATTCGCTGGGCGAAGGGAGAAATGTCCAAAACAGGGGTACGCTACACAGCCAGGCACGCCTTGTCAAAGGAAGAAATGAGCGCGGTTTTGGCTGTTGGGTGGGGCCTTGTCAGAGAGAGTCGTTTCCTGCGCTCGTCCCGCACATCACATCAGCGTTCCCATCGATACCCCACAAGCAGTGGCATGGCAGTTAAGCTACCATGTGCTCCGACCGGCAGGACCCCCACGACAAAATCCTGGGTGGCGAAGTACTGATTGAGTGAGAGGTCATGGAACGGCAAGACAAGCATCGATTCGATGAGAATCATGAGGCAGAGCGCAACAATACCGATGCCAAGTCGTATACGTGGTAACGGTGGTAAGTGGAATCGGTCGATCACCCACTGTGCGCCGATAATCATGGCAAGGAGGGCCGTGGGGGTTTCCATCACTGCGGCGATTCGCTCACTGACATGCAGGGCCACCACTTGAAGCCGAATGATCTCAAAAACGAAACCCGCTCCAAATGCGACAAGGAAATAAACAGCGCCGGCTTTGAGCAGTAGCGCGAGACCTTTTCGTCTTCCGTTATCGCCGGACATGTTGTCCGGTCCGGAAGTCCCGGGAGGTGTCGTCTCGCCGGCCTGGTCGGTCGAGCACGTCTCCTTCCGCTCACGCATAGTCCAGGTCCTCACTATTTCTAAGGAGGCAGTCTAGCGGACAATTATTGATGCAGCCATTGTTCTGAGAAAATCAGCCAGTGACCATCACAGCTTGGTCATCTCATAACAGATGAGCTGTGAGGCGCGTGATTCGTAGCCACCATGAGGTATGCCATCCAGGTAGGTATACCGAACGTTCGGTGAGATGCTAACAAGGATTCCGAGTGGAAGAAATGCAGCGCAAAAGAAACTGCGCCCGTCACGTACCCGGACGTGAAGCCGGACAGCATCTGCAATGGGCAGTGACACACAGCCCTGTCCCTCTCACCTCGAGGAGGAGGCAGTATGCACGAGAGCGATAGATGGCTCTTCTAATCTTCAATTCCCTCACAACTGGCGCGAAGCCACTTGCCTTTGATGTCCATGTGAGTCTTGCCTGATCCTTTGAGGTTCCTATCACCGGTTGCCACGAGACTTTCGGATGTCTTTGCTTCGATCGTGAGGTGTCCAGTTGATGCCGGTGGGCCGGGACAGATTTGATCGATGACGAGTTTCGAGGAGGATTTCGAAATCACTTTGACCTTGCAGTTCACCGCAGCATCATCATCTTCGTCTTCCATCTCCTTGATGATGCGGTCATGAGCCACATCCTCTTTTGTAAGACATGATGATACCGTCATCGTGTGAGGCTTGCCGTCGCGGGCTTTCATCATCTGCTCCATTTGAACCCGTGGTGCCGGCGTCATGTTGGCCGCCATCTCCGGTGAGAGCTTCATCCCCGATGCAACGGTTGTCATTGTCATTTCCCATGCACCGGGTTTCACGTTGAGCGACTCGGCTCGTGCATCCAGTGCCAGCATAGGAATGCACAGACCGAGAATCAGCCCTCATTCGATTACGACTAGAACCTGCCCCATCACCCAACTCGTCTTGCGCATAGCGGTTCCTCCTTCTCAATGATATCGGCGCATCCTCACAAACGGCCGACCGCTTTCTTCCCGAGTGCCTTGAGCTTTTCCTCATCTCCCGCCGTTTCTTTGAGAGATAGCTGGATGGTTGTCTCCCCCTTCTTGATGAAGAGATTGACATAATCGAGTCCATGCATACCACGTTCGATGAACGCATCCTCACCCAGCCCCTTAACCGCCATAGGCTTCTTGGATTTGTTCCGCCCGCGCTCGATGCCGTCAGCCGGAAATACCCAGACCTCCATGGCGTCCTTGCCGTTTGCAAATTCATAATTACACCAGGCAGCACGTCCTTCCTGGTCGGCTTTCGGTGTCCCCATGAGCTGGCCAACGACTTGCTCGACTTCTGCATCTGTTAGAAGTGAACAGGGCGGCGGCGCGGCATCGGAACGCGTGCCAATGCTGAGCGCTCCGATACCGATCATCACCGTCAGAAAGATCCGGGTGAATTGCAGAACCATCATGCGAACTCCTTCTCAAATATGGAGCGTGATCAATGAGGGGAAAGAAGCGTTCTATTCTACTGTGCTGACGGAAACACGTCCATGGCGAAGGCGGCCTCATTCGCCCCCCTTGACCTATTTATTCTCCCAGGCGTAGGTTGTACGTAGTACTTCGCTGCCTCATTCTGGAGGTGGTAACTATGGTCCTCCGTGGAGCACAGTTCCAACGGTCCAAACCTGCCAGGTGTAAGTTCCTCACTAGACGGGCCCTTTCCTCATACCGACCCACATTCGTGCATAGACGGTCTGATGCCGACTGCCTGCCGCAAGGAAGGCAGTCGATACACAGACGTCTGAGGCACTCCCACGGTAGGGACCAGTGGTGGCAACCGCACAAAGGGCTCGCATCGTATAGCGCGAGCGGGTGACCTCTGTCATGGACCTATTGGGGAATCGACATCGGCCTCGCATCTTTACAGGACTCACGAATCGTCAACCATCAATAGGCGAGCTGCAGGACGGTGTGGCGTTGGCTCGTTCTTTGTGGGCACGAGCCAGTGGGGGGATTCCATGTTTGAAACGGTGAGATTCGGAAGGAATGGGTGCGCCCATACACACTCGCTGGATGATCTGAACCTTTGTAAGGGGAGGGAGCGATGGGACCGACCAAGGCGATCGTGAAAGGACAGGCTCTCTACGAAGCGCTGGGAGGGAAGTTGATCAAAGACGGTTTCACGAACCGGCAGGATATGGAAGAATACGTGAGCCGTCATTATCTCACCCTGCCGGTCGTCGATCAACAAGGACGACCATGGCTCCTCGATGGAAAGCCAGTCTACTGTCTACATGGAACTCAATACGAAACGATGAATGATGCGCGGGTCCACCTTGTCCGCTGTCCGGATTGTGGAGGGATGGGGATTCAATTCGACGATCTCGTCGTCGAATCAGACTGCATCCACTGCACAGCCTGTGGACATGAATTCGATGCCAGGCTGGAAATGATGGGAACATAGAACGGGAGTATCACCGATCTGCACTGTGAGACCTTACGTAGCTGCGCTATTTCTTCTACCCTCGTGGCGGTCAGTACGATATAGAAGAAAGCAAAGACCTGGCAGGATTTTGATACAGCCCGAGGCTCATGAGTGTCATGGGTTTGCCCCCCGCAGGCCATGCCGCACGCGCCATGGAAATAATTCCGCACTTAAGAATCCTGCTCCGGTAAAGGCCCTTCCAGCACCGACTCCGAAGGAAGGTGACGAATGCCTCAACCCTCTGCGTTCCCTGCCTTCTGTATTGGATTATCCGCGCTGCCCCTATTCGTGCATTCCGCAAGATAACAGGGATTTTGCTCGTCACCTCAATCACTTTATGGGACAATTTCACAAGATAGGGGCTAACGAGGACAACAGAATCAGAGACTGCATCGATGGAAGATACTCGAACTAAAATGTGCACTGACCAGGGGACGTCAATCTGGCGCTGGCTGACCCGATCCATCCTTATCGACCTGACCGGTTACATCTAGAGCAATCATTGATAGGCCACATCATCTAGCAGGCTGAGGATAAGCTTGGTCGATGTGAAAATATGGCCAGAAGTTTCCGTTCGGTGCTGACACCAGAACTACTTCAGGATGCTCGAAAGTACTGTCTATCAATACTAGTTCGTCACTGGTGGACTCTTTCAGCACCCTGCTAGAGTAGTTCGGGATGGCCATGGAGGATCGCGATGGCTGCAAGTGATGTCTTCAATGGGTTTATAGAGAAGACGTTGGCTGTGATACTAGAGCCCTTCGAATCGTGGGAACGATTCCTGTCCGCAGTGTCCCATGGCCTACACGTCTACGGCATCGACCTGAACAGCAAAACGGCATTCCCGTATATGCTGTCTAGCCTATTGATCGCAGGGCTCGTCTATCAGTATGACTGTCGAACAGGTCGCCTGAGGAATAGTTCCTTTGTGCAGTACGTGTTTCCTCGTTCTGTGTATCTTCATCCATCTGCAGTCACGGATTACAAATTTGTGGCCGTGGATCTCTCCATTAAGCTCCTCGTGTACGTGCCGTTGTTCTCTGGTATCAGCTGGCTTCTGTACAAAAGTCTCTACTCGGCTCTCCGGCCAATCGGAGTCGATCTCTCCTCGTCTGTATTGTTCTCGTCGGCGTTCATGCCGGGACTGGTTGGCTTCGTTCTGGCCGACTTTGGTTTCTTTCTGTCACACTATCTCATGCACAAAATTCCCGTGTTGTGGGTCTTTCACGAGGTTCACCATTCTGCCGAAGTCTTGACGCCGATCACCGTGCACCGTGTCCATCCAGTGGAAGAATTGCTCAATGGATTGATCGGCAGTAGTATCAGTGCAGTCGGGGCAGCGACGTACAGCACGCTGTCGGAAAAAGATCTCGTCTTCGTCGAAATCTTTGGCGTCAACGCCATTAGTTTCATGTTTTTCGCCTTTGCTTTTCAGCTCAGGCATTCTCACATCTGGCTATCATACGGATCGGTATTGAGTCGGATCTTGATTAGTCCCGCACAACACCAGATCCACCACAGTCAAGACCCGCAACATTGGGACAAGAATTTTGGGTTTACCTTTGCAGTTTGGGATGCGTGTTTTAGGTCCCTCTACGTGCCGAGAGCTCAGGAATCCATACGGTTTGGCCTACCGTATGGTGATCCGCGTGACTTCTCCAGTGTGAGTAAGCTGTATGTCCTTCTGTTTAAAAAAGCCTTACAAGTGCTGAGGCGAACGCGTAAACAACTGAGTAACGTTAAAGATGTGACATCCGTGTGAGTACACGCGCTTCTTTTGCTGAGGGGTTCTCTGTCATCGGTATACCGTGGGTCGCATGATCGACATAGAGATGCAGTGTTGCATGTGAGTTAGTGGTTTAGGGGGTACTCGTGTCTCAGGATGAAGGTTCGGTTAACAACCAATTTATTCATCTCCAGCTGTCGAACAATGAAGTCACGATGCGGGGAGCGCCCTTGTGCGACCTCGGACACAAGCTTCAGGGAACACGGGATGGCAAAACCGAAGGGATCTATGCCGGATGGGAGTGGAATGGCAGACGGCTTCGGGTCTTCAACGATCGGTTTGGGTTTTATCCATTGTATTATTTTGTTCGTCCCGGAGAGTGTGCGGTATCTCCTTCATTGCCCGAGCTGCTTGCGTTGAGTGCTCCCACCGATCTGGATTATGACGCATTAGCCGTCTTCTTCCATCTGGGTTATTTTGTCGGTGACGATACGCCGTTTCAGAGCATTCGAGCGGTGCCGCCCTCGGTTTCTTTCGAGTGGCAGGACGGAACCGTTACGATGTCCTCCCAGCTCGCCGTTGCAAAGCCACAAGGGTTAGATCGACATCAGGCCATAGACGCCTATATCGAGCTGTTTCGCCAGGCCATCGTACGCCGGCTGACGTATTCAGAAGAGTTTGCAATTCTGCTCAGTGGGGGACGTGATTCACGACATATCCTGCTTGAGTTGGTGCGAAGTGGAGCCCGTCCTAAGTTCTGCCTGACGGTTGATTTGCCGGTGCAACACGAAGATGCTGTAGTGGCTGCTCAACTGGCAAAGGCCGTGGATGTCCCACACACGATATTACCGAGACGAGAAACCAGCTTCGGGGAGGAATTTGAGAAGAATCTCAAGACGAGTCTTTGTACCGATGAGCACGCATGGATGCTCGCAGCAGCTCAGCACCTACAAGGGAAGGTGAAGACGCTGTATGACGGCATTGGTGGGGATGTCTTGTCAGCCGGACTGTTCCTGACCCAGCAGCGACTAGACCTGAGCGAAGCTGCTCGATGGGCGGAACTGGCTGAGGACATTATCGGTGTGCAGCCGGTTCCTCCATTCCTGCATGCTGGCATTCGTTCAAAAATAAACCGAGCAGTTGCCGTCGCTCGTATTGTCACAGAACTGCGACGACATGCTGATGCCCCAAATCCCTTCAGTTCATTTATCTTCTGGAACCGGACAAGGCGGGAAATTGCATTGTCCCCGTATGGAGTCCTGGCTGATGTCGGGCAGATACTCAGCCCTTTTTTGGACCATGCCGTCTACGATTTGTTGGCAGGCCTTCCCGCACGCATGTTCGTCGATCACAGCTTTCATACGGAGGCAATTAACCGTGCATTCCCGCAGTACGCACACATTCCCTATGGTCGAAAATCTGCTGTCGTTGAGGGTCCTAGAACTTCTTCAGACCACCGGGTATGGCGTGGATTTGCCATGGATGTGTTACGCCATTGCATTCTAGGAAAATGCTCTCTGTTGGACAAAGGATATGTTGGCCCGCGTCTTCTCTGGTGTCTCTGTGATCCTAGCTATCTTCCCTCTGTTCTATGGATTGGCCCTCCAAGCGTGTATGTGTTTCAGTTGGAACTAATGCAAGCACCTCGGCTGACGTTCCTGTCATGGGCAACGAGGTTCTGTGGACAAAACCGTTTACCCATATCTTCCTAACAGCCAGATATAGGAAGGTACAGAAGGTCGCGGCGGTTTGAGCGTAGCGGGTGCCAATTATGACCCCGCGCGTCGCGCACGATGCAATATGGACCCGCGAATTCAACTCATAAGTGCAATTTCTGCGGGTTGAATGAGCGGAACGAAGGT
>SWDS01000010.1:429483-442451 GCA_005116745.1 Nitrospira sp. | reverse complement strand
GTGAATTGACACCGCCAACTACAGCAGTGGCACCGTCGATCCTCCAGGCCCGGTCGGTCCTAGGCCCGTCACTGGTGCGATGGCTGGCGTCACGGTGAACCTCAATCTGCAGGGGGTCGCACAGAACACCGGGGGGGGTGGCATCGACACCCTCGTGAGTATTGAGAACGTCTTTGGCACGAACTTCAACGATATCCTCACCGGCAATGGGGGCGACAACATGTTCTCGGGCTTGGCTGGCAACGACCAGCTCCTCGGCGGCGGCGGCAACGACACCCTCAACGGCGGGAGCGGCAATGACCTGCTGAATGGGGGAACCGGGAGTGATACCGCCTCCTACAGCGTTGCCAAGGCAGGCGTCAAGGTGAACCTCAATCTGGCTGGAGCGCAGAACACCGGGGTGGGTGGCATCGACACACTCTTGAGCATTGAGAATCTCGATGGCTCGAGATTCAACGACGTGCTCACCGGCAATGCCGGCAATAACGTGCTTGCCGGCCGGGATGGCAATGACCTGCTGAACGGAGGGGCCGGGAGCGATACCGCCTCCTACCGCACGGCGACGGCGGGGGTCACGGTCGACCTCGACCTGGGGGGCGCGCAGAATACAGGAGGGGCCGGCATCGACACGCTCGTAAGTATTGAGAACGTCATCGGCTCGAGCTTCAACGACACCCTCCACGGTGGATTTGAGGACAACATCACGATCAAGGGCGGGGCCGGCAATGACCTACTGACGAACTCTAAGAGCAACGATTTCACGCTGGACGGGGAGGATGGTAATGACGAGCTGATTGCTGTCTTCGCCGTCGGCACGCTCAACGGCGGGAACGGCAATGATACACTGCGTGCTGTAGACGGCAACTACATAGTCAATGGTGGAGCCGGCAATGACGTGCTTGTGGCAACCGGGTCTCACGCCAGGCTGAACGGAGGGGCCGGGACTGACACCCTATATGAGACTCAGACCCCAGACTTCTCTTCTGGCGGCGCGAAATTCGATTACAATGCGGTCAGCGAGAGCCTAGCTGGTGTAGGCAAGGATAAGATTATCGGTTTTAACGGAAAAGGCTCTGAGTTCGGCAACCAAATCGATCTGCGAGATATCGACGCCAGGCCCTCGGTGGTGGGCAACCAGGCCTTTATCTGGGGCGGACCGTTTACGGAAGGCCACCTTCAGTATGTCGGCGGGGTGCTGCAGGGCAATCTCGATGGGGATGCAGCAGCGGAGTTCGAGATTCAGCTCGTCGGCGCCCCGGCGCTTTTTGTCCAAGCCAGACATCTTGGCAGCGATATCCTCCTGTAATACTCGTGCCTCCACGTCGGACGTCCCTACATAGGGCGCCCGGCGTGGGCCGTTCAGGAGCTCATGAAATCACAGACCTTGCATTATGTAGAGTCTAGAAGATATCTCCATCATCCATACAAAGGCACAATCATTCTCACGTTGAGACCGTGAGCCTGAACTGTGTATGGTACAGGACTTCACTGGAGATGCTCCAATGTCACTGACTACGTACAATCACATTTCCATTCCCTCCTTCATGTATGGCACCGCGTGGAAGAAAGAGACCACCACCGGGCTGGTGCTGCAAGCTGTGGAAGCCGGATTCACCGCGATCGATACGGCCAATCAACTCGTTCATTACGATGAAGCGAGGGTGGGGGAGGCACTCCTGCAGTTGGGAACGCAGGGCATCACCCGCGACAAGCTGTTTCTGCAAACAAAGTTCACATCCGTCAACGGTCAAGACCATCGTCTACCCTACGATGTACAAGCAAGCATCACAACGCAGGTGCAGCAATCCTTTGCCAGCTCTCTCACACATCTCCACACGGACTATCTCGACTCGTATGTGCTGCATGGGCCCTATTCACGGCGTGGCCTGGGAGCTGAGGATTGGGAAGTCTGGGCGGCAATCGAATCCCTCTATGATGCCGGGAAGACAAAGATGATCGGGATCAGTAACGTCACGGCCGATCAGCTGACCTTGCTCTGCGCCAAAGCCAAGCACAAGCCGATGATGGTGCAGAACCGCTGCTATGCAGCCTTTGGCTGGGACAAAGAAGTACGGGATATCTGCCGAGCAAACCAGATCTTGTACCAGGGGTTCTCACTCCTCACGGCCAATTCGGGAATCTTTGCTGAGCCGGACTTGCGGGCCATGGCAGCGAAATATCAGACAGGTCTCGCACAGATTGTCTTCCGCTTTGCCCAACAGGTCGGCATGCTGCCCTTGACGGGCACGACGAATCCTCAGCACATGAGAGAAGACCTGCAATCGAATCGATTCACCCTCCTACCAGAAGAGGTTCAGCTAATCGAAACCATCGGCCTCTAGTAATGATGGGAAAGATCCTTGTGAAACGTGTCTACGAGCCAGCAACCGAGTCTGATGGGTTCCGGGTGCTGGTGGATCGACTCTGGCCACGCGGTATTTCAAAAGAGGCGGCCAAACTCGATCTCTGGTTGCCCGATTTGGGACCATCAACTGTCCTCCGGCAATGGTTCAAGCACGATCCCGCTCGGTGGGCAGAGTTCCAGCGCCGCTACCATGCCGAACTACGAAAGAAAACGGCCCTCCTCGCAACGATCACAAAACAGGCCAAGACCAGCTCCGTCACACTTCTTTATTCCGCCAAGGATGAGCAGCACAATCAGGCTGTCGCCCTCCGAAGCTTTCTGAAACGACCGAGTTCGCAAACCCCCATCACCAGAACGCCAGCAACAATTTCTAAACCCAGGGACAGATGATGGTCGACATTGGTTTGACGATTCTCATCTTAGTCGGTGGCGTCGGGCTTTGGCTGGTGACTCACCAACGGTATCGCCGCTGGCAGGCCGGCAAATTAGCCGACAAGATGTTGAAGGATGTGATCAAAGGCAAGGACGCTTTTCGGCGATAGCATCTTATGGTAGACATCGGGCGATTGAAGTCCATCAATAAGTAAGAAGGTCTGGTCATGCCTCTTAAAAAGACGCTGCGGACACGATGCCCCTGGGCCGGAGACAAGCCGCATATGATTCACTACCATGACCGGGAGTGGGGGAGGCCGGTGCATCACGATCGTCGGCTCTTTGAACTGTTGCTGCTCGAAGGCGCACAGGCCGGTCTGACTTGGGACACAGTATTAAAGCGCCGAGAGAGCTATCGAAAGGCCTTTGATGGCTTTGATCCCGCCAAAGTCGCCCAGTTTACAGCCGTCAGAAAGAACCAGTTGTTGGGGGATCCCGGCATCATCCGCAATCGGTTGAAGATCGACGCAGCGGTGACCAATGCGCAGGCTTTTCTGGCGGTGCAGAAAGAATTTGGATGTTTCGATCGATATGTCTGGCAATTTGTCGGCGGGAAACCAAAAGTGAATCGTCGACGAACGATGGCCGATGTGCCGGCCACAAGCCCGGAGAGTGATGCGCTCTCAAAAGATCTTAAGAAACGAGGGTTTCGTTTTATAGGAAGCACGATCGTCTATGCCTTCATGCAGGCGGTCGGCATGGTGGACGACCATCTCAACGACTGTTTCGCCAAGGCGCGGCCGAAAAGTAGAACTCCTTCAGTGAGCTAGAAGCCTCGACCACATACATCGCTCCTCATCCCTCCCGTTCCATACCT
This sequence comes from Nitrospira sp., assembly GCA_005116745.1. NCBI lineage: Bacteria > Pseudomonadati > Nitrospirota > Nitrospiria > Nitrospirales > Nitrospiraceae > Nitrospira > Nitrospira sp. The sequence continues at coordinate 438,837 of SWDS01000010.1, read as the reverse complement.
GCGTCCTTTTCCAAGCTCCTCCGTCAATAGAGATGAGGGCGGAATGATCCGCAACTCTACAAGAAGGAGGTTCCCCATGCGTCCCCATATTTCACTTGATGTGCGTGATGTGTCCACGTCGGTCGTATTCTACGAAAAGGTCTTTGGAGTGCCACCTCAGAAGCAGGTGGCCGACTATGCGAAGTTTGATCTAAAGACCCCAGCGCTGAACTTTTCGCTGGTGTCCTCCACTGGCGAAGTAAGTGCCGTGGATCACTTGGGAATTGAGGTCGAAACGGTCGAAGAGGTCGCCGAATGGAAGGCCCGTTTGCAACGTGAAGGAATTCTTGAGAAAGTCGAGGATAACATCGCATGTTGCTTCGCGCGACAGGATAAGCTCTGGTTTACTGACCCGGACGGTAACGCCTGGGAGATCTTTACCGTCCATGAGCAGTTAGAAGTCACTGGACGACTCAGTCAAACAGGCTGTTGCGTGCCGAAAAAGGCAGGGGCATCTGAACCAGCCACTTGCGGCGCTTAAGCTGGAGCGATACCGTATGAACGGCAACCACGGAGCGTCCATCATGACGACGAAGACAGAGGACCTTTGGCAAGAGCTGCATGATGGCCTCCGTGCCTTCATCGCCAGACGAGTGAGCGATCAGGGGCATGTCGACGACATTCTGCAAGACGTGTTTGTGCGTGTCCATCGGCAGATAGACTCTGTGAGCGATCCAGTCCGGTTGATGTCATGGATCTATCAAATCACGCGACATGCGATCATTGATCATTACCGGAAGCCAGGAAGACAGCGAGAGGTTCCAGCAGGGTTGAGTTCAGAACTTGAAGTATTACGTGAATCGCCGGTAGTCTCAGAATTAATTTATGATGGCGATGCGGCTGAGCCTCGTGCAGAACTCGCTCATTGCCTTCGCCCCATGATTGAACGACTCTCAAAAGACTATCGAGATGCGATCAACCTTGTAGAACTCGAGGGCCTGACACAGCAGGCTGCAGCCAAACAAATGGGCATCTCTTTGTCCGGTATGAAATCCAGGGTCCAGCGAGGGCGCAAACAACTCAAGCAGATACTGGACGACTGTTGCCTGATCGACTTGGATCGCCGTCGCGCGGTCGTCGACTATGAGGTGCGCGACATGGAGTGTGATTCCTGCAAGCCATCGTTACCAGAGGACGGCAGATGAAGGTTGTGATAATCGGTGGTGGGCCGGCTGGCCTCATGGCGGCGGAAGCGGCTGTAGCTGCAGGCGCAACCGTCGAGCTGTATGATGCTATGCCGTCGGTGGGGAGAAAGTTTCTGCTGGCAGGAAAAGGCGGGTTGAATCTCACGCATTCGGAACCGATCGAACCCTTTCTTTCTCGCTATGGCCAACAACGTGCATTCATCGAGTCTGCGATCAAATCGTTTCCCCCAAGTGTCATACGGGCTTGGGCTCACGAACTTGGCGTGGATACATTCGTCGGTACGTCCGGACGGATTTTTCCGACTGACTTGAAAGCGGCGCCGATCTTGCGCGCCTGGTTGTGCCGGTTGCGACAAGCCGGCGTACAGTTCCATGTCAGACATCGATGGCTCGGATGGGATGAAGAGGGTAGATTGCAGTTCGCCACACCACAAGGACTAGTTCGTGCTCACGCCGACGCTGTGGTATTGGCGTTGGGCGGCGGGAGTTGGCCACACCTCGGCTCCGACGCCGCATGGACTCAGATTCTGGCTGCGCACAAGATACCGATCGCTCCGCTGAAGCCGGCCAATTGTGGATTTGACGTACGATGGAGCGAGCACTTTCGGACAAAGTTTGCAGGACAGCCAGTGAAGACGGTTCACATCGTCGTGAAGACCACTGACGGTCAGGAAATCCGTCATATGGGGGAGTTCGTCATTACGGCGAACGGCGTGGAAGGCGGTATTATCTATATGGTCTCAGCCTATGCTCGCGATACGATCGCTGCGGACGGTACGGCCACTCTGTGGCTTGATCTCGTTCCAGATCGATCGCTGCAGCAACTCACGCATACTCTTTCGAAGCCACGCGGGAAACGTACGATGGCGACGCATCTCACACGGTGCGCCGGCGTCGCGGGAGTCAAAGCCGGTCTCTTACGCGAGGTGATCTCGAAAGACGTGTTGGCGGACTCTGCTCGCTTGGCTGCTGCCATGAAATCCCTCCCGCTCACACTCATAGCACCTCGACCCCTGGCAGAAGCCATCAGCACGGCCGGCGGCGTCTCATGTGAGGCACTCGATAGCCACCTGATGCTTCGAACACGTTCCGGTGTCTTTTGCGCAGGCGAAATGGTGGATTGGGAAGCGCCAACGGGAGGATATCTGCTGACTGGTTGTCTAGCGACTGGACGTCTCGCCGGGACCGCCGCAGCCGCGTGGGCTCACGCACATCCTGCGCAGCCTGCCTGAGATATCATCCTGTTCAGTCAAGAGTGATGCGTCCGCATCACGCGAATAACCAGCTCCAGATTTTGGAAAGCCAGCTGGTGATCATTTCGATCCAGGAATCGATTGTCGACGGTGGATCAATCTTCACAGAGGGTGATGGTGTTGCAGGTTTGAGAGGAGCGGAACTCGGAGGAGGAGAGGCAGCTTGTGCAACCTGTGTCAATTCGATATTCTGAGTGGGTACGACTGAAGAGATGGACTCTTCAGAGATAACCGGCTCAGTGATGACGAGTTTCTCTCTTTCCGAATCCACCATCACAGACGCGTGGGGCCGTTGTATGTCCTCCTTGTACTGAGCCACCTTGGCTTGCAAGGAGACACTTTCTTGCCGAATATCCACGATCTTACGCGCCAGCTGCCAACTCTGGTTCATCAAGGTCGCTACCTGTGTCTTCAGCGACGCGAGTGCATCCTCCGCTCGCTGTCTCATAATCGGCAGCTGTTCTTCTTCTCGCTGAATCGTACCCCGCAGTTCGGCTATGGCGGCATCTTCACGCCGGTTCGAAGCCTGTTGGCCTGCGATCTCCTGATCCAGCTCCCTGACCTCTCCACGTACCGCTTCCAAAGCTTGAGTCTGTTCCAGCGTCTCCGCCTTGACCTTTTCGTACACCCCCCGACTGACACAGCCGACCTCCAAGAACACAACCGCGGCGAGCACACAGAAGACAACTCGTTGAACGGCTAGAGACCTGGTGCCGGTAGGACGTGTCATAGGTGATGCCTCATGGGTTAGCCAAACTGCAACCCGTGCAACCGAGTTTGCAGTCGGTCCGGTGAGTAGCTAGGCGTAAGATGTACACAGTTGATGGCAATCCGTCAACCATGCTCACCCTCTCTTCGAAGCAGGCTTGGATAACCAGTCGGAGTGTGCGTACTATGGGGCCATCATGTCGTCTGATACAGCCATGTCCATTCGGCTCCCCCCAGAGTGTGAGACTGCTCTCTTGGAACGATTTCTCAAGGCCGAGGCCATGGCGCTGTGGACCGTACGGTCAGCACGTTTACAGAACGTGCCTCCCAACGTCTATACCTTTCTCAGAAAACACGAGGAAGATGAGCAGCAGCATCTGGCACAATTTGAAACCATGATTGGCCGTCAACCTCGTGAACGGGAACGGCTTCCGTCTGTGCCTCGACAATGGCCAACCTTGGCTGTTCAGATCTATGGCTATGAGTCCTTGGGTCTAGAATTCGCGAGGTTGCTTCTGCCGCTGCGACCGGACCTCTCCTCGATTCTGGAAGACGAGGTCGTTCACGTAGGGTTTTTCGAAGATGAGGTGCGCCGTATCCTGAGAGGGAAGGGCGAGTCTGCTGAACAGGCACGGATCTCTGCCCGTGCGTGGTGGCGGAAACTACCACGAACCGTCCATCGGTATTTGGAGGCGCCGGTGCTCGAGCCATTTCGCCTGACACTGGCGACTCAGATTCTCACAGCAGTCGAACAACGATTTATCGGAAGTGGGCTTCTGAAGGGTGGGACGGCCCCCTGAAGGAAATCAAGCTTGGCCCGAGGGTAGTCCGGTGACCGCCCCCATCTTGCGGTACTTCTGCTCCCGCCGTGCCAGCAGTTGCTCGGCAGGCAGATCAAGTAGATCAAACAGTTGGTTCGTCAGCGCTTTTCCAACCAGATCGCAGACAGCTCGCGGCTCGCGATGCGCACCACCCACCGGTTCAGGAACAATCGTGTCGATCACGCCTAGCTCAAACAGGTCATTGGCAGTTATTTTCAATGCGGCGGCGGCATCAGGAATCTTTTCCGGATTGTCCCAAAGAATCGCGGCACAGCCTTCAGGTGAAATGACCGAATAGACCGAATGTTCGAGCATCAAGACACGGTCGGCCACGCCGAGAGCGAGAGCCCCTCCGCTTCCCCCTTCACCGATGACCACGGCAATAATCGGCACGGTCAAGCGAGACATGACAAACAAATTTCTGGCGATAGCTTCAGCTTGCCCACGCTCTTCGGCGCCAATACCGGGATACGCACCGGGCGTATCGATAAAGGTCATGATCGGGCGGTTGAACTTTTCCGCCATCTTCATGAGGCGAAGGGCCTTCCGATACCCTTCAGGGTTGGGCATGCCGAAGTTCCTCTGCATGCGCTCTTTAAGGGTTTTGCCTTTTTGATGACCGATAATCATCACCGATCGGTCGTTGAATCTAGCAAATCCTCCCACGATGGCCCGATCATCTCCAAACACACGGTCACCGTGCAGCTCAAGAAAATCTCGTGTCAACTCATTGATATAATCCAGCGTGCTTGGGCGCTGAGGGTGGCGAGCCAGCTGCGTTCGCTGCCAGGGGGTCAGGTTTTTGTAGAGCTCGTGTTCGACTTGCGCCAGCTTGGTGCGCAGCTTCCGGATGTCGTTCTGAGAAGACGATTTGCCGCTGGTGACCGCGGCGGATAGCTTCTCGATCTTCTCTTCGATCTCACGGATCGGCTTTTCAAATTCGAGATAGTCGCGCATAGCTCCGTTCACTTCTCTAGAACAATCAGCCACTCAGCCCAACGCAGATACCTAGGATAGCAAAGAGAGAGCCCCTTTGCCTAGCACTTCCTCAACCTCCGACACAAAGTGATCACTGGGACACACGGTCAGGTTAGGGAGAGGATTGGTTTCAGCTTCCCAATTTGCATCGGTCCGAAACAACATGGAAATCGTGCTGTTACCGGGATGTCGCATGAAAACGTCACGCAATCGAGGCAATTGTTGAGGGACCTCTGGACAATCCATGAGGCTGATGCGGATGCGTTTGATCGCCTGGACCTGCACCTCGGCTAGCGGCTCGATCTTGCTGCCACGAATTTTGGTGCCTTTGTCGCCACGATCGATCGTACCCGTGATACGTACGATCCGTTCCGGTGCAATCAGTTCACCCGCCGTCCTGAATAAATCAGGAAACACAATCACCTCCGTGGTCCCATGCAAGTCTTCCAGTGTGAGGTAGGCCATACGATCACCCTTCTTCGTCAGCATCGACTTGACCGTGGCGATGATGCCGCAGATCTTCACCTCGCCACCGTCTCCGTAGTCTTTCAGTCCCACGGTCGTCGTAGTCGACAAGGCATGCAGTGTCGCTTCGTAACGGGTGAGGGGATGGGCGGAAATATAGAACCCGGTTAGCTCTCGTTCGTACTTCAATCGTTGCGCTTGATCCCATTCTGCGATCGAAGGCAGCGGGGAAGTCGGCAAGGCCGTTGTGGTGGTGTAGCCATTCAGCTCCTCACCGAAGATGCTGGTCTGTCCGAGATCGCGTTCGCGTTGTGCTGCGGCGCCCTCCTCCACAGCTTGATCGAGCACTGCCATGAGTTGTGAGCGCTTGGCGCCGGTGGAATCAAACGCACCGGCCTTAATGAGGCCTTCCAACATCCGCTTGTTGGCCTTATGAAGATCAACCCGCCGACAGAAATCAAAGAACGACCCGAAGGGACCGGTCTGTGTTCGCACCTCCAATACTGACTCCACCGCGCCCTCTCCGACGTTCTTGATGGCCGCTAAGCCGAACCGGATGGCGCCGTCATGGACGGCGAAGTGCGTTTGGCTGGCATTCACGTCAGGCCCCAGCACTTTAATGTCCAGGTCCCGACATTCGGTGAAATACCCGACCAGCTTATCCTGATTGCCCATATCAGTCGTCATCAGGGACGCCATGAATTCGGTCGGGTAGTGGGCTTTTAAGTAGCCCGTTTGATAACACAACACAGCATAGGCTGCCGCATGCGATTTATTGAAGCCATATCCGGCGAATTTTTGAATCAGTTCGTAGAGCTTGTCCGCTTTTTTCTCCGGAATATTCTTCTGTTTCGCGCCATCAAGAAACTTGGCCCGCAACTTTTCCATCTCTTCCGGTTTCTTTTTGCCCATCGCCCGACGAAGGATGTCGGCTTGGCCCAAGGAGAACCCGGCCATCTTATTGGCGATCGCCATCACCTGTTCCTGGTAGACAATCACGCCATAGGTATCCTTGAGGATCGGCTCCAGTTCAGGCAGTTCATAGGCAATCGGGATCTTGCCTTGTTTTCGTTTGATGAAGTCGGGGATGAGATCCATTGGACCGGGCCGGTACAACGCGATAATGGCGATAATGTCTTCAAACCGGTCTGGCTTGAGGCCCGTGAGGAGATCCCGCATACCGGAGCTTTCAAGCTGGAACAGCCCCGTGGTTTTCCCCGAGCTCAGCAGGGCAAAGGTAGCCGGATCATCAAAGGGCATCTGATCGATGACTAACGGCGGTGCATCGGGATGCGTTTCGTTGATCAGGGTCTCAGCACGTCGTATCATCGTGAGCGTCTTGAGTCCGAGGAAGTCGAATTTGACCAACCCGATTTTTTCGACGTCCCCCATCGAGTACTGGGTCACAATTTCGTCATTGGCACCTTTGTAGAGCGGGACGTGGTCGGTGAGCGGGCCTTCGGAAATCACGACGCCGGCGGCATGGGTGGAGGCGTGACGGGCAAGACCCTCGAGCGATTGGGCGTTCGCCATCAGCTCCTTGATCTTGGGATCGGTCTCCACCAACTCACGCAAGCGAGGCTCTGTCTCCAGTGCTTGCTGCAGTGTGATGTTCAATTGATTGGGGACGAGCTTTGCGACCTTGTCTGCATCGGCGTACGATATTTCCAGCACACGACCCACATCGCGGATCGCCGCCTTGGCGCCGAGTGTTCCAAACGTGATGATCTGCGCGACGTGGTCGGAGCCATACTTGTCCACCACATAGTTGATCACTTCCCCGCGTCGATCCATGCAGAAATCCATGTCGATATCAGGAAGCGAGACACGTTCAGGATTCAAGAATCGCTCGAATAAGAGCGTATAGACCAACGGATCTAAGTCTGTAATCCGAAGAGCATAGGCGACAAGGCTGCCGGCAGCTGAACCGCGCCCTGGCCCGACAGGAATAGTGCGAGATCGCGCGAAACGGATGATGTCCCATACGATGAGGAAGTATCCGGCAAATCCCATTGAACAAATCACCATGAGCTCTTCCCTCAATCGCTGCTCGTACACAGCTGAGGCGATCCGGCTCGGGCGTTCTCTCAAGCGCTCTTTAAGGCCCGCGACGGCGAGATGCTCGAGATAGGACTCGCGGTCATTAAATTCTTCAGGAACACGATATTGCGGAAGATGCGTCTTGTTCAGTGGGAGATCGAGGTCGCAATCATCAGCAATGCGGCAGGTGTTCAGCACAGCACCCGGAAACTCTGCAAACGCCGGGGCGATCTCCTCCGTCGATTTCACATACAGTTGATCTGTGTCGAACTTCATCCGATTCGGATCGCTCACCGTCTTTCCGGTCTGTAGACACAACATCAAATCATGCGGCCGCGAGTCTTCCTTCTTCAGGTAGTGACAATCATTAGTGCCCACAAGAGGGATCCCAAGTTTCTTATGGATCTCCATGAGACCAGCATTGGCAATCCGCTGATGATCAAGTCCGTTGGCCTGCACCTCGAGATAGAAATGATCTTTGCCAAAAATTTCCTGAAACTCACCGGCCACCGCTATGGCGCCATCCATATCTTTCTGGCCGATGAGATAAGGAATTTCACCGCTCAGGCAACCGGAGAGGGCGATAATCCCATCATGATGCAGCTTTAATAGATCCTTATCAATCCGTGGTTTATAGTAAAATCCTTCAAGGTATCCTTTACTCACAAGCTTAATAAGATTCTGATAGCCCGTGAGGTTTCTCGCGAGGAGGATCAAGTGGTAATAATCGTTATGTGCAAGCCCGCTGTCTTTTTTGGCATGCCGGCTTCCTAAGGCCATATAGGCTTCACAGCCGATGATCGGCTTGACGCCCGCCTCTTTGGCTTTGCGATAAAACTCGACCGCACCGAACATATTGCCATGGTCAGTCATGGCCACCGCCGGCTGATCGAAGGCCTTGATCTGCCGAACCAGCGGCTCGATCTGATTCGCGCCGTCGAGAAGACTGAACTGGGTGTGGAGATGCAGATGAACAAAAGGGGAAGCCACGAAAAGTACACCTCGTTAATGGATTGTAGTGAGGGCGTAATAAGGAGTCAACGACGGACCTGGAAAAGGGAAATCATCCAGGAAAGAGATGTCGTTGAAACACCATCTTATTGTGAGATTGCTAGAGCCGTTCTCCGTACTTTCGGAAGTGTTGCTCCTTGGCGTCAGCGATCCACTTGTCTCGTTTAATACGATCTGGATCGGTCTCGAGCTTCTTGGCGATCTTTTCGATATCATCTGGTTTCCAACGAGCAATTTGGATAAACGTGTAGGTGCCCATCTTATTGAGGGTCTGTGCAAAAACTGACCCGATCCCGTGGATCTTCTTCAGATCGTCCTTCTGACTGTTCTTCCCCAACTTGAGTGGTCCTTCTTGAGACCTTAGCGCGGCTTTATTCTGACGAGTCAGAGGAAGCCCCACGGTTGCGGAATCCGGTTTCGTGCGAAGAGTCACGCGCAGTTCTTTGAGGCGTTGCTGTAAGCGATCGATATGCTCATTTTTCTCTGGAATTCCCTGAACCTCCTTGAGAAGAGTTCGACGCTCCGCTTGGAGCACATGCAACTCACGGTGGAGGCTCGCAATCTGCTCGTCTCGTTCATGGAGACGTTGCTCGTTGAGCAGATGTTGGGAACGGAGTTGGTCCTGTGCGGCACATTGCTCCTGAAACTTCGCCGTTTTACCTTCAAGCTCTTGCACGGTGCGCGCATGAGTTCTTTGCCATTCCTTGAGCTCTAATTGCTTCTCACGAAGGAGGTGGGTGACCGGCACAAGCTCTTCGATCCGTCGATCGCGCTCCGCCATGGCCTGTTCCAGCTGCTGGATCACGCCGCGATGGGCAGCCTCTCGATCACTCAGCTCTACTTCCAACTGATGGACGCGGCTCTGTACCGATTCAAACTTCTCCAGCCGGGCTC
>SWDS01000010.1:416201-429475 GCA_005116745.1 Nitrospira sp. | reverse complement strand
CTACTTCCAACTGATGGACGCGGCTCTGTACCGATTCAAACTTCTCCAGCCGGGCTCGGAGTTGCTCCCGGTCGGCAAGGCCTTCGTTGAGTTGGGCAATATGCTCGCGCTGCACCCGGACTTCTTGCTCCATCACCTCGCGCGCTTGTTCAGCGGCCTGACCGGCCTGTTGGGCCCCTCGGAGTTCTTCCGCTTGGGCCGCCACATCCGCATCGAACTCACCGATCCGCCGATCGCGCTCCGCGATGGCCTGTTCCAGCTGCTGGATCACGCCGCGATGGGCAGCCTCTCGATCACTCAGCTCTACTTCCAACTGATGGACGCGGCTCTGTACCGATTCAAACTTCTCCAGCCGGGCGCGGAGCTGCTCCCGATCGGCAAGGCCTTCGTTGAGTTGGGCAATATGCTCGCGCTGCACGCGCACTTCCTGCTCCATCACCTCGCGCGCTTGTTCAGCGGCCCGACACACCTGTTGGGCCTCTTGAAGTTCTAGACCATGGGCGGCCGCCTGTGCAGTGAATTCACTCTCACGTCGGCGGGCCGCGACTGATTCAGTTTCCAAGTCCGTCAACCGTTTCGACCGTATGGCCAATTCTGCTTCGAGCGCCTTCACCCGTTCACTGCGTGCGGTGACTTCTCGCTGGGCTGACGAGTGCAGCGTCTCGGACGACATGATCTTCTGTTCGAGAATCTGCATCCCTGATGTCTTCACCTTCAAATCATGTGACATCGTCTCCAATGCCTGTTCTTTGCTTCGCAACAAATTGGCGAGATCTCCGTAGGAATGATCGGGCGAATTCTTTGGGAGTCCTCGCAATAACCAACCAACCGCGACACCAATTCCTGCCGCGATGAGGAGACATCCGAGCATCTGGCTCATGAGTGTAATCATACGTCAGTCCGTCCTTACATCAGTAATTCGATCCGCTCATTCTGGTGAAGGCTCGATGGCGATCTCCCCTGAGTAAGGGGACGTGTTGAACCATAGCCGATTACGGTAAACGGATTTGGAAGTCCATGACTGGTCAAATACTGCTTGACCGCTTCGGCACGGCGCCGACTCAGCTGCATATTGTACTCCGCGTCGCCTCCCACATCGGTATGGCCCGCGATTTCAATTGGCGTATCGGGAGCTCTCCGTAAAAGCGTGATGATCTGGTCGAGCACCACCTGTCCTTTGGGCGTGATCATCGCGCCCTTGGGTTCAAACTCGATCGAGGATTTCGTCAGAACTTGGGTCAGCAGCAGCTGGAGTGCCGACAGAGGAACCGTGGCAGAAGACGATGCTGCCGTCGATGCTATCACCACACGGTCTTCAATTCGTAAGCCCGCGCGTATCACCGGAGCCAACGCCTGTAAGATCTCCGCCTTCTCACGATGACCGGCCACCTGACCGTTGACCAGCAGCGAACGTCCATCGATGATGATGGAGCCTCGCTCGACCATCACGCCCAAGACCGGCAAGAGTTGCGGCACCATATCCACCCACGCCGCCGTCTTGACCTGCTGATCAACGATAAACTGGTCGATTACACGCATGCGCGTTTTCGCAGCGAGCGCCTGCGCCTGCTCAAGAATCGTAGTCTTACTGCGTTCAGTGGGCAACGACCCGCGAAGGACCAAGCTGCCTTGCTCGAAACTGACATGAAGGCTGGCCGGAGTCACGATCGCGGACCGTGGCGGGGAGGAAAGGTGCCGAGGAACGCACACCATGCCGAGGAGCATGAGCGCAACTGCCCCTCCGGTGAGAACCCCTGCACGTCTCATGGGATCAACTCGCTGTGGATGATGAAACAACTGGGACGCACGGCGCCACGGTACCACGTCTGATGATGTCTGTACTAGGAAGAGAATGGCCAGTCAAGCGGAGAAATCAGAAATATACACCAACACGGTTTGCTGGTTGGGCCTGGTCAATATGAAGCACTGCTAGAGGGGAAAGAACTGGTGGACACTCAACCCCCATCCTCATCAGGGGATCGACTGTCATACCAACCGCCGGATGATTAGAGCCGCTCCCCGTACTTTTGATAGTGTTGCTTCTTGGCATCAGCGATCCATTTTTCCCGTTTGATGCGCTCAGGGTCGGTCTCGAGCTTCTTGGCGATTTTCTCAATATCTTCTGGCTTCCACCGAGCAATTTGGATGAATGTATGAGTGCCGAGCTTGTGAAGCGTCTGTGCAAAGGCAGGCCCAATCCCGTGGATCTTCTTGAGATCATCCTCCTGCTTGTTCTTGGTGACCTTAGGCTGTCCCGCTGAAATGCTCAGTTCAGCTCCATTCTGACGGGCCTGGCGAGGTCCCTCCTTTGTCGAGGCTGCCTTTGCCGGCACTGCTTTTTCACGCAGTGTCCCACGCAATTCTTTGAGACGTTGTTGCAGGCGATCGATCTGTTCATTCTTCCCAGGAATACTCTGTACCTCTTGCGCGAGATGCTGACGTTCTGCTTGAAAATCGTGTAATTGACGGGTGAGATTCGCAACCTGCTCGTCTCGTCCTTGCAGCTGTTGCTCATTGAGCTGTAGTTGCTTGCGAAGCTGCTCCTGTGCTGCGCATTGTTCTTGGAGCTGGACCACTTCTGACTTATGTTCCTGAACCGTTCGTGCGTATTTCTTTTCCAATTCCTTGAGCTCTGTTCCCTTCTCACGAAGGAGGTTGGTGGTTGGCGTGAGCTCGTCGATCCGGCGGTCGCGTTCTGCAAGGGACTTTTCGATCTGCTTGATGGTGGTCCGATGGGCCGCTTCCCGATCACTCAGCTCGACCTCCAGCTGATGGACACGGGCTTGTATCGATTCCAGCTTCTCGACCTGGGCCCGGAGTCGATCTCGGCCGGCAAGGTCTTTATTGAGTTGGGCGATCTGTTCACGGAGGACGCGGATTTCCTCCTTGTGAACCTCCCGAGCCTGCTCGGCGGTCCGACAGGCCTCCAGGGTATCCTGGACCTCGGCCGCCTGAGCAGCCGCAAGCGAATCGAACTCACTGACCCGCTGGTCTCGCTCCGCGATGGATTGCTCCAACTGCTGGATCGTGCCGCGATGGACAGCTTCCCGATCGCTCAGTTCGACCTCCAGCTGGTGTACACGGTCTCGGGCCGATTCTAGCTTCTTCACCTGGGCGCGGAGCTGGTCTCGGTCGGCAAGCCCTTCGTTGAGTTGCGCGATCTGGTCGCGCAGAACTCGGATTTCCTCCTTCAAGATTTCCTGGGCTTGCTCGGCGGTTCGACAGGCTTGTTGCGCTTCGTGGAGTTTGTCCGTCTGAGCTGCCGCATTCGCATCGAACTGACTGATCCGGTGATCACGTTCCGCAAGGGACTGTTCGAGCTGCTTATTGGTTCCCCGATGCACGGCTTCTCGGTCACTCAATTCGACCTCGAGCTGATGCACACGGCTCTGGACTGAGTCCAGCTTCTTCAGCTGGGTGCGCAATCGGTCTCGATCGGCAAGGTCTTCGTTGAGTTGGGCGATACGGTTGTGCAGAACCTGGATGTCCTCCTTTAAGAGTTCCTGGGCATGCTCGGCGTCCTGATACGCCTGTTGGGCCACACGAACCTCGTCCAGCTGGGCCACCGCACTCGCATTGAACTCACTGATCCGTGTATCCCGCTCCGCAAGTGACTGTTCAAACTGCTGGAGAGTTCCCCGATGCACGGCCTCTCGATCACTCAATTCGACCTCAAGCTGATGGACACGATCACGCACCTTGGCCAACTTCTCCACTTCAGCGCGCAGCCGGTCCCGATCGGCAAGGCCTTCGTTGAGTTGCGCGATATGGTCACGCAGAACCCGGATTTCCTCTTTCAAGACTTCCTGGGCTTGCTCAGCCGTTCGACAGACTTGTTGCGCCTCGTGCAGTTTGTCAGTCTGAGCTGCCGTATTCGCATCAAACTCGCTGATCCGACGGTCGCGTTCCGCAAGCGACTGTTCGAACTGCTTCAGGGTTCCCCGATGGGCGGCTTCACGATCGCTCAATTCGACCTCGAGCTGATGCACACGATCTTGCACCTTGGATAGTTTCTCTAGGTTGGCACGGAGGCGATCCCGGTCGGCGAGGTCTTTATTGAGTTGCCCGATCTGGTCTCGTAGCACCCGGTTTTCTTCTTTCAACACCTCCTGAGTGTGTCCAGCGGTCTGACACGCCTGTTGAGCCTCACGGAGTTCATCCAGCTGAGCAACCGCACTCGCATTGAACTCACCGATCCGCCCATCGCGCTCCGCAAGCAACTGTTCGAACTGCTGGATCGCTCCACGATGAGCCACCTCCCGATTACTCAGTTCGACCTCGAGCTGATGCACACGATCTTGCACCGACGCCAGCTTCTCCAGATGGGCGCGGAGGCGATCTCGGTCAGCGAGGTCTTTATTGAGTTCTCCGATCTGGTCCCGCAGCACTCGGATTTCCTCTTTCAACACCTCCTGGGTGTGTTCGGCCGTGCGACTCACTAATTGAGCTTCGCGCAGTTCATCTATCCGGGCAGCCATGTTGCTATCGAATTCACTAATCCGGTGGTCGCGCTCGACCAGAGACTGTTCGAACTGCTGGAGCGCCCCCCGATGAGCCGCTTCTCGATCACTCAGCTCGACTTCCAACTGATGGACTCGGTCTTGCACCGACTCAAGCTTCTCGACCCGGGCACGGAGGTGATCTCGGTCGGCAAGGCCTTCATTGAGTTGGGTGATGTGCTCGCGTAGGACACGGACTTCTTCCTTCAGGACCTCGTGGGTTTGCTCGGCATTCTGACAAGCCTGTTGCGCTCCGCGGAGTTCGTTGGCCAGGGCGCCGATAGTCGCATTGAGATCACTCACGCGATGGCGTGCCGCAACTCCTTCAGCTTCCACGTCCGTCAAATGTTTCGCTTGTGCAGCTATCTCTGCTTCAAGCGCCTTCACCCGCTCAGCTCGTGCGATGAGTTCTCGTTGGGTTGAGGTGGACTGCGTCTCGGACGACATGATCTTCTGTTCGAGCATCTGCATCGCCGCATTCTTGACCTTCAACTCGTGCGATGTCGTTTCCAGCGCCTGTTCCTTCGCCCGCAGTAAATTGGTGAGCTGCTGGCATTGCTGCTCGAACGAATCCTTAGAGTTCTGCTGCAACCATCTGTTCAGTGTACTCATACGTCACACAATCCTTAGATCAGCAATTCGATGGAATATTTCTGTTTGAAGGCAGGCGTGAGATCTCAGATCAAGGCGGGTACATGCCGAACCATCACCGCTTGCGGTCATCGGATTCGTGAGTCCGTTACTAGTCCGGCTCAGTTGCATCTTGTACTCTGCACTTGGGAGAGAATCCCCACACGCCTCATGAGCGCAGTCATCTGACATGAATAGGACCACTGGGGTTAGACGTGTGACGGTACCACATTTTATGATGCATGTACTAGGGTAAGATTTTGTCAGTCCGGTAGGCTTTTGGCAGATGAAGCAACAGGGCGGGGGAGTGATCATCAACATGTCGAGTGTGGCTGGTCTGCAAGCCTACTTCCGGGGCTGGAGTAGCCTCCAGCCCACTCCATTCAGGCTGGTTCAGATTGCGCTGCTTCCCCTGCCTCTGGAACTTCCAAACTGGCGCGGCCCAGCGTGCCATCGCGGTAGTCGGCGAGGAAAATCCTCGCGGCCTTATCCCGGTCCAACGCCCCGCCGCTTCCGGCCAGTAGACAGCCGCGCTTTCTGGCGATCGCTTCAATCACCCTCGCACTGGTCAGCCCCTCCACCCCAAATCCGTAGCGGGCCGTGAGTCTCGCGGGATAGCGCGCGAGCATCTTCCCCGCGAGAAACTCGGCGACAGTTTCATCATCGACCACCGTATGGCCGACGGCATTGATCGTCGCAAGCAACAAACCCACCTCAGGGTTCTTGATCGTCCCCCAAAGCAACCCGGGCGAGTCGATGATGGCCATCTGGTCGCCCAGCTTGTGTCGCTGTTGAACTTTGGTCACCGCCGGTTCATCTCCCACACGGGCAATGCGCCGCTTCAGGAGCGTATTCATTAACGTCGACTTACCGACATTGGGGACTCCCATGATCAGCATGCGCAGCGGCTTCACATTGCTGTTGCGATGGGGAGCAAGCTGCTGGGAGAGGCGAGGGATCTTGGCAGCGTCACCTGCACTTTTACAGGACAGGGCCACAGCCGAGACGCCTTCTTGTTGGTTGAACTGTTCGAGCCAGGCCTTTGTGACCGCCGGGTCGGCAAGATCGGCTTTATTGAGGACTTTCAGGCATGGGCGCTGCCGAGGCAGACGCAGCTCTTCAATCAATGGATTGGAACTGGCCTGAGGGGCACGCGCATCCAGCACCTCGACAATGACATCGATCACTTCCATCGTTTTGGCCGCTTCTTTGCGCGCGGCATTCATGTGACCGGGAAACCACTGTATCGACATCACGGGGCATCTTTCTGATCAAGAGGATAGACTGACAGCGTCGCAGAGAGGGACAAGAGACGTCAAGCACAGTCCCTGCGCGTGCAGGCAATCACCATGAGGTTGAGCGGTACGAATAGATCTGAAAATCAAGCCCTGAGAGTTAGGTAACAGCGATTGGAGCTGCATGGCCCGGCCCATATCTCCATTCACGTGGGGGCGGCCGGTCATCACACTGGCTGGAACAGTATTAACACCTGCGGCTTGATGGGACCTCAATTATGCAAAGTCCAGAGCCCTGATCACAATATCATTCTCACGGAGGCTGTGGTTTTACGATGGCAGGACACAACACTCTCGATACTTGTGAAAGGCCATAATGTGCTGATAGATCAACACTTTGACATGCATATACGCATTGCTTCTTATTGATAAATAGCACTACCAGAACTTATATCCACCAGCCCTACTACTACTTGACAAGTGGCGATGCCTAGACTATATCCAACTAGCCCTATTGTACTTAGTTATACTACTAAGTCCGATTGGGACTTACGTGGCGAAGCTATATCTCCCCTAAGTTAAACCAAACCAGTTCGTCAACAGTGATGGAGACAACTAAAATTTTGGCAAATGACTCTCAGTGGTATGCCCTTCAGACACATTTTCGCCACGAGAAATAAGCGCGTGATAGGCTGTTCTCAGTCGGGATCGAACCCTTTCTTCCATTGAGCACGCAAGACCGCCAATGGTCTGACCGAACAGTACGAACAGCAGTGCCACTGTTTGCGGGCTATTGCTTCGCAAAATTTGCTTTGATCGATACCCTTACGGTCCTCAAGACACCGGGCATTATCCGTATCATCGGAATCCCGAAACCAGAGCCTATTCATCCCGATGAGATCATTGCCCTCCAAAAGGTTTCCTCGACTGATCGCGTGATGGAACAGTGGAATCATATTACCGACGGCGCATGGGTAGAAGTAGTGCACGGGCCGCTGACAGGCCTTCGTGGACAACTTGTACGGAGGGAAAAGCAGCATGGATTAGTGATCCGTGTTTCTCTCATTCAACAAGCTGCACTGATCCATATCAAGGCAGATGAAGTGGCGGCGATCCAAGAAATCTCTCCTTCGTCATCCCTCCCCTCTCGACAAAGAATGCACGACGATAATGGCCGTCATGCTAAAACGTGGCGTTACCCGAGTCCGCCTGAAAGCCGTTTCGAACGATCATGATTTTCCGATCCAGTTGCAGTACCCCATCTGTGAGAACGGAGGTGGCAGCTGGGCCTCTCCATGCAGGGATTCCAAGATCGATCTCGCGGTGGGCATTCCTGACTCACGATGTTCAGCTCATCGCATGTGCCGTGGGAATTCTTGCAACGGTGGCAACGGCTGAACTGACGTTGGCACAGCAATCCGGGCCACCCATCGACTCCGCTGTCAGCCGAGGGTCCCTCTTTGGTGCATCGGGGACGATGTTCTTGTCGCAGTTCGCCAATCCCGCGCTCATGGGATCTCTGTACCTGACCCCGCAGTGGCCCATGACGGGTTATTATTCCATCTATCCGGGAAGCCTGCCTGCAGCCCTTCCTGGCGATGGGGTGTTGGTGGGACCGCTCAGGTTGCACCCCCACATGGGGGTGGCTCAAATGTACACCGATAATGTGTTCAGGACCAACAGCAACAAAACCAGTGATTTTCTGACCACCCTTTCACCAGGCATCCAAGCTCGATTGCCGTTTGCAGGATCCCACTCCTTCCTCATCGATTATCGTACCAATCTTCAATACTATTCACGCACGTCGTCGAACGATGTGCAGGATCAGACCGCGGTAGGAGCCTTCCAGTTCAACTTTCCCGGCGGCCTCAACATTGACCTCCAAGGCGAGCACAAGCTCGGACATGATGCCAGAGGTTCGGCCGTGGATGATGTGAATACGCAACGTCTCGGGGTGAATAAATGGACAGCCAATGGCTTTACGGGTCACGCTGAGTACTCTGGGACGCAGTCAAGCGTTGGGCTGTATCTGCAAACGCTTCGCTGGACATATCTGAATAATAACCAGGGCCCTGTCCGAGATCGGCTGACGAATACAGCTGACCTGATATTCTCTCGCAACATCACAGACAAACTGTCTCTGCGGGCTACCGTTGGCGCGCAGCAATCGATTTATGACCAGAATAAGAATCTGGATAATGTCATCTATACCGTCAGCGGAGGAGGAACGTGGAACGTCAGCGAGATGACGTCCGCAGATATTCTGGTTGGATATCAGCACGTGCAATTTACTCGCGCGCAGGTCAATCAGCCTCCTCCAGTGTTGAGCCGATTTTTCAGGGACAAAGATACCTACTCCAATTTCTATGTCATGGGAAGGCTCAATTGGCAGGCGACACCGCTGTTGAGGATCACTCTGCAGCTGTACAGGACGATCCAACAGACGGTATCAAGCGGCTCCCTGTTCTATACCGCGACTGGTGTGAATCTGACAGCAAGGCATGAATTGACAGACCGCACGACAGTAAATATCAACCTGGGGTACGAGCACGACAAATTCCAAGGATTTAGTTCTGGTGGCACAGCAAGTGGCTCCGATAGGAGCGAGGGTTTAAAGAATGTTGCGGTTGGAGTGAATTACCAAGCGGTCAAATGGCTCGGGCTAGGTGCCCAATATATCTTTGAGGACCGAGACTCGACTCAAACTGAGTTTACCTACCAGGCCAACACTTTTATGCTGTCCGCGCAGACGGTCTTTTAAGACTACATTGTTTAATATCGACACTGCTTACATCGCTGATGTCACGTTCTCTCGAAGCAGGCAGAGTTAACGAGAGTACGTGCGACACGAACTTCCACATTCCGAACACTTCGGTCTTGAGACTCCCTCACAAGTTATGGCAGTCTTGTCTCTTCCCCTTGGGGCATGCAGCTATCTGGCAAGTTGGACTATTGCCGTCGTGTGTGAAAGATGCCGCTGGCTCGTTGGGACACACGAGTGTTCCTGCAATCTGCTGAAACAAGGACCATTACATGAATCGCAATGAGGGTTTTGCTCCGCTCCAATCTGTTCCTGGTGATGGCCCTGAGACTGTCCTTGCCGAGTATGCCGGTGCCTGTCGGCGGCGTGTATGGTTGATCACGGCGATTGCGGCGGGGGTTGCAGGTGTTGCAGCGGTCTGGTCATTCCTGCAGACGCCACAATATCAAGCCAAAGCCACGGTGGTCGTCGAGCAAGTAGGACCGAATGGTCTGCAAAACG
The DNA here is from genome assembly GCA_005116745.1 of Nitrospira sp. Classification (NCBI taxonomy): domain Bacteria; kingdom Pseudomonadati; phylum Nitrospirota; class Nitrospiria; order Nitrospirales; family Nitrospiraceae; genus Nitrospira; species Nitrospira sp. Next base: position 419,849 of record SWDS01000010.1, on the reverse strand, counting down.
ATCGAGACTCCCGTCAGAGCGACCTTTCCCCAGAATACTTTCAGACCCAGTTTGAATTGATAAAAAGCCATCATGTGTTTCAACGAACGGCACAGCTCCTTCATCTGTCAGAGCAGCCGGAATACCAACCCAAACCGTCGATCCTGTCGTCGATGGTGGGCGGCATAATACCTACCGCTGACGCGGATATTGTCGCGCAGAAAGAGGGAGCTGACGAACGATTGTTGAAGCGATTTACTGAGGCTGTCGAGATCGTGCCTATGCGAGGCGCAAGACTGGCGCATGTGATCGCAACCTCTGAAGATCCTCAGTTTGCCGCGCTCATCGCCAATACACTGGCTTCGACCTACATCGAACGCACCCAGGAGTTGAACGCGGTGTCGAAGGACAAAGCTGCTCAGTGGTTTACGACCCATCTCGATGAGCTGCGCAAGAAAGCGGAAGCCTCTCAACAGACACTCTACCTGTTCCGAGTGAAGCATGGGTTGATGGGAGGCCGTGAACAGCAAACCGTGAGGACTCACACGAACACCGAATTAGACTCGGAGCTTGTTCGGGCGGAAATGAAACTAGCCGAGGCCCAGTCTCGCGTGGAGCAAATTAAATCGGTCTTGCGTAACCGAACCGACCAGAGCGGAGTGATCGAGATAGACTGGTCGAGCCTGGATGCCTCGACCGAAGTGCTGAGTTCGCCACTGATTCAAACGCTGCGAGGGCAGGACATTCGGGTTTCAGGTCAGGTTGCCGAGTTGGCAGAAAAGTATGGTCCGCTTCACCCCAAGCTGATTCATGCACAGGCGGAGATACGGGATCTTCGTGAGCGGATCCGGCAAGAGGTACAGAAAATCTTCGACTCGGTGAAACAGGATTATGACGCAGCACGTGGCCGAGTACGCGTCATTAAAGAAGCCGCGAGTCGTCATAGACAAGAGAAAATTAAGCTCGAGCAGTATGAGGTCGACTATGGAATCCTCGAAAGGGAGGCTGAAAGCACACAGCATATCTACGATATATTTCTAAAACAGACGAAAGAAGCCAACCTCTCGGCCGGACTGCCCACGGCCAATGTGTATCTCGCCGACCCTGCAGTGCCAAGCTCCATTCCAGTTAGGCCCAAGAAGCAGTTAAATATCATTGTGGGACTGCTTGTCGGGCTCATGACAGGGATTGGACTCGCTCTCTTCCTGGAAGTGCGTGATCGGACCCTGAAGTGCCCTGATGATTTGGGACGCTATCTGCCAAAGGTCTCCTTTCTAGGCACAATACCACTCATGCCAAAAGCCAAAGCTGGAGCGCGCGCGTATCTCCTCACCGACCAATCCTCAGGTGTCACGGCTGAACATATTCGTATCATCCGGACGAGCGTACTGCTCTCCAGCCCCAACGAGTTGCCGTCCTGTGTGCTCATCACAAGCGCCGGGGAAGGCGAAGGGAAAACGACGCTTTCAATGAATCTTGCGATTGCACTGGCCCAGTTGGAGAGTGCTCGGGTCATACTGATCGATGCGGATTTGCGGAAACCTACTCACAGCGGCATCCATGGCATCCAAGGCCTCGGTCTTGAAACAAAAGGGCTCGTCAGTTTCTTGGCCGGAAGAGCCAACTTGGAAGAGATTATGTATCGGACCGATGTCGCCAACCTTTTGGTGATTCCTCGGGGCGAGCGCCCATCCAACCCTTCGGAACTGCTCCACTCTAAACAGATGAGAACTCTGCTGAATCGATGTCGACAGGACGGGTATCACATCATTCTGGATGCTCCTCCGGTACTCCCCGTCACCGACTCTGTGATCCTCGCATCCCAGGTCGATGGTGTGCTCTTGGTAGCCAGTGCCGGCCAGACAACCCGAGGAGCCTGTCGATCGGCGATCGACCAGCTGACGAGTGCAGGCGGGAAAATACTGGGCATCGTTCTACAGAAAGTCCCAGTCCCCAATAATCCGTACTACGCGTATCTGGACGAGAAGCCTGCAAAGAAAGGAATAGTAGGGTAGGGAGGTCCAATGGGTATCCTCACTCTCAGGTCTGCGAGAATGCTGAAAACCCTCCCAGCGTAACCAGCATGAGAAGAGCGCCGTTCGGTTGCTCTTGTTTTTGAGTGAACGAAACTATCCCAATGAAATACGGTTGGTCTGAGTAATGCACAAGGGTGATATGCCAGCACCCACAGTACAGAACGGTTGGCGTAGTACTGCCGGGAACTGTGATGTAATCAAGTGTGTCTTCGTGCGAGTACTGGATTGAACCGTATGCACAACGTGCTGCAAATGGGTCTTCAATGGTGGGATACCTGGCACGTGCAGTCTATCAACCGCCGGATCCTTAGTGCCCTGATGACCGTCGGTGCCCTAACTGTCCTGGCAAAGGTTGTCTCTGCCGGAAAAGACTTGGTGGTAGCCTATCAATTCGGAGCTGGAGATGAACTCGATGCGTTCTTGATGGCATTCCTAATCCCATCCTTTGCGATCAATCTAGTTGGCGGGTCTCTGAATGCCGCACTCATTCCGACCTATATCCAGGTGCGAAAACAGGAGAGTATGGCAGCGGCGGCAGATCTCTACGCAAGTGTGCTGGTAGGCAGTCTTTTCCTCCTATCAGCAATGACCGTCCTCCTATTTGTGGCTGGCCCGTTCTTGCTCCGTCTGGTAGCCGTGGAGTTTCCTCCAGAAAAACTGACCCTGACAGTGTCTTTATACACAATCCTGTTGCCGTGCCTGCTCCTGAGTGGACTGGCCACCACCTGGGGCGCGATACTCAATGCACACGAACGATTTTCCCTTGCCGCTAGTACTCCCGCTGTCATGGCATTCATTACTATTATCGTCCTTCTGGCATTTAATCGTACGATCAACATCTATACGCTCGCCATCGGAGTGGTTGCGGGTACGGTGTGCCACGCGGCTCTGCTTGGGTGGGGTGTTGCTCGGGAAGGCCTACGGCTTCTTCCCAGATGGTCTGGGATGACTCCTGCGCTGAAGACGGTGTGGAATCAATATGCACCGATGCTCGCCGGTGCGGTCTTGATCGGCAGTACAGAAGTGGTGGGACAGATCATGGCGGCTTCATTAGGGTCGGGAAGTGTGTCGATCCTATCATACGGGAACAAGATTCCCATGCTGTTGCTGGGCGTAGGCTCTATGGCTGCTAGCACGGCAGTACTTCCATACTTTTCAGAGATGGTTGCGGCAGGGCAGTGGAAGGAGATCCGGCACACCTTGCTCACCTATGCACGATTGATCGCGGCCGTTACGATCCCGCTGACGGTGATATTGGTGGCGTTCTCCGAACCCATCGTCGAGCTCTTATTTCAACGCGGTGCGTTTACAGATGCACATACTCGTCAGGTGGCCTGGGTTCAATCCCTTGCCCTCTTACAGATCGCTCCGTTCGCTCTTGGTATTCTTGCAGTCCGACTGCTCTCGTCTCTCAAAGCTAACCATATTCTGATGTGGGGGTCGGCCATCAGTCTCATCCTCACAATTATTTTGAACTACCTATTCATGCAACCACTCGGTGTGGCCGGGATTGCTCTGGCAACCAGTCTGATGTATCTCACCTCCATGTGTTTTTTGTACACCATGGCTTTTAGACTACTTAGGTTCCAACTCCAAGTGCAACACTACAAGCCCTGCTGGGCTAAGGTGTTGC
>SWDS01000010.1:338431-416101 GCA_005116745.1 Nitrospira sp. | reverse complement strand
TGAAAAGCTGTGCCGCAAACTGCCCAATGGCGACCCGGATTTCCGCGACCCGGCCGTCTTCCCCACCGTGTGGGTGGAGTAGTGAGAATTGGACGGACTCCGCTCAGGGACGCGAGCACATCGATGTGGCAGAAGCCTTGTGGAATCTCGATGCGAGTGCAGATCGCAATTTCGTGAAAATGGTCGAACGAAACTCGCTGGTCCTGCGGCATGAAGGGATCGGTCCCATCGTCGCGCTCCAGCCCGAGATCGTGTATCAACAACGCAAGCAGCTGACTCCCTTCGAACAGACGATTCTGAATCAAGTGGCCACGAGTTGGCTGGTGAATTTTGTGGAATTTAAGAATCAAGCCCGTTCATTGATGACATCCAAACTACAGCAGGCGAGTGAACGAAACGGGGCATACTTTGCCGATCTCACGGATATTTTTCTCGGCGTGACAGATGACGCCTACTCGGACCACTGCCATTTGACCGCGAGCGGGAACCGTTCCCTCGCTGAATATCTAGGGCAGCGACTCCTGCCCGTGATTCGGAGCGCTGCCGCACATGGATAACCGATGTTGCCCGACAACGCGCGAAACTCGCAGCGGCTTTGGGGAACTGTTTCCTCCAAAACGACTGTTTGATCTGACGGTGACGGTGATCGCGCTTCCGTTCATCGTGCCCATTGTCGGCGTCGTGGCCCTCGTCGCTGGCTTCGTTCACGGATGGCCCCTCCTTTTCACCCAGATGCGTCCGGGATTGCATGGACGCCCATTTCGACTGTACAAGTTTCGAACGATGACGAATGATCGGGGACCGGACGGGCAGTTGCTACCGGACGAGAACCGGCTGACAAGATTTGGGAAGTTGATGCGGAGCAGCAGTCTCGATGAACTGCCCGAGCTGATCAATGTGTTGAAAGGAGACATGAGCCTTGTCGGCCCTAGACCGCTCCTCATGGAATATTTGGCACGCTACACCCCTGACCAGCATCGACGGCACCTTGTTCCTCCTGGCTTGACAGGCTGGGCGCAGGTGAATGGCCGGAACACCACCACCTGGCAACGACGATTTCTTCTCGATCTGTGGTATGTCGATCATCGCTCTCTCTGGCTGGATTGTAAAATCATCTTGCTCACGCCCTGGAAAGTTCTCAAACGAGAGGGCATTATGCATCCCGATGATCCATCCTGGGGAGGCAAGTTTAAGGGGGCCTCTTCAGATCGGCACGCTCAGTAAAACGTTGAAATCGAACGTATTGTACACTCGGAGCAGCCTCATGAAACACAGAGAAGATTTAATACTGATCGGCGGAGGAGGGCATTGTCGCTCCTGCATCGACGTCATCGAAGTAGACGGTCGATTCACCATCCGTGGCATCATTGACGAAAAGGACTGCTTGGATCTTGGGCTTTCGACGTATCCACTGCTTGGTCGAGAAGGAGATATTGCTGAGTTGGCAATGTCCTACAAATATTTTCTGATTACCATTGGCCAGATCAAGTCTCCGGATCCCCGTATTCGGTTGTTTGAGCATCTCAAGCAACTTGGCATGACCCTCCCTATCATCGTCTCTCCGTTGGCCCATGTTTCACGCCAGGCCGTGATTGGGGAGGGGACGATCATCATGCACCACGCCCTTGTCAATGCTGGAGCCACCATTGGACACAATTGCATCATCAATACGAAGGCACTGATCGAACACGACGCCGTCATCGAAGACCATTGCCACATTTCTACTGCGGCTGTCGTCAATGGAGCAGCCAAAGTTCAGCGCTGTTCGTTCATCGGCAGCAATGCTGTCCTGCGACAAATGGTCTCGGTAGGGGAACAGTCCATTGTGGGGGCCGGAGTGACCGTCCTTCATGACCTAGACGCACATTCGCACCTCACTAGCCATATACTCTAAGCAAACCGGCACATATTGCGCTGGTGTGCCTGCATCTACCCATCTGACTCACCTTCAAAATCGTTCTAAGTGAAACTTCCATGGTCTTAACACGAGTACAGGACGCCTTGCTTCCTACGGATGACGATGTGGCTTTTCATCGTCAGCATGGCTGGTTCCGATCAAAACGAGTATTGTCTGATGCGGTGCTCGATCATGCAGCAATTGGGATTCAGCGGCACTTTCTCGGTGAACGAGATTGGCTCCTTCCGCCTGCTAGTGGCTTTTCTGACTGGAAGTCTGGCGATGGCAATACGGTGCGCAACGCGGAGGTAGTGGCGCTTCAGAATGCAGAGGTCCGAACGTTGGCGCTGTCCCCGATCTTGGGCGCTATTGCCGCCCGCCTGACGGGAAGTCCTCATTGCCGGTTGATTCACGGAAGCGGGCCGAACACCAGCACAACATCACGCCTCGCCTTAGCGGTGCGTGTACAGGATGCCGGCAATCGGTATCGCCTCTACCACAATGCCAAGGGCATTCCTTGGCATATCTTCCTCGACGATCTCGCGCCGAAACGTGAAGACGGGTTCCCGGACTATACCGAACCCAGCGTCTTCCCTGTTCTGTGCAGCACCCACTAGCGTAAGAGGAAACCGGTACCCCACAGGCTATGAATATCGATCCCAGCACCTTTCTTCTCCTCGATGCGGCTGTCCCGGAACAGCGCGCGCAGTGGCTGGACTTGTGGCACCGGTGGCCAGCGCACGATGTGGTTGCCCATCCCGTGTATGTTGAACTCTTTGCCCGAACAGGGGACCGAGTCGTCTGCGCCTGTCAGAGGTGTTCGGAAAGCGGAATCCTGTTCCCGCTGATCGTTCGCCCACTCAGCGCTGAACCGTGGGGGCGAGGGGACGATACGGCCTGTGATCTCGTTTCGGCATACGGGTACGGCGGCCCATTTGGATGGGGAACCAATCATGTCGAAACGTTTTGGGCTGGATTTGACCAGTGGGCAGAGACGATTCATGCCGTATCGTTATTCACACGCTTCTCGTTATTTAAGGAACAGCTCATCCCATTTTTCGGTGATACGCACGTCAAGGGAAACTGTGTCGTCGTGTCGCTCAACCACGAATCTGATGCCCTGCTGCGCAGCTATACGAAGGCCGCTCGGGAAAATGTGCGGCAAGCCGAACGCGCGGGTGTGACGATCGAGATGGATCTCACAGGCCGGCGTTTGGAAGAGTTCATTCAAGTCTATTACTCAACGATGAATCGGCTTGAGGCCTTGCCCATGTATTACTTTCCACGGCCGTTTTTTGAGCGGCTGGTCAAAGAACTTCCCGACCAGGTTCTCTTCGCTCATGCCTTGTATGCGCAGCGTGTCGTCTCGAGTGAACTCCTATTAATTTCAGGCAGCCACCTCTATTCATTCCTGGGCGGGACGGTCGAGGAAGGATTATCGCTCCGCGCCAACCCCTACTTGCGCCATAGCGTGAACCTCTGGGGGAGAGCACAGAACAAGCACCATGTGGTGCTGGGTGGCGCCTATGGCAGCGACGACAGTCTCCTGCGTTACAAACAGCGCTTTGCTCCAAATGGAATCATGCAGTTTTGTGTTGGGAGCCGCATTTTTGACAGCCACGCGTATCACACCCTCATCGAGAAACGCGCAGCCTGGGAACGCGCGCAAGGGCATCAGTGGGCGCCCCCTGCCGGATTTTTCCCCGCCTATCGCGGGTGAGCGTCCCTCAACTTCTAAGGATAAACGATATGCTCGCTGACGCCATCATTCGGCCGGCCAGATCGGAAGATAGCGAAGCCATCGCGGCCCTGATGCGCGAGGGGGTGAGTGAGCAGGTACGACAGATCACGATTCTGGGGAGTCAATATCTCGCACGATTCATCGCCGATGAACTCGCGAGAAACCAGAATGATGACTACGTGGTGTGCACAGTGCGAGAGCAGATTACCGGCATGTGCGCCTGGAGACAGACCGACACGGTCTTGCATCTCAATCACCTCTATTTGGCGCCAAATGTGCGCGGACAAGGACTGGGCACTGCCCTGATGCTGGATGGGCTCAGCAGAATCCGTCGGGCATCGCAGCACACGCTCAGCACCGATGTATTTTTCGACACTCCCCGTGCACGCGCCTGGTATCGCTCCTTGAGCATGCAGTCAGAGAAGCATGTTCATTGGATTCAGGTACCGCTCCCCCTATCGACATCCGATGGCGAGTGTCGCTGTACCATTGCCGGGCTTGAGGAGGCCGCTGCCCATCATGTCCGCTATGGGTTTTCTCACATCGCGCTATCGACTCATGTGGGAAACTATCAAGTGGGCCGACTGGGCTCCGGCCTATTCCGGGTTGCAATGGTTTCGATTCTCCAGGATCCTGCTGCACTTCAAGGTCTCGCACGCTTCGATGCTGAGCGACAACTGATCTGCATCGGTTCTGCAGGGGACTGTGCAGCGCTGTCTCCCGATACCAATTCACTTGTTGCTGAAAGTGAACGACTCGTTTCCTCCTGTAGCACTGTTTTAAAACACTTAGAATCGTCCCTGGCTGGGCGGCATATTCACCAGGCCATTCCCGTTAGACTCTAGCTGTCTTCTGACCGCATAACTCGCAATATTTTCTTGTTCTTGCCTTGCCCGAGGGCGGCGTACAACCCCCAGGTGGTGAGTCCCCTGTAACTGCCGTTCAAACCGTGTGAGTGCTTCTTTGCCAAGAGACAGATCATGGTTACATTGCCGATTATTTATCCAGTTGACAGCAGTACTCACGGCTGACACGAGTCAGTAGCATCGTGATATCACCCCGAACCGTCGCATGAATCTTCAGTCGTTTCATCATGTGCTGTTTCCATCCGCGTTTGTCCCTTGTTGAAAAATCCGTCAGCCATTCACGCGTTTCTGAATCATCACTGTACATTGCAGTGATGATCATGCAGAAGGAGGAAGACTATGCAGCTCTCTATTATCCGTCCCACCCTTCCATCGATGAGCGAAATCATGCAGCTCGTCGGGCCGAGCTGGGAGTCCGGTACGGTCACACTCGGTCCCGTCGTCAGGAGCCTCGAAGAGGAAGTATGCCAGCGGACCGGCGCGCAATACTGCGTGGCGCTCTCGTCCTGTATGACTGGACTGATGATGATGCCCGGAGCTCTGGGATTGCCGCAGGGGGCAGAAGTCATCGTGCCGTCGTTTACCTTCGCGGCAACGGCACAGGCCTTGTTGTGGAATGGGTTGATTCCTGTATTCGTCGACTGTCTGCCAGGAACATGCACCATCAATCTTGCCGATATCGAACGGAATTTGTCTCCGAAGACGGCCGCCATTTGCGCGGTGTCGATCTTCGGGTTGCCTCCCGATAATGAGGCCTTGCTCGATCTTGGCCTTCGCAAAGGGTTGCCCGTGTATTTCGACAGTGCACAAGGACTGGGCGCGACGTATCAAGGCCAGCCGCTGGGGGGATTCGGCACCTGCGAAGTATTTTCAATGAGCCCGACGAAAGTTGTGACGGCGGTCGAGGGAGGACTGCTCACGACGAATGATCGAACCCTCGCGGAGCAGATGCGGTCCCTACGGGACTATGGTAAGGATCCTGTGAAGGGGGAAGAAATGCATCATCTGGGCCTGTCCGCGCGGATGAGTGAGCTGCACGCGGCGGTCGGGTTGCTCTCCCTGCGAATGATGGACGAACTGGTCAAGGCACGCCAGGAGCTCATTGCGATCTATCGAGATCGTTTGGGCACGCTTCCCGGATGTTGGGTTCAGAAATTCCCGGCCGATCGGAAGACGAGTGGGAACTATTTTGTGTTGTTTATCACGGATCATGCAAAGTTGAATCGTGATGCGGTCTACGAGGCATTGAAGGTAGCAGGAATTCAGACGAAGCGATATTTCTATCCGCCGGTTCATGAGCATGCGCTCTTTCAACGGTTTCCTATGCGTGTAAGCAGGAATCTACAGCATACAGAGAAGATCAGCCGGGAAGCCCTCGCACTGCCGTTGTACTCCCACACGACGCTGGAGGAAATAAATCACGTCTGCGTAGAGGTTGAGCAGTTGCTGGGGTAGGGATAACCAATCGAGAAAGTGAGCGTGCTTGGTCAAAGAAAGATGACTCTTGTGCGGGCGAAGTTATTGAGAGGCAAATGGATGTTGCTGACGATTGTCCTATTGCCACTCGCTGGCCTCTTTGGTCTCTACGGACTGAACTGGCTCATCCTTTACCCAGAGTTTGTGACCATGTTCCGCCCGCATCCTCTATTTGAAAGGCCGCAACCAGCCGACGCCATCGTCCCCTTGGCAAAAGACGTCACGCGTGATCGACTGGCTGCATTGTTGGTTGCGAAAGGGTTGGCGCCGCGAATACTGTCTACCCTGGTTGATGAGGCCTGCCTCCGTAAGCGTGGAGTGCGTGAACTCTGTGCAACCGGCGTGCGCAATACCGTCGATGAGGCCTTAACCCTCCGTCGTGTACTCGCTAGTGAGCGGATGGATCGTGTGATGATTGTCACGTCTCGCGACCATGTGGTGAGAGCCGCCGCCATCTTCACCCTTGTCTTTTTCGGAACTGGCATTGACGTAAATGTCGTGGCGACTCCGGTCGGCACTTCTCCGGGAGTGCTATCTGTTCGAGAGCTCCTATCATTCTTCCCAAGCCTGGGGGGCGCCGTGCTCGGTCGATTTACCCCCGAACTGTACGAATGGGTCATGCAATACCGCCGTGAGTTTCCTTATCGCCACTCCAACTCCAGAGTGGGGCTCTGAATAATTACTCGGCTATATGCTGCTGTACCGTTACCCCACGATCTGAGAGATAATTTCAGTCTACATCGTACTCGCATACCGATAGGATATTGTTATGATTGAACCCTTGCTCCGGTTCCGCCGGCCTCTTATTGTCGCGATTGATGTGGGCCTGATCGGGCTCGCCAATTATCTGGCTTTTTGGCTCAGGTTTGACGGGATCATTCCCGATTGGGCGATGGGGCTATTCCTACAAATGTTCCCGTTATTGCTGGTGATTCGTCTGCTGGTTCTTCTCCCATTCCGGCTCTATCAAGGAATGTGGAAACACACGAGCATCTGGGACCTCAAGAACATCATCGTCTCCTCGATCTTGGGTATGGCGGTGTTTTATGGTGCGGTCCGATGGGGCATTGGGCTGGAGAGCTATCCACGATCCATTTACATATTGGACACGGCATTGCTCATCATCCTCTTGGGAGGGGTTCGTCTCAGCCGACGATATTACCATGAGTTGGGCCGTTCCAATCGTGACACACGGGTGGTCATTTACGGAGCCGGCAATGCAGGTGCGGGCCTCGTCAGAGCACTGAAACAGAGTTCAGTGCACACTTACGAACCCCTTGGATTTATCGACGATGACCCTGCCAAAATAGGCCAGCGCATTCACGGCGTGCCGGTACTTGGCGGTCGCCAGCATCTCTCCCGAATCATGACGGATGTAACCCCTCGTGTCGTCCTGTTGGCGATCCCATCCGCCAGGCCAAGTGTCATACGTGATCTGGTGAAACTCTTTGAGCCACACAAGGTGAGAATCCAGATCGTGCCGAATCTCAAAAGTATCATTGAGGGGAAGGTCGAGATCACACAGATCCGGAATCTGGCAGTGGAAGATCTACTGGATCGGGCTCCGGTGGGACTTGATATCACGCCGCTCCATCGGCTCATTAAAGACAAAGCGATTATGGTGACAGGGGCAGGCGGCTCAATCGGATCAGAATTATGCCGGCAGGTTGCGGCGCTTGAGCCAAGTCTCCTGATCCTGTTCGAGCGGTATGAAAACAGCTTATTTGGAATCCATAACGAACTGATTGATGGTATGTGCGGGATTCCGGTTGTTCCAGTTGTGGGAGACGTCGGAGATGAGCTTCACGTTGAGAAGGTCTTGCAAGCATACAAACCGGCCATCATCTTCCATGCAGCGGCCCACAAGCATGTGCCGTTGATGGAGGCCAACCCCTGTGCCGCCGTGAAGAATAATGTCCGTGGGACTCGGATTGTGGCTCAGGCGGCGGCCCGTTGCGGGGTCGAGCAATTCGTGATGATCTCAACCGATAAAGCCGTGAACCCAACCAGCACCATGGGAGTGACCAAGCGTATAGCCGAGCTCGTTGTACAAAGCTTGGAGCAACAGGGTCAAACTAGATTCGTGACCGTTCGATTTGGGAATGTGCTGGGAAGCAATGGTAGCGTGGTGCCGCGTTTTCTTGAGCAAATCAAGGCGGGTGGGCCAGTGACCGTCACCCATCCTGAAATACGTCGATACTTCATGATGATTCCAGAAGCCGTGCAACTGGTTTTGCATGCTGCCGCGATCGGTGAGCCCGGCGCGATCTATGTGTTGGATATGGGGGAACAGATCAAGATCGTAGACTTGGCACGGAATCTCATTCGCCTGACGGGTTTGACTCCAGATGAAGATATCGCTCTGTCGTTCGTGGGGCTTCGGCCGGGCGAAAAGCTGTATGAAGAATTGGTCGGGCATGAGGAGACTGTTGAGCCATCAATGGGGGAGAAGATTATGAAGGTCACATCAAACCTTCTCTGGACTCCCTACACATTAATGCCGCTCGTGGCAATGCTGGAGCAAGCCGCAGCTCGGCAGGAAACCGATCGTGTGATAAGTCTTCTTCATGAATTGGTGCCGACCTTCCAACGCACAGAAGGCTACAACGGTCAGAAGGCCGAACAAGTCTTGTCCGGTACGGAAACCCAATTGATGAGTATCGGTAGTCGTGGGAGCATAACAAATGCCGGTACTCTGAGCTGAGTCGGGTTTGAGAGCCGCCACGAAATTGGGCACAATTTGCTCATGAGAAGGTATGACGCGGCACCACTACGACGAGGTGTTTCCGAGTTTAAGCGGCAAGCAGTCCAATTTATCCACGCTAGCCAACGTTCGGTCGTCAAGACGGCTCGTGAGCTCGATATTCCCCGCAATCGGTTTTACAAATGGTAGAAGGACATCGCAACCCATGGAGGGGCACTGCCATGACTCAGATTGACAAGCCGAGTTGGCTACTGAACTGGCTCGAGTCACTACAGAGCGCACTCTTTAACAAAACATCCTTTCTAGTGCATAATGGCGCCTGATTCCGGCAAGACCTGCGCGGAAGCGACGTAGACGAGTTTTGTATCAGGATGAGTGGAGACATCACTACGATGGTGAGGCGAGCATGAGACATATCGTTATCAGATTGGTCGGACTTGCGTTCATCGCAATGGTGCTGGTGGGGGCTGTCACGACCACGCACGCGGAACTTCAACCAACATACCAGTTGGGTCCCAATGATGTGATCCGGGTGCTGGTCTTTGGAGAAGACGATCTCTCGGTGGAGCGTACTGTGGACGGTAATGGTACGATTACCTTCCCGCTGCTCGGCGCCTTGTCCGTTGGAGGTCGAACGGTCCAAGACCTTCAGGATGAGCTGACGGCTCAGCTTCGTGCGGGATACATACGGCACCCGAAAGTCACCGTATTCATCGTTAAACACCGTAACTTCACGGTGAGTGGGGAGGTCAAGAAACCAGGGGGCTTTGAATACAAGGAAGGTGTGACAGTCCAGGAGGCACTCGCTCTCGCGGAGGGCTTTACTGAAAAGGCCGATCGGAGCGGAGTGAAGATTACCCGTCAAAACGGAGGCAGTGCCCAAACCGTTCCGGTGACGCTTGATGCGGTGGTTCTTCCTAACGACCTGATCATGGTGGCGCAGGCCTCTAAACTCTATGTGAATGGAGAAGTCAAGCGCCCTGGTGACTACATGTACGAGAAAGACTTGACCGTACACAAGGCGATTACGATGGCCGGGGGTTTTACAGAAAAAGCGGCGGAGAGTCGGACCAAGGTGTTACGCGTAATCAATGGGCAGGAAGAAACAATTTCAGTCAAACTCAACGACCTCCTCCATCCGAACGACATCATTGTAGTCCCTCAACGGTTCTTTTAAGTATAGAGAACTGCAGATCAAAAGGAGAATCGGCTAGACAGTGACATGGGCTAGATTTAGAGGCCTCTTTTAACGAGAACCAGAGAAATTCCACAGGAGTCCTCCTGCTTCAAGTCACCATTCCCTTCCGCCAAGTGCCACCGCCCCGTACTTTACCCACTCCCAAGTGTCCGCACCTCTTTTTTCATACATAGAACATATGCTCAGAATATCGATCGAGGCCTACTTCTGCTACCGTGCTAATCGAGCTCCTTACGTTGTACGATGCATTGTAGGCAAAGCTCTATGGCCACTTGAAATGTAGGATTGAATGAAGAAGTACCCTGGAAGCTGTCAAACGAGAAGGAGAGAATCTAAAAAATAGAACGCTTCCTGCACATGGGTTACAGGCCCACCTTCATGCCGTCAGCCCGTAGAGTCTGTGACAGACACTACTCGTGCTGAGAGCTACGCGTGTATCTTCTGGTGATCGTCCCTGCGTCTGCGGAGATTCGATCCAATGCGCGTCCGCTCGCGCTCATACCCCATAGCGGTGTAATACAAGGCGCGATCGAAGAACTGGCCGAGGATGTGCATCAGTTCCAGCTCTCCCTGCAGTTGCATGGGAGTATCGGAAAACCCTTCGCGCTGGACGAAAGCTGTCATGTGTTCTCTCGTAGCGGTGATGGCCCAGAGAAAGTGGCTATAGGCTACACCCTGTGCGGCACGGCGGGCACCTAGCTCTGTGTAGCGCTGTTCGACCTCCGCCTCGGTCAGGTCCATCAACCAGTTATTCAAGTTTTGGTAGATCTCCCGGGTGCGGGCTTGGAGCTCGTCCGCTGGGACTTTACGGAGATCGCTACAGCGGGGAGAGTTCCACACCTTTTCGCTGAGCTCTCGGGCAAGCTGTTCGGAGTTTTTCTCGATGAGTTTCACCAATCGGTTAGCTGGCATAACATACCTCTGGATTAAATTGAGTTTCTGTTAATGAAATACATGGGTCTTTATTGAAGGGAGACATTACTCGAATCGTGGCACTAACGTCAATGACACTTTCGTCTGGACTGGCAACACTCAAGTTCGTGTTGTAAGGCTTCAGAAGCCCTGTTGGTAACCTGTATGATGTTGAATGGGGCGTACTCGTCGCCTTGAACTTAACCCACTCATTTGCTATTCTTCGGCCGCCTTATTGTAGTCGACATATCTCGTTCGCATCACACACGATTCCAAGGAGTACTCACATGGCCGGCATCAAGCGGGCGTTGATCAGTGTTTCGGATAAGACCGGAATTATCGAGATGGCAAAGGGGCTGGCCGCGATCGGCGTGGAAATTTTGTCCACGGGAGGAACAGCCAAAGCGTTGCGCGACGCCGGAATGAAGATCACGGATGTCGCAGCCTATACGGGCTCACCAGAGATTCTCGATGGTCGGGTGAAAACGTTACACCCCAAGATTCATGGCGGCCTGCTGGGACGCCGGTCGCTTCCGGCGCATGTCGAACAAATGACTCAACATGGGATCGGTCCAATCGATGTCGTGGTGGTTAACCTCTACCCCTTTGAAACCACGATCGCCAAACCAGATTGCCGTTTCGAGGATGCCATTGAAAATATTGATATCGGTGGTCCATCCATGCTGCGGTCGGCTGCCAAGAATCATGAAGATGTGCTCGCTGTCGTTGATCCTGCCGATTATTCACGTGTGCTGGAGGCGGTAAACGGCGATACGGTGACCTCGGCGCTGCGTCGTGAGTTAGCCATGAAGGTGTTCCAACATACATCACGCTATGACGGATTGATCGCCGGCTATCTGGAGAAACACGCTCAGGCTAGGGAGGTCAAGTTCCCAAAAGTGTTGTCGCTGCAGTTTGAGTTGGCTGAGTCCCTCCGCTACGGAGAAAACCCTCACCAGCAGGGCGCGTTCTATCGTGAGTTGGACAGTACGGAGCCATCTGTTTCTCGTGGGAAGATCTTGCATGGCAAGGCGATGTCCTACAATAACTTCCTTGATGCGAATTCCGCGCTCGAGCTGGTGAAGGAATATGAGGAGACGGCCGTCGCGATCATCAAGCACAATAACCCTTGTGGAGTGGCACTCGGTGAGACACCGATGGAGGCGTACGTCAAGGCGAGAGAGACGGATCCGGTGTCTGCCTTCGGCGGGGTGATTGCCTTCAACCGGCCGGTTGATTTGGCGGCTGCCAAGGAAATCACGTCTACGTTTGTTGAGGTCGTCATCGCTCCTGGATTCGCTGGAGATGCGTTGGCGGAATTGAAGAGGAAGAAGGATCTGCGTTTATTGGATGTGGGTCCCTTGACGAAGGTGAAGCAGGAAGGGTTCGATCTGAAGAAACTAGTCGGCGGACTTATTGTCCAGGATCGGGATCTCGGGGTGTTGCCGGATATTCGGACACTTGCCGTGCCGACCATCCGTAAACTGACCGATGAGGAATATGCCGCGTGTGCGTTTGCATGGAAAGTCTGCAAACACGTCAAGTCTAACGCCATCATCTATGCCAAACCTGGCCAGACCATCGGCATCGGGGCAGGACAGATGAGTCGTGTGGATTCCGTGAAATTGGCGGCCATGAAAGCGCAAATGCCTGTCAAAGGCTGTGTCATGGCCTCAGACGCGTTCTTTCCATTCCGCGATGGCCTCGATGCTGCCGCCGAAGTCGGGATCACAGCCGTCATTCAACCAGGCGGATCGATCCGAGATCCGGAAATCGTCAAAGCCGCGGATGAACATGGAATGGCGATGCTTCTCACCGGAATGCGGCATTTTAGACATTGATAACGATCGTGAGCAGTAATGGGTATGTAGTTGACTCCTCGCCTGTTGTCGCGACGATCTACCCGTACCATCTTCCCTCCTAACTCGTCACGTATCACACGTTACTGAGGACCTGACATGAAAATTCTCGTTGTCGGCAGTGGGGGCCGTGAGCATGCGATGGTGTGGAAGCTCGCACAGAGTCCCCGTAAGCCAATCCTGTACTGTGCTCCAGGTAATGCGGGAATCGCGTCATTGGCAAACTGCATCCCAATTAAGTCGGACGATATTGCCGGCCTGAAGAACTTCGTGCTCCAAGAAAAGATTGATGTGACAGTGATTGGGCCCGAAGCGCCGCTCGCGCTGGGCATCGTGGACGAATTCCGCAAAGCTCGGCTCAAAGTGTTTGGACCAACCAAAAACGCCGCCCGCTTGGAAGCGAGTAAGGTCTTCTCGAAGGAAGTCATGGCGCAAGCCAAGATCCGGACGGCCCATGCGAAGAGTTTCGAAAAGATCACGGATGCACTCGCCTATCTCGAGCAGCAGACGTTACCGGTCGTGATTAAGGCAGACGGGCTGGCTCAAGGAAAAGGCGTCATCATTGCAACCACTCAGGACCAAGCAAAACAGGCAATCATCGATTCGATGGAGAAGGCCGTGTTCGGCCAAGCCGGCAAACAGGTGCTGATCGAGCAGTTTCTCGATGGCGAGGAACTGACGATCATGGCGTTTACCGATGGCAAGACCGTGGTACCGATGCCACCAGCGCAGGATCATAAACGGGTTGGCAATGGAGACACCGGCTTGAATACCGGTGGGATGGGCGCCTATTGCCCGGCCCCACTGGGAACGACCAAGATCCAAGAACAAGTCCGTCGTGAGGTCTTGCAGCCAATGGTGGACGCCATGGCGCGGCTTGGTTCGCCGTTTCAAGGTGTACTGTATGCCGGACTCATGATAATGGACGGGACGCCATACGTGCTCGAATTCAACGCTCGTATGGGCGATCCAGAAACTCAAGTTGTGTTACCCTTGCTGAAGAATGACTTCGTCGATGTTCTTGAAGCTGTGATCGAACATCGACTTGACCAACTTCCTGTTGAGTGGCACTCGGATGCAACGGTCTGCGTGGTCATGGCATCGGGAGGCTACCCTGGTATCTATCAGCAAGGAATACCGCTCTCTGGACTCCCCATGGCGACAACCTTATCGGACTCCTCCTCCGTCGTCTTTCATGCAGGAACAGCACAGAGGGGGCATGAAATCGTGACAGCAGGCGGCCGCGTCCTCGGCGTACTCGGTCGAGGACGAACGTTATTGGAGGCACAAGGCGAGGCCTATCGAGTCGCGAAGACGATCTCTTTTGAGGGTTGTCACTTCCGAACGGATATCGCACACCGGGCTCTGAAGGCATAAACCGGAACAGTCACTCTCCTCGAACAACCTATTCAGTGCACACATCAATCTCACCACGAGCCCTCATCCACACAGCTTGTTAGAGCTACCTGGATCTACCTCAAAAAGTTGCCGTAGATCCGAACACTCGGGGCCGATCTTCTCCTCAGCCAATTCCTGCAATCTGTTACAATATCCCCCACGATAGTCAGTGTACAACATACGAGGGACACAGCATGTCTACACCAGCACCTGGCAAAGACAGATTATTTCTGATGAAAGGGGAATGGCCATGATACGCCATCCGATGCGGGTACTTAGTACAGTTATTGGTTTCGGCTTCGCCCTTGGCCTTGTGGGGTGTGATTATTGGCCGCCAGCCTTGCAGGCTGAGATCGAACAATTGCGGTCGGAGGCCCAAACCTTGACCATGGAGAAGACTCAGCTTCAGGCCCAGATCACCGACTTATCTCAGAGTAAACAAGAGCTGCAGGGGCAGCTTGATGAAGTGAGCCGCATCAGTCGGGAAAAAACCGGTATGATG
Source organism: Nitrospira sp. (assembly GCA_005116745.1). Taxonomy (NCBI): domain Bacteria; kingdom Pseudomonadati; phylum Nitrospirota; class Nitrospiria; order Nitrospirales; family Nitrospiraceae; genus Nitrospira; species Nitrospira sp. Next base: position 401,548 of record SWDS01000010.1, on the reverse strand, counting down.
ACCAGCCTCCAAAATCAACTGGATGCGACCCGCGCGAGGGCATTGAAGGCGATGGCTCCAAAGACACCGCCTCATAAAAATCAGGCAAAACCATCCGGAAGGACCGCGACCAAACTACCCGCAAAAAGTGTCACGAAGACGCCGACAGGCAAACACCAGGCTCCCAAGACAATCGGTGTGCGATAATCGGCTCACGAGCCTATTTTGAAGGGGAGGGTGTTGTCGTACTCGGTGTGGACGTTGCTGAGCTACTCGACGCCGTCGTCGACGTCACTGTAGAAGAAGAAGGGGCAGAGCTTGCTGGAGTAGCCGCAGCCGGCTCCTTCTTTTCTCCAGCATTCTTTTCTCCTGAACTCTTTGCTCCTGAATTTGTCCCACCGGTTTCGCTACCCGTGCTGGATGGAGGTTTGAGTTTGTCGGAGTAGTCAGTGACGTACCAGCCACTCCCCTTAAACATGATCCCAGGCGATGAAATCAGCCGTCTGATCGCTTTCCCACACCGTTCACATGTCGAGAGCGGATCGTCTTTGATGCTCTGCTTCACTTCAAAACGATACGAACAACCGTCACACTGATATTCATAAATCGGCACCGGTTTCCTCCCTCTTATCGTTGCAGCAACCTCAACTCTCTTACGCCAACTTCGCGAACGCCTGCCCCATTCGCTCAAGTCCTCTGGTGATAGTTGTCATACTGGTGGCATAGGAGAGCCGGAGATGCTCCAGACTTCCAAAAGGCTCACCTGGAACGACCGCGATTCGCGCGTCATGCAAGAGATACTGCGCCAGGTCATTCGGGGTCTTCAGCACTCCCGAAGGTCCACGTTTCCCCAACAAGCCTTTCACATTAGGGAAGGCGTAGAAGGCCCCACTCGGCATTCGGCATGACACACCGGGAATCTTGTTCAACCCTTCCACAACGGCAGTTCGACGGCGGGAGAACTCTTCCACCATTATGCGTGTGAAAGGCTCCCCAAGGTGCAATGCAGCGACGGCGGCCTTCTGCGAGATGGAGCAAGGATTCGACGTGCTCTGGCTCTGAATATTGGCCATCGCGGTCAACAGATTCTTGGGGCCGGCCGCGTACCCAATTCGCCACCCTGTCATGGCATAAGACTTTGAGACGCCATTGATGATGACGGTGCGTGCTGCGATCTCTGATCCCAACGAAGCAATGCTGATGTGCGTTGCCCCATCATAGAGCACCTTTTCATAAATCTCATCCGATATCACCAGAAGGTCATGCCGGACCGCTACTGAGGCAATCTGTTCCAGCGTCGCCCGATCATACGTTGCCCCAGTAGGGTTGCATGGGCTGTTCACAATGATGGCTTTGGTTCTTGGCGTAATGAGTCGTTCCAACTCTGGAGCATGAACGGCGTATCCATCCTCTTCTTTGGTCGGTAACAGAACCGGCGTCGCATCGTTGAGAAGCGCCTGATCTGCGTACGAAACCCAGTAGGGGATCGGAATGATGATCTCGTCACCCGCTTCGAGCAAGGCCTCCGCCAAATTATAGAGCGAGTGCTTTGCCCCGCAGGAGACAAGGATTTGGGACTTCTCATATCGGAGCCCAAGTTCAGCTTGGAGCTTGTCGGCAATCGCTCCCCGTAACTCATCGATCCCGGACGAAGGCGTATATTTCGTAAACCCCTCGCGTATGGCTGCTTCTGCCGCGGCCTTTACCGGCTCCGGCGTGTCGAAATCCGGTTCTCCGGCTGAAAAGTCGATGACATCGAGTCCTTGCGCGGCCATGGCCTTGGCGGTTGCCGCCATAGCCAACGTCGGAGAGGGCGCGATACGACCGACACGTGCTGCCAATTTCATGATTTGAGACTCCGGATACGAGCTTGAAGGCGTCGGGCGATTTCTGGATGAACAAAATCGCTCAAACTGCCCCCGTGCTGTGCCACATCTTTGATGATTGTCGAAGATAAGTAGGAGTATTCTTCGCTCGGCATCAAAAACACCGTCTCCACCGTCTTCGCAAGTTTTCGGTTAATGAGCGCCATCTGAAACTCATGCTCAAAGTCTGAAATGGCGCGCAAGCCGCGGATGATTGCATGGGCGCCTGACCGCTCAACATAGCTGACGAGCAACCCATCGAACGGTGTCACCTCAACCTGTCCAACATCCTTCATGACCAGCTGCACCATATCAAGGCGTTCAGCCAAATTGAAGAGCGGATGTTTCGACGGATTTGGAGCAACCGCCACAACCACCTTGTCGAATACGCGGAGGCTTCGGGTGATGATGTCAGCGTGGCCATGTGTAATGGGATCAAACGTGCCTGGATAAATGCCGATTTTCATGCCGTCACAGTAGAGGAACGGATGTAGAGGGATAAGGCCGTATCCCCATAGCGATACCGGCGCAGAAACTGGGTGCATCCCAACGACATGGGCAAATCGGTTTTTGCAGCATGTTCGATGACCAACCAGGAATCCAGGGCAAACAGATCGTCGGTCCGAGACTCAGCCAGTAATGCTGGCAGCTCGGACGCCTCCGCATAGGGTGGGTCAGCAAAGACAATATCATAGGGACCATTCCACTGATTGGGGTAGCTGAGAAACTGTTGAACAGTCTGACTCCGCACCGCTATTTCCTCACCGATGTGACACAGCTCCAAGTTTTGATGTAGTAATTTCAATGCATCACGGTTCGACTCGACCGAGGTCACGTGTTCTATGCCACGGCTGACAGCTTCGATCCCCACGGCTCCAGTCCCGGCGTAGAGGTCCAAAAAGCGGCCATTCTTCAGCCGATTACCGAGAATTGAAAACAGGGCCTCTCGAACCCGGTCAGAGGTTGGGCGAAGAGCACGTGTTCGCGGCCCGTAGAGTCGACGACCTCTGTGGGTACCAGCGATTACACGCATACCAGAAACATCGTCTACTAAATGTGAGAATCTAACATAGCGTTTTTACAGGGGTCAAGAAATGCGGAATGAAAGGGAGACCATTGGGGTCACAACTGAGTCGTGGAGGAGCACTTAATACTCTTTTGACCGTCTTCTTTCAGAGGACTATAATACGCTCGTTGAGCCTATTGGTACGTCAAGGACGAGAGCACCGTCCTGAAGTCCACATAGGCCCCATGCGGACCAGACCTCGAGTACGAAACGCAATAATTTACCGAGTCTCGACGGTCTGAGGGGCGCGGGCAGCCAAACTTTTTCTACGGTTGTTGGAGATGGTGCGGTCAATAATGGCTCCACAATTAATGCATTTCCATGCATAGAACACGAGAAAAAAATCGGAGAACCGTTCTAACATCATCATCCCTTTGCACTTTGGACATTCCATGGATCCCTCCCAAGGTGGCGACGTTCACAGCTGGTGGCAAACTTAAGCAAGAGCTGCACCAATTTGTTATATTTAATAATTTCAATTAGTTACTGGTTACGTATTTCCAGTAGACGGGTAATTTCTCCCTATTTGGCGGTACAAAAGAGTCCGGGTCGTCATTTTTTTGTCACCTGAGGTCTTTGTGGCACGCAAGGAACCGAGAAAGGGCATTGCGCACTGGCCAAAGACCGAACGTCCCCGTGAACGTCTTCTTGCCAAGGGGCCCGAAGCGTTATCCGATGCCCATCTTCTCGCCATCCTCCTGAGAACTGGCCGCCGCGATTCATCCGCTGTGCAAGTGGCCATCGAACTCCTCGACCGAATCGGTGGACTGGGAGGATTGGCGACCTGTGGCATTGAAGAACTCTGCACCATCCCTGGCGTCGGTCCCGCCAAAGCCGCCCAACTCAAAGCCGCATTGGCCTTAGGGAGACGGTCGCTGGCTGTTCCAATGTCCACGGGCACTCGCATTTCCTCAAGCTCGGATCTGTTCAAACATTTTCACCCTGCGCTCCGCGATGTGAAACACGAACTCTTCAAGGTCATCCTGCTCGACGCGAAAAATATCGTGATCAAAGAGGCTACGGTCTCAGAGGGAAGCCTCACACTCAGCATCGTGCATCCACGTGAGGTCTTTGCGCTCGCCGTGCGTGAATCGGCAGCCGCCGTCATTTTTCTTCACAATCATCCCAGCGGAGATCCAACACCAAGCCCGGAGGATCGGCGATTGACCGATCGACTGACAACGGCTGGCACCCTATTGGGGATCCGTGTATTGGACCACGTAATCATCGGAGATGGTCGATATGTGAGTTTTGCCGACGAGGGATGGCTGACAGGACAGCATAACGAGTACAAGGACCCCTGAGATGATGTCCGACCAAAGCACCAGCCCAAGAAACGTGAGGACGCGAATGGCCTAACCCCATACTCAACAAGGAGGGCAGACTATGGACACAACCCATCTGGAGCCCGTCAGAAACGTAGCCATCGTATCCAGCGCCGGTGCCGGTAAGACCTCTCTCAGTGAGGCCTTGCTATATGTTGGTGGTGCGATCCCCATGCTCGGGTCTGTGATGCACGGGACTACCGTTTCCGATTTTGAGCCCGAAGAACTTCGGCATCGCACATCGACAAGTACCAGCCTTCTTCAGTTCACGTGGAATCACACCAACATCAACCTAATTGACCCTCCCGGTGCACTCGATCTTCTTGGTGAATCGCTCGCTGCCCTGCAGGCCGCCGATGCAGTCATCCTGATTCTGAGCGGAACCATGGGGGTAAGAACAGAGCTGGCACGGCTCTGGACAAGGATCAAAGAATTAGACCTTCCTTGTCTGGTGTTCGTCAATGGACTTGATAAAGAAGGTGCGTCATTTGAGAACGCTCTTGAGAGCTGTCGCAAACAGCTAGATTGTGTTCCACTCCCTATGGCAGTACCAATCAACACTGGTGTGAATTTAGACGGTGTAGTTGATGTACGACATGAGAAGCTGGTGAGATCTGGGCCGAGTTCCACCAAGATCGAACACCTATTAGTCTCACCCCCCCTAGAGAGCATCCTCAACAGAGCGCGTCAGCAACTCGTGGAGGCGGTCGCGGAAAGCGGGGAAACCTTGTTGGAGACCTACGTGATCCAGGGAGAGTTGAGCCAAGAAGACCTTCTGCAAGGACTCCGACGCGACATCCAGACGAAACAATTCCTTCCCATTTATGGCGGATCCGCCATGCATAATGTCGGAGTCTGGTCCTTGCTGGATGCGATGGTCGCCTTATTACCGTCACCCTCCGAACGTGGTGCGGCCCATCCATGGCGCGGCATTCACCCAGAGACTCACGAAGACTGTGAGCGAAAGGGGAGTCTGCAGGAACCGTTTTCCGCCTATGTATTCAAGACCATTATCGACCCATTCGTCGGTCGACTGTCCTATTGCCGTGTCTTGTCCGGGACCATCCATGCCGATGCCACGGTGCTGAATGCTTCCAAACATGTACGGGAGAAGCTCGGCCATTTCTACACGGTGTTGGGTAAACGTCATGTGGCCGTCGACTCCGCACAAGCGGGAGAGATCGTGGCGATCGGAAAGCTCAAAGACACGCATACCGGTGACACGCTGTGTCAAGAGACGGCTCCCATCTGTTACCCCATACTGAGCCTACCAAAGCCGATCTTGTCGTTTGCGATTGACGCCAAGTCCAAGACAGACATCGACAAGGTAGGCCTTGGGCTTCACAAACTCATCGAAGAAGACCCCACGCTGGAATTCGTGCGCAATGCCGAAACCAAGGAGATGGTGCTCAGCGGCATGGGGCAGTTTCACATCGATTTGGCCCTTGAAAAGCTCCATCGAAAGTTTGGAGTCGATGTCATACTGCACACGCCGAAAGTCCCGTACCGAGAAACGCTCAAGACGAAATCACAGGCACAGGGCAAGTACAAGAAGCAAACCGGCGGGCATGGGCAATACGGCGATTGTTGGCTTGAAGTGGCGCCGCTCCCGCGCGGCCATGGGTACGCGTTTGAGAATCGCGTGGTTGGAGGAGCGATTCCTCGAAATTTCATTCCCGCTGTGGAAAAAGGAGTTCTGGATGCCATGCATGAGGGACCGTTGAGCGGGTTCCCGGTCGTCGATGTGCAGGTGGCCGTCTATGACGGATCCTATCATGCAGTGGATTCGTCCGAGATGTCGTTCAAGGTCGCAGGATCAATAGCATTTAAGAAAGCGATAGAGACCGCGCATCCCGTGTTGCTTGAACCGGTCATGACGGTCCAAATCGACACACCGACCGACGCGGTCGGAGCCGTCATGGGGGACCTGAATGCCCGACGAGGTCGTATTGTGGCTGTCAACGCACAAGACCATGCCGAACAAATCAAAGCGTTGGTTCCACTAGCTGAGCTGCTTCGCTATGCGACGGCCCTCAACGCCATGACGGGGGGGCGGGGCAGCTATGTCATGGATTTCGCCCAGTATGATGAAGTACCAAGAGAGTTGGCTACAAAGGTCATCGAGCGACAGAAGGCAGAAGGACAAGCCTTCACGGCCCATTGAGACCGTCAGTCGTAGGCTTTGAGCACGACATAAAATGCGCGGCTTTCCCGAAGCACACGGAGCAACAGGGTATCGCCACGCCTAGACCGTGCAATGGCTGATATAAATTCTGCGACGGAAGACACTTCCAGACGGTTGACCTCTTTAAGGAGGTCACCTTCACGGAGGCCTTCCGCTTGAGCACGGCTGTTGGGTTCAACCTTTGTGATGAGCACACCCTTCGATTCACGAAGCTTGAACCTCTCCGCCAGGGCGGTCGTCAGGTCTTGGAGGTCAAGGCCAAGTTTCACCTCCAACTTCTCCTCTTGTTGAGGAAGCGATGCAATGACAGCTGTATCACGCCGCTCGGTGAGAGGAACGTCCATCGTCAAGCGTTTCAGATCCCGGACGACTTCAATCGTTGAGGTCGTGCCCGGAATCAGCGTCGCGATCAAACGAGACAGCTTATTTGGTGAATCAACAACGGCGCCGTCGATCCGGACAATGACATCGCCCGGCTTGATCCCAGCCAAGGCTGCGGGGTCTTTCTCGAAGACTTCGTTCACGAGTACCCCTTCGCCTTCGGTGACTCCAAATTTTTTCGCCAACTCAGCCGTCAACGGTTGAATCCCAACGCCGAGCCAGCCCCGCACGACTTTGCCTTTTGCAAGTAACTGTTCGATGACCTGCTTGGCCATATTGGAGGGAATGGCGAATCCGATGCCTTGAGCGAAATTAATGATCGCCGTATTGATGCCGATCACCTCACCACGTAGGTTAAAGAGCGGGCCCCCGGAATTTCCAGGGTTGATCGAGGCATCGGTCTGGATAAAGTTTTCGTACCGTGAGAGGTTCATATTTTCTCGACCGATGCCGCTGACCACGCCAAGCGTCACCGTCCGGTCCAGTCCGAATGGATTTCCGACGGCCAACACCCATTGACCGACCTTGACGCCGGCAGAATCACCAAATCGCGCGCTGGGCAGGGGTCGATCGGTGGTCACCTTGAGCACTGCTAAATCGGTGTCCGGATCTTTGCCGACTACATGAGCGATACGCTTCGTCTTATCAGAAAACCGCACTTCGATCTCAGTGGCGTCACCAATCACATGATGGTTTGTCACGATATGGCCGTCACTGTCGACGATCAGGCCCGAACCGGAGCCTGACGCATTCGGCGTACGCTCACCGGACCCTTCGTGAAGCCTACTCGTGCTGGTGATGGGAAACAGATTGACGACGGAAGGTTTGGCCTGCTCAGCGAGTTCGGTAATGACGGCTTGAATCTCTTCAAGCATGCGAATGCCGGGTGAGTCCGGCGATACGGCCTCAGCTACCCCACATCCGATGACAGCTAAAAGGAGGGGAGCGATACAATAGAACAGCACAGATACTGCTGGTAATGCTCGAGCTAGCATTGGGCGATATTGTATCTGATCTCTGTCGATGTGCCTACTCCTCTACACCGACTCTCGTGAACGACGCAGCGAGGGGACGCTGGCCGGCAAACCAGGAGACAAGTTGATCGAGTTCCGTTTGCGCACCAACCAACACCACGATGTCGCCTGGTCGAAACTGAAGATCCTGGGTCGGAGCCAATAGAAAAGGCCCTCGCAAAACGGCAGCCACAGAAGTGGAGGAATACTGCGGAAGCGCACTGAGCAGCTGTCCCACCGCGGCCGCCCCTCGAACGACGGTCAGCCGCTCGATACCTCCTGAACGAAGTGCCAAATCCTGTTGAAGAGAGAGCAAATCCTGATGGACCGTCTCGATTTTGAGCTCGCGAATCTCGGCATCAACCCCGATCAACGTTTGCTTCAACTCTTGGACACGAGAAATGGCATTGGCAAGAGTCTGATCGATCACGCCGACAACCGCATCGGGGTGACTCTGGTCCTGAAGTCGATCAGAGACCTGCACAACGATTTGTTGGCCGACCTCAGCCGTAACATCGTCAATGCGCTGAAGCAACGTAGACGCCTGCCAATGGAGCCGAATAATCTGAACCTTTCGATTCACGAGTTCGGAAATCGAAAGAATCGTTTCGTAGAACGCATGTCCGGTAATTGAAAGCTCTTTATGTACTCGGCCAAGCAGCTCAAATGTCATAGTCTGATAAGATATATTATGTAAACTTTCAACTCTTCGTTTATCGCCAGTCCATCACTCGAGTCTCTCGCATCGGTTATCCCTACTTCATAGCGGATCGTGGTTCGGAGGTCAATCGCGCAGGAGATTTTGGAAGCTCCGCAGAATCTCCCGTTAAGCACATATGACCTTTCAATTCTCTCACGCTGTCCGCTGATGCTGTTTGCGCGCCCATACTAATAAAGTATTACTTTAACTATTGATCTCGGCCCATCACTTGAAGACATCTGTGCCTGGCTAGCCGCATGCGAGATCTGCCCTCAATCTAGGCTCATGCCACGGGATAAAAATTCGACTTCTTGCTGATCCGTTCGGCCCTTGCAAACCAGGTCTACACTCCGTAAGCTGATCCAGACGATGATGCTTCTCATCTCCTAAATCACGTATGGCAACGACCCCACGCGACTACTATCAGGTGCTCGGCCTCCCGCGCACGGCTTCGCCCGACGACATCAAAAAAGCCTACCGCCGACTCGCCCGCCAGTACCATCCCGATCTCCATGCCGGGGCGAAGAAGGCGGAGATGGAAAAGAAATTTAAAGAGCTCAATGAGGCGCAGGAAGTCCTGACCGATCCGGAGAAGCGGAAGAAGTATGACCAGTACGGAGCCGATTGGGAACAAGCGCAAGCATTCGAGAAAGCTCGTCAGCAGACCGGAGGACAAGGGTTTGGCGGACCATGGGGCTCCGATGGAGGCTACAACCGTCCAGGAAGCGGCGGAGCCGGGAGCGAGCAATTCTCCGATTTTTTTGAAAACATCTTTGGAAACCGCGACCGCGGCGGAGCCGGACGCAGTGGAGCTGGAATGCCGGGAGAGGACCTCGAGACCGACGTCCAATTGGGGCTGCGCGAGGTGCTCACCGGTGTGACGAGGCGCGTCAATCTGCGTGAGCCTCGAACATGCTCGACCTGTCAAGGAAGCGGCACCGTGCGTAGCCGATCGTGCATTACCTGTCAGGGTTCCGGGATGACAACCGAATCCAAGACCATTGAAGTGCGGATTCCCGCTGGCGTGCAAGACGGAACACGGGTTCGGGTTGCTGGAAAAGGCCAGCCTGGAACGCATGGCGGAAAGCGCGGGGACCTGTATCTGCATGTGGTCATCCCCTCTGATCCCATCTTTCGCCGACACGGTTCGGACTTGCATGTCAGTCTGCCCGTCTATCCTTGGGAAGCCATGCTCGGGGCAGAGGTAACTGCGCCAACCTTAGCGGAACCGGTGAAGGTCAAGGTTCCACCGGGCAGCAAAGCCGACGGGAAACTCCGACTCAAAGGGAAGGGGCTTCCCTCGGCCACAGGCGGGCATGGCGATCTGTTCCTGACGTTGCAGATTGTCATACCAGCCAGCGTCAGCGAAGACGAACGGATGTTGTACGAACGTTTGAGCACACAACGGCATCCAGACCCGCGAATGGAACTTCTCCATAGCGCCCAACGGCGTTAAACCAGAAGCATGATCGATCTTGGCAACGCCAAGCCCCTCGCTTGCGTTACGCGGACTGCTATGGCAATCTTCGACTCCAGGGCCTCTCAACCAAGGAGGAATTCATGATATCTCTCACAAAGACGACGGTAGCTGTTGTCGTCGCGTCGGCATGTCTGTTCATGGTGAACACACCAAGTCTGTGGGCCAATGATCCGAGTTATGGTCATGCTGGAGGGGGACACGGCGGCGGGGCCCACGGCTATGGCAAAGGAGTGATGCATAGCGGGACCGGCCATCTAATCCGACATCTCTTGAAGCACGACAAGAATATTGGACTCACGGCAGATCAGGTCGCCAAGCTGAAGGACATACAGCTCAATCTTGACAAAGCACGGATCAAGGCCGAAGCCGACATCCAAATTGCGGAACGTGAACTGAAGGCGCTGACTGACAATGACCAGTCCGATCTCACCGCGATCGAGACCAAGCTGAGACAAAGCGAAGATTTGCAAGTCGGGCTGCGGATGACATCCATTAAGACACGTCTCGAGGTGATGGGCTTGCTGACTCCGGAACAACGAGCGAAGGAGCAGTCAGAGCACACCAAGATGATGGGCCAGCCCAAGGGCCATGGCACTCCACATGGAGGCGTGATGCCCTACGGTACGAATCCCCATGGTGCCACTCCCCACGGCAAGAACCCCCATGAGGCAGCCCCTGCACCACCAAGCAACATGTTTGTACAGTAATGGAGTCACAAAGACCGATGAAAAAAGCAATGAAGCTCCAGAGTCATGATCTCCTCGTTGGAGCCGACCGCGCGCCGGCCAGGGCCATGTTAAAAGCCGTTGGTTTTACGGACGATGACCTGTCGAAACCCCTCGTTGGCGTGGCCAATACCTGGATCGAGGTCATGCCCTGCAATTTTCACTTGCGACGGCTTTCCGAGCGAGTGAAAGCGGGAATTCGAGCAGCCGGCGGGACTCCAATCGAGTACAACACGATTGCAGTATCCGATGGGATCTCAATGGGGACCGAAGGAATGAAGGCGTCCCTGATCAGCCGTGAAGTCATCGCGGATTCGATCGAGCTCGTTGCACGTGGACATTTGTTCGATGCCGTCGTTGCCCTGTCCGGATGCGACAAGACAATTCCCGGCACCGTCATGGCTCTCGCTCGGTTGAACCTGCCGTCGCTCATGCTCTATGGCGGCTCGATCATGCCGGGACAGTTTCAAGGACATGATGTGACCATTCAGGATGTCTTTGAAGCAGTCGGTAAACATGCGTCAGGAAAGATGACCGACGCCGAGCTGAAAGATTTAGAAGATCACGCGTGCCCGGGGCCTGGAGCTTGTGGAGGTCAATTCACCGCTAATACGATGGCCATTGCGTTTGAATTCCTCGGTATGTCACCGATGGGGCGCAATGGAGTACCCGCCATGGACGGTCGGAAAGACGATGTTGCTTTTGAGTGCGGCAAGATGGTGATGGAGCTCGTGAAGCAGAATCTGCGCCCTCGTCAGATTATCACCAGAAAGTCCTTGGAGAACGCCATCGCCGCCGTCGCCACGACCGGAGGTTCGACGAATGCCGTCCTGCATCTCCTTGCCATCGCCCGTGAATCCGGAATCAAACTGAGCATCGATGACTTCGACAGAGTCAATCGCAAGGTCCCTCTGCTGGCCGACCTCAAACCAGGGGGCCGATTTGCTGCCGCCGATCTCTACGCAGCAGGTGGTACAACTCTGGTGGCCAAACGATTACTCGAGGCCGGGCTCCTTCATGGGAATCAGCCCACCGTCACCGGTCGAACAATCGGTGAAGAAGCAGCGAACGCTCGTGAAACGCCAGGACAACAAGTCTTGCGTCCCCTCGCCTCCCCCATCAAACCGACAGGCGGTCTGGTCATTCTGAAGGGTAATTTGGCGCCGGAAGGTTGTGTCGTGAAGGTTGCCGGCCATTCAATGACCAAGTTCCAGGGACGGGCGAAGGTCTATGAGCGGGAGGAGGATGCCTTCGTGGCAGTCAAAGCGGGGCAGATCAAGCCTGGTGATGTCGTCGTTATTCGGTATGAAGGTCCGTCTGGAGGACCAGGCATGCGCGAGATGTTGGGCGTGACGGCTGCCATCGTGGGCGCTGGCCTTGGCGACTCTGTGGCCCTGCTCACTGATGGCCGTTTCTCAGGAGCCACTCATGGATTGATGGCAGGCCATGTCGCCCCTGAAGCCGTGAAAGGGGGGCCGATCGCGGCGGTCAAGAACGGCGACACGATTACCTTCGATATTCCCAAACGTCGATTGGATGTGGCCCTCTCGCAGAGAGAAATCGCCGCTCGGCTGAAGAAGGTCAAACCACCGGTACCGCGCTACACCTCAGGCGTGATGGGGAAATATGCCAGACATGTCTCGTCTGCTTCGGAAGGTGCCATTACGAGCTAGGCTTGATCGAATCCATCTTCATCTAACCTTCAGAAGATAGTCTTCGCCCTTCCTCACGTCATCAAGCATGTACTCGCTGAGGAAGGGCCTCTTGATCTGTTACTGAAAATCCCGTCGTTGGAAGATTACACTCGCCAAGAGGAGCAGAAACGCCGCATAGGTCAACCCATACGCCAAGGTGAGAGCCATATCAGCCATGCCGAAGTCGAGATGGTGAATCACATGCCCCTTGAGGTTGAATCGTTCGAGGTTGGGAAGCGTATAGTAAATGGCATTGACAGCCATCTGGCTAACTTCGTCTAGTTTCTTCGCAAATTCCTTGAGGTCACCGGACAAGTGCCCGATCACGTACACGGCAAGGGTAAAAATGGCGCTCAACGTCGCACTCGTAAACGTGGAGAAGAGAACGGCGACGGCGGTGATGACCATCAGCTCCAAAAAAATGAGGGCCAGGGATTTAAAAACTAAACTGGTGATTGGCACGTCCATGACCTGCAGCACGATCAATAAGCCCGCCACCATCACCACGGTATTCGCCAGTAATGTAATGACCAACCCACAGTACTTGCCCAGCAGGAACTCATATCGAGGAATAGGCTTCGACACGATCGTATAGATTGTCTTTCGATCGACTTCCTTGCTGACGAGCCCGATCCCTACGAAAATCGCGATGAGCACGCCAAACAGATTGATGCTGGCAAGCCCAAGATCCAAAATCAAACGATGGTAATCTCCCAACGTGATTCTGGAGAGAAGAATTGAACTCCCGATCATGAGCAAGGCAAAAAACAATAGATTGTACAGCAGCTTCTCGCGAAGGTTTTCGCGAAACGTGTTGACGGCGATGGAGAGAATTCTCATACGGCTTCCCTCAACTCCGGCTGTTTATTCTTGACCTCTCGAATAAAGAGATCTTCCAGCGATCCCTTCTGAGGAGTCAGCGACACGAGTGTCCCCCTGGCACCTCGAATGATCTCCAGCACCGGCCCCACGTGCTGGCTGCTCGGCAACACCGCCAAGACCTGAGTGCCTTGAACGATAACGCGATCAGCCGATTGGCGCAGACGCGCCAGTCCCTCAGGGCCAAGCCCTTCGACCACAACTTCTACTGAGTGGGTCGCACCTTCATCAATCAGTTCACTAACACTCCCGCAGGCAACTAATTTACCCTTGAGAATAATCGCCACCCGATCGCACAGCAGTTCTGCGTCATGCAGGATATGCGAACTGAAGAAAATGGTTTTCCCCGACTCCTTGAGGCGAAGAATCAGATCTCGGATTTCCTTGCGCCCAACCGGGTCCAGGCCTGACATTGGCTCATCCAGCACCACTAATTCCGGATCGTTGATGAGCGCCTGGGCAATCCCCACCCGCTGCAGCATCCCTTTGGAAAACTTTCGCAATTGAAGATCGCGGGCATGGGACATCCCGACGAGCTCCAACAGCTCATCAATACGTTTCCCTAACGCCACGCCGCGAAGGCCGAAGAGATGGCCATAGAATCGGAGGAACTCAAGACCGGTGAGGTAATCATAAAAGTACGGAGATTCCGGCAAAAACCCAAGCCGAGCCTTTGACTCCTGGTCCCCGATGGGGCGACCAAAGAGCCAGGCCTGTCCGCTTGTGGGATAGATCAATCCCATCAGCATCTTGATCGTTGTCGTCTTGCCGGCCCCATTAGGCCCGAGAAATCCAAAGACTTCTCCCTGCCTGACCTCAAGGTCGAGACCTTCCAGTGCCGTCACCGACCGGCCCCAGAATCCGACCTTGAACGTTTTTCGGAGCCCTGCAGTCTTGAGAATGCTGTCCGAGTGTTCCATACAACCCCTATTCGATATCGCCTCGTGTTGCAAGAGAATCAGCCGGCACGTAGACTCCCATCCGCTCATCGTGGGTGCTGCTCATGACCTTTCCAGTCTTCGGATCATACAGATAGACACCACCATATGGTTCAAGCGGGATACCGGGAAGCAACCTGGCCGAGACTAGCTCCATAAGCGAAGCTGGTCTCTTTCCTTTCAAATCGGCATATTGGAGGATCTGCCGCTCCAGCATTTGAAGATCTCGTTCTAGGCTCACCCGCCTGATTCGTCGCTGCAGCTTCTCACGAACCAACTCATCGGTTGTCTGCTCAAGCATCGCCTCCAGAAACTCAAGCGCCACCTCAGGGTTCTTCCCCTGGACATAGAGTCGAGAGGCCAGTCTCGCGGTGTAATGAGGGGGACCGATGGGAAACAGCCCAGGGATTCGAGCCGCCTGCACCATGTACTCAGCAGCTCGGGAATGATCACCGAGATGAAAAAAATGATTAAACCCTAGTCGAAACGGAATCTGCCATGAAGCCGGGTTGGGAGCGAGACCCTTTTCCAACAGCCTATTGCTCAAGTCGACCCGCCCCGCCAATTCAGCCAGTACAACCCCTCCCGCTTCGTAGGCATAGACGTACTTGGGATCCACAGTGGTAATGATATCGAGGGCGTGATAGAGCCAGTCATAATCTTTGTCGCGGACCACCCGATCACCCAAAACCTGTACTACCCGCAGCCAAAGCAAGTCTGCTCCCAACTGGTGATAGCCCAAGAGAGCTGGCCGTAAAATCTCCCCTTTCGGCAGGAGTCGAAGTTGCTCTAGCTTAGCGGCGCGACCATGACTGCGCTGTTCCAGCAGATATTGTGTAGACAGACTAGCGCCAAGCAATAGGACGAGAGCTAGAAAGGAAAGAAGGTATCGGCGTCTTGCGCTAATCGCTTCGAAACTCATGACAGGATGATCATACCGAGTGGTGAGATTTTGAGAAACAAAATGCTGAAAAATAAACAAGCCGGTCAGGGCTCTGTGAGCCCTGACCGGACACTTCGGTCTCACGAACCGCTTAGAATATGCTTTCGTTCGTCAGACAGTTCACCACGTTGCCCAAATCTGACACTTTGAAGTCACCGAGGACAGCGTCACCGTCCAGGTCACCAAGGGCTTGCGCGACGAATCCCAGCGTCGGGGAGGTAGCAGGACCAGCGGCAAGAGCCGCACTACCACAAGCGCCCTTTACAGGAACCGGCACGGCAGCAATGAGCGGCGTTACTCCAACACTGGCAGCCAAGTGGTATTGATACCGAACAGCACCAGCCGGAACCATACCGATGTCACCATAAGTTCCTGTGGCAGTCGATGCAGCTCCCGCATTGGTGAAACACCACACGGCACCACCAACCGTTGGGGCCGCAGCACCACCAACCCCTCCAGGCCAGGCCACTAACGAACCGTTTACCGGGGGAGCACCACCGACAGGAACCGCAGTAGCGCTCAAGAAGCAGCGCTGCTCTGCCTGGAAGGCGAAGTTCGCTGTCTTGATCGCGCTCAGGTTAGTCTTGGCTTCTGAGGTGCGCGACCGCATCTGGTACTGAATGAAGTTGGGAATGGCGATGGCCGCCAAGATCCCGATGATCGCCACGACGATCATCAACTCAATGAGGGTAAACCCCTCTTGTTTCCGCATTGCCTTCAACATCGTCCTGCCTCCTGGTTGATGGTTCACTGACGGCCCGTTTTCTACCCTGTCATAACCTGCGGCGCTTCTGTTGCCGCCTACCGGTTGCTCTAGCAGGTTTGGTGCCGATCAATGACAAGGCCTAGCGTACCATCGATCCCTGATGATGCAACAACTTAGGAGAAATCAGCGCGTGATCGATCAGAAAGAAGGCCACGTTCCTTCCGTAATCTGCTCCCGATAGCCAAGAATTGACACTTTTTTGCCTGGAGGACTGACACCCTTCCCCTCGCTCGCCCGCCTGCCTGGCGGAGGGTAGGTCTGCGCGTGGTGTCTGTCCCTTTCGAACGGGGGGCAGGCGCCAGGACGAAGGGACCTGTCCCCAACAGTACGCTGAGATGATAAGAAAGGAGAGACTGGTGACGGAGGTCAGGAATAGACTTACGGAGTAGCTATTGGACTGGGCACCTTCTCTGATATGCGGCGCTTGGCTTGCTGGATGCGGTCTTCATTGGCTGAATTGGCCAGACCCTGTTCGCGGAAGCGTTGGAGCAGCTTGTCATTGGATGGATCAATTTCCAGTGAGTGGAGCCAGGCATCACGCGCATCGGACACTTTCTGCTGCTTCAAATAAATTTCTCCCAGATGCTCGTAGATGACGGGGTCATCACCGACTAGCGTCACAGCTTTCTTGATCTCCATAAGGGCCTCGGCCAGCAAACCGGTTTTATACAAGGCCCATCCTAGACTATCGACGTAGTAACCGTTCTCCGGCTTAAGTGCGACGGCACGTTTCGTCAGGGACAAGGCTTGATCAATCTTGATGCCGCGCTCCGCATAGCTATACCCAAGATAGTTCAAGGCATCGGCGTGATGCGGGTCGAGGGAGAGCACCGTTTCCATGGCACGCTCCAGCTCGTCAAACCGATTCAACTTGTCGTAGGCCGTGCCAAGGTTGAAGTGGAGATCGGCGTTCTTGGGATTGTGCCGAATCCCTTCCTCAAACGCCTGAGATGCCTTTTCGAATTGCTCACTCTGGAAATGGGCCAACCCGAGGACAATATGCGGTTCTGGCTGTTTTGGCGTGAGACGGACGGCTTCATGGAGATGCGTCACTGCCTCAGGAAATTGCTTGAGTCGATAGAGGAGCACACCCAGATGAATATGACTGTCGACAAATTTCGGATCCAGATGAATATTATAGCGATAGGTCTCCATTGCCTTGGAGACGTCCTTAGTCTCTTCGTACAAGTACCCGAGATAATCTCTCACTTTGAGCTCAGCTGGTTTCGCCTTCAAGATCTCGGTCAATTGGCTGATCGCCTTGGTAAACTCTTTCTTCTCTCCATAGATGAGCGCCATGCGCAACTGTGCATCGAGATCGCCAGGGTTGTCTTCCAGCAGCTTTTCCAGTTCGGCAAGACCTCCGGCGTAATCTTTGGTCGCGACATACAACTGGACCAGGTGTTGTCGAATATCCCGGTTCCGAGGGTTAACTTGTGAAAGATACTTCTTGAGCACGGCGATCGCTTTGTCTTTCTCTTGGCGTGATTCGTAGACCGACGCTTGGGCTAAATACGCGGGCTCGAACGACTGGTTGATGGTCATGGCTCGCTCGAAGTTCGCCACGGCCTGTTCGCTGTTTCCCGCTTCGATCGAAATGCGGCCCAAATAGTAATAGCCGATCGGCGAATCTGCGGTATATTGCAATCCTTTTTTGACGACTTGTTCCGCCTCGGCGATGCGCTTCTGATTCAGAAGAATGAGTCCCTTCGGGAAGTAGGTTTCGCCTCGTTCCGGATTACTCTCAATGGCCTTGTCCAATAACTCCACGGCACGCTCCGGCTTCCCCGCGCTGGCCAAGATGCCGGCCATGTGGGTCAACATTTGAGGTTCCTGCCCCGTTCCTTCTCCGACTTCATCCGCATACTGCACGGCTTGGGTTACATCACCTAACGCAAAATACAGTGCGGCCAAACGAGACTTGACCTCGCGAGATTTTGGATCAACCTTCAGAGCGGCATGATATTCCTTCAACGCGCCGTCGAGGTCCTGCGCGAGTTCCGCTTGATGTCCCATCATGAAATGGTAGGTCGCATCGGACTCCGGAGCCGGTAGCGGAGGTGGCGGCGTTGTGGCTGGTGGAGGAAGCGTTGCCCGCGGCTGAGGTGCGGCTGCGCAGGCGACCATGATGCCGGAAAAGAACAGAAAGAGCAGTATCGTCCCTAACAAGGGCCTCCCATACAGTCTGAGCAACCGATTGTCGAAGATCGTTCGTGTGTTCCGCATCTCTTTTAGGTTAGGACACGTAAAAGGTGAGTCGATGATTCGATTATACCGAGTGTCCGGGCGATGCGCAAACGACTCTAGGCTTCGCGAAGATCGAGGCTTTCGAATTTGGCGAATCGGTCCTGAAAAAACAACTCTTTTTTCCCAATGGGTCCATTACGGTGTTTACTGACAATAATGTCGGCAATCCCTTTGCGCTCTGAATTCTGGTCATACACATCTTCCCGATAAATGAACATGACCACATCGGCATCTTGTTCGATCGCTCCGCTCTCCCGCAGATCGGCCAGCATGGGGATCGGCGGCTTACGGGCCTCCACCGCTCGGCTCAACTGGGAAAGGGCAACCACCGGCACATTCAATTCTTTCGCCAAGGCCTTTAATGAGCGGGAAATATCTGAGATCTCTTGTTGACGAGACTCCGAATCGCTTCGCCCTTGCATTAATTGGAGATAATCCACGATGAGGAGATCAAGCCCCTTCTCAGCTTTAAGCCGGCGGGCTTTGCCTCGCATTTGCTGGACTGTGATGCCGCCCGTGTCGTCAATATAGATCGGCGCAAGCTCCAACCGGCCGGCTGCCTCTGCCAATCGCCACCAGTCTTCTTTTTGAAGCTTCCCCGTCCTCAACGCATGCGAATCCACCCGCGCTTCCGACGCGAGCATGCGCAGAACGATCTGGGGCTTGGACATTTCCAAGCTGAAGATGCCGACCACCGTATTGGCATGAATGGCGGCATGAGTGGCAAACCCTAACGCAAGACTTGTCTTGCCCATACTTGGCCGCCCAGCCACCACCACCAAGTCCGAAGGCTGAAGCCCGGCGGTAATATCGTCGAGGTCGTAGTACCCCGTGGGAACCCCCGTGACGTGTTCCTTTCGCTTGGAAAGTTTATCGATGACATCAAGACTTTCCTTGATGACCTGGCTGATCGGGCTGAACGACCGTTCCAGTTTGCCTTGCGCAATGCTGAAGACCGATCGCTCGGCAAAA
Source organism: Nitrospira sp. (assembly GCA_005116745.1). Lineage (NCBI taxonomy): Bacteria > Pseudomonadati > Nitrospirota > Nitrospiria > Nitrospirales > Nitrospiraceae > Nitrospira > Nitrospira sp. Next base: position 382,390 of record SWDS01000010.1, on the reverse strand, counting down.
TCCAGCAGATCATCGATTGAGGCGGTGCCTTCATAGCCTCTCGTCAGCACCTCGGTAGAGGTACTAATCAACTGACGAGCCACTGCTTTGTCCCGAACAATCTTACAGTGATACCGGATATTGGCTGAGCTGGGAACGATCTGGACTAGTTCAGCGAGGAAAGCAGCGCCTCCAATCGCTTCAAGTTCACCGCGAGATTTCAATCGCTCGGTCAGCGTAATCTGATCGATCACTTCGCCGGTGTCGGACAGCTCAAGCATAGCTTGAAAGACTTTCTTGTGGGCTGTCCGATAGAAATCTTCCTCTACCAGCAGCTCCATCGCCTTCGGCATGGCGGCGTTATCGAGGAGGATGGCACCGAGCACCGACTGCTCTGCCTCCAAGTTCTGTGGAGGAAGTTTTGGTTGAGAGAGATCTACCATCCCGGTGGATTTCATACGGCCCCTTCAAAGTCGGCACGCAGGCTTGCGATGAGGCCTGCGATCGAGACCGTTCTCTTGCGAAGATGAGCGCGACCGGGCGATCCTACGCTTCCTCGCCCGTCCCCCGGATGGAGCACCACGACCTGCTCAGGCTTGGAACGGTCCACACCGATGACTATAATGGTACCGATATTCGCTTCAAGACCAGCCTTGGCCGCAATATCAACCAAGTCCCGTCCCGATGGATCTACCGCTTGTTGAACCGTTCGTATCCCCGCCTGGCGAAGTTGTTGTGCGACCGAAACTAATCGCGTCGACAATCCACGAGGCGCGACGACCAAGACCTCTGGCCCCACAGACTTTGTCCTATCTGGAAGGCTCAGTCCGCGAAAGAGTCGGTCCACAGTGAGGGCAAATCCGGTCGATGGAAGGTTCCGACCAAATCGTCCGATGAGCTGGTCATAGCGTCCACCACCGCCTAACTCCACGCCAATACCCTCGGTAAAGACGTCAAAGACGATCCCGTCATAGTAGTCGAACCCTCTGAATTCTCCAAGATCCAACAAAACGGTCTCTTGAAACCCCGTTGCGCAGAGCAACTGGTACACGTTCTCCAGTCGGTCCAACGCTTGGACCAGTGGCCGTTCACCCTTGGCTAATGTGCGTCCTTTCGAGAGAACTTCAGCTTGTCCACACAGCTCCAGCACGTCCAAAATTCTGTGAGCTGATCGTTTGGTCACTCGCTCCTGCGACAGGATCTCTCCCAGCCTCGGTAGATCTCTTCTTGCCGCTGCGTGTTCGGCCCGCTTCTGCCCTTCCGGCGACAGTCCTGCACGGATGAGAAGCCCCTTGAAAAACCCGACATGCCCCAGTGAAATCTTGAATGAACGCAATCCAACCTGTCGCAGGCACTCGATCAACAGGATGATGATTTCACTATCGGCGGACGCATCATCAGCCCCGATCAACTCAGCGCCAACCTGAAAAATTTCACGATCTCGGCCGGCATGTTCCGGTTCATACCGAAAGACGGTTGCCCGGTACGACAGGCGCAACGGAAAGTGCGTGCCCACCATGCCCATCGCCACAGAACGGGCAATCTGCGCCGTGACGTCTGGCCGCAACAACAGAATACGGCCGGTCGTCCGGTCAACGATCTTATAGGAATTCTCTAATAGCGTCAGTTCGAGGCCAGGTGCCAACACATCGAGGTACTCGAACGTCGGAAGGATAATCTCGTCGTACCCAAAACGATGACAGGACGCCAGCAATTCAGCTTCCAGGTGCCGAACCTGGCAGGCAGCCTCCGGGAGGATGGTGGCCATCCCAACCGGAACCAATGAATGCTCACGCAAAGAAGGGGGCTGCCCCGAAGAAGTCCTACGCACCGGAGGAGCAGAGGCCATAAGTACCTGGTCGCGAGAACCGTTATAAAAGGTTGGCGACCTTGACGGACAAAATATTCGAGCTGGAACGAATCTGATCCAGGACCGCAGATGGGAATTCCGTATCGGAACCAATGATCAGCAACGCATCCCCTCCTCGCTTCTCCAAGGCACACTGCATCCGTAAGATATTGATACCCTGATCCCCTAGGACCTTTCCAACCATACCGATAACCCCTGGACGGTCAACGTTATGAATCAACAGCATATGTCCTTCAGGCACTACTTCAACCTTAAATTGTTCGATCTCCGTCACGCGGGCATCTTTCTTATGATACAGCGTCCCCGCGACTTGATGCGAAACCTTGCCAGCCTCAACCCGAACCCGGATCAAGCTCGTGAAATCCCCGGCATCGGAGCTCTTAATTTCTTTGACTTCAATACCTCGCTCTTTCGCCACAATCGGGGCATTCACATAGTTCACCGGATGTTCCATGATCGGACTGAGCAGGCCTTTTAAGACGGCGATGGTCAACGGTGCGATGGAAAGCGTGGTGACCTCCCCGCTGTATTCCACCGTCACTCGTTCGATTCCCCCTTGAACAAGTTGAGTTTGAAGCGCACCGAGCTTTTCTGCCAGCGCCAGAAATGGTTGCAACCGAGGCAACAACTCCGGAGCGACCGACGGAATATTGACGGCCCCCTTCGCCACTCCCTTCGTAAAGTAGTCGACCAGCTGCTCAGCAATGCCAATCGCAACGTTTTCCTGAGCCTCAATCGTTTGGGCTCCGATATGTGGGGTGCAGATGAAGTTATCCAAGGCAAGGAGCGGATTGTCAGGCTTGACCGGTTCCTCTTCAAACACGTCAAAGGCAGCGGCGGCGACGCGCTTGGTTTTCAAGGCTTCGCATAAATCCTGTTCATTGATAATACCGCCTCGGGCGCAATTTGCGATGAGCACGCCGGGTTTCATCTTGGCGATGGCCTGCGCGTTGATGATCCCACGTGTCTCCGGGGTCAGCGGCGTATGGACCGAAATAACGTCCGCCCGCTTGAATAGTTCTTCGAGATCCAGCATCGTCACACCCATTCGCTCGGCCCGCTCGGCCGCCAAGTACGGGTCAAACGCGACGACGCTCATGCCGATCCCCTGGGCCATCTTGGTCAGATGACTGCCAATCTGCCCTGCGCCGATGATGCCGAGCACCTTATTGTAGAGCTCGATGCCCATAAATTTGTCTTTTTCCCATTTGCCGGCCTTCACCGACGCGGTGGCTTGGGGAATGCGCCGACTCATCGCACAGATCATCGACATCGTATGTTCAGCCGTAGTGACAGTGTTGCCTCCCGGCGTGTTCATGACAACGATGCCGCGACGGGTCGCGGCAGGCGTGTCGACATTATCCAGGCCGGACCCAGCCCTTCCGACGACCTTGAGTTTCTCTGCTGCCGCGATCAGTTCCGCGGTCACCTTGGTGCCGGATCGCACGATGAGCCCGTCGGCATCCTTAATCTCTTTAAATAGCTCGTCCTTCGACATCTTGGATTTCACCACCACGGTGAATCCAGCTTTCTCAAGCGCCTCAACACCCTGTTTCGACAGGCTGTCACTGATCAGAATCTTCATTCCCGCTGCGGCCATGTGCATCCTCGCCGTGATTACTTTGCCATTAAGATTTCTTGCGCTTTTCCGACACCGCTTCCCAGCTTCACAGAATGACCGAGTCCTTTCAGGACCATTTCGGTGGCGGCCAATGCGGCGATCACGTCAAACGAATCCGCATACCCCATGTGAGACAGTCGAAAGATCTTCCCCTTCAGGTGATCCTGGCCGCCGGCCGCCGTCATGCCGTATTGTACACGGAGATTCTTATAGATCGCCTGTCCATCAATTCCATCAGGGGCACAGACCGCCGTCAAGGCATCGCTCGGCGATTCTTTCGCGAACAGCGACATTCCGGCGGCCTTCACCCCTTCTCGCATCGCCAGAGCCAGCCGTCCCTGCCGTGCAAACATGTTTTCCAGCCCCTCCGCCTTCATTATTCGGAAGACCTCTTGAAGTCCAACGATGAGGGAGACCGTTGGGGTCCAGGCAGTCTGGTTTTTGGTTTGAGTTTCACGCTCTTTTTTGAAATTAAAGTAGAAGGCGGCATTCTTGGCCTTGTCAGCCAGAGCCCAAGCCTTGTCGCTGACACTGACAAACGCCATACCGGGAGGGAGCATCAGAGCCTTCTGAGAGCCTGTGATCACGACATCCAAGCCCCAGGCATCAGTCTTGATATCAAACACGCCCAGCGCCGTAATGGCATCAACCACCAAAATAGTATTGTCATAGCCTTTTATGAGTTCACCCAGCGCCTTGACATCATGGGAGACCCCAGTCGACGTCTCGCTAGCCTGCAGATATACTGCTTTGATTGACGGGTCTTTCTTCAACGCATCGGCCACCTGTTGTGGATTAACGGCCTGTCCCCACTCGACTTTGAGCTCGGTCGCTTGGACTCCAAAGGTCTTACAGATTTTGCCCCAGCGTTCCCCAAACTTGCCTGCGTTGACATACAGCGCCTTGTCGCCGGGTGACAAAAAGTTCGATACGGACCCTTCCATACCGCCCGTACCGGACGCCGCCAACATCAGGACATCGTTCCGCGTTTGAAACAGCCACTTTAGTCCTTCCCGAACCTCCGCGAAGATCGGATCAAACTCTGGTGCACGGTGATGGATCATTGGACGAGCCATCGCCAGCAACACTTCTGGGGGGATGGGCGTTGGGCCGGGAGCCAAGAGATACCGCTTCAACATCGATCGATCCTCCTTCACAATTGCAATTGCTGGTGGGGTACCACTAGGAGAGGCGGTACGCTATCATTTGCGCCGGGAGACTGTCAAGAAATCGACCCACGCAAACGAAGCCCACATCAGGAATTTTCCTCTCGCGGGGACATGATGGAACATCTTTCAGTCGCTCACCCGTCATCGCCCTTCGACTTCCCGATATGACACAAGAAGACCAGGCCTTCCCTCCTCCTTTCTTGACAAGTCTGCGATGGATGGATAGGCTCACTTCACACAGATGCTGCTCATAATGTCTACGCGATCCCCACAATCAGTCACCAGAACAATGGTCGTTGCATGTTGGATCATCGGCACAAGTGCGTTGATGCACCCATGTGGAAGTTGGGCAGACGACATTCCCCCAGGTCTTCCTTCAAGCATTGTTTCAACTCCCGATGTGGGGCCCTTGCAGGAGGACGATGTCGATCCAAACCTCGTCCCGTTGGAGCCTGAGCTGACGCTCTCGCCCCCTGATTTATCTTCCACCGAGGACAAGCCCGAACAGCTCGGAGACGCAACCGCTCAAGGCACCACGAATACGGACAATCTGGGCACCGTCTACAACATTCCCGTCGTCATGGATCAGTCCGTGCAAAGCCACATTCATTTTTTCAATACCTCTATTCGTAGTCGCTTTGAACAATGGCTCCTGCGCTTCAGCCGCTATCGCCCGCTGGTCGAAAACATTTTTGCCGAGTTTAATCTTCCGAGTGACCTCGTGAATCTCTCCCTTGTTGAGAGCGGGTTCAACCCGTACGCCTATTCACGGGCAAAAGCCACGGGCCCATGGCAATTCATGAAAGGGACCGGATTGCTCTATGGGTTGCGGATCGATCACTACGTTGACGAACGACGCGACCCGATCAAATCCACCGTAGCTGCAGCCCGGTACCTGCGAGACCTCTACGATATATTCGGCGCGTGGCCTTTGGCCATGGCGGCCTACAATGCGGGCGAAGGGAAGGTGCTACGGGCTCTTCACAAAGCGCAGGTCGAATCCTTCTCAGAGATCTCACGAACGAAGCTCATTCGACTAGAGACAAAGCAATACGTTCCCCGAATTATGGCTGCGACGATCATTGCGAAGAACCCCGACCAATACGGGTTCAAGCAAGATCCTGCTCCTTTGCATGAATTCGAAGAGGTCGTCGTCACCCGACCATTGCATTTCCGGGCTATTTCAAACGTCACCGGCATCCCTTATAACGAGCTTCGGCTACTGAATCCGGAGCTTCGGCGAGATGCGACACCTCCAGGCGATACGGCTTACCATCTCAAAATTCCTCTTGGAATGAGTGCAAAAGTGTTGGAATTGATTGAACGAGTTCCCACATACAAGTTTCCTCCCCTGCCAGTAATTCAGGATCGACAGGTTCGACAGGCCAAGACTGGTTCTGCTCACTGGTATCGAGTCCGAGGGGGCGATACGCTTGAAAAGATTTCTCGAAGATTCAGGATTCCCATGAAGACCCTCAAGTCCCACAATAACCTTTCGGGTCCTGTTCTTAAAACCGGTGAACTGCTGAACATCGGTCGGTAGCAACTAGCCTTCCCGCAAAGATTGCTGCACCTGCTGCTCGCCAACCGAGAGGGTAAGTAGCCTATGGTTTAGCGGGCTTGATGGGTGCTGAAAGAGCGGGAGCGACCGGTGTTGGCTCAGGATTTTTCTTCGCCTCCATCACCTTCACACGCATGGCGGATTCGCTCGTCAGCGGAGAGTTTGGATAGGTCTTCATCAGCTCTTGATAATGTTTCAAAGCTTCATCGGACTTCGAACGATTCTCTTCCAATCTGGCAGCCTCGAAGAGCGCATGATCCCGATTCATTGCGCCTGGAATCTCGAGGATCGCCAAGTAGGCTTTGACCGCTTGCTCAAGGTCCCCCTTGAGCTGGTACGCATAACCTAGTTTTTGATACACGAGACCGAGAAGCGACACATGAGTCCCATACGTAGAAATAAACCGGTTATACGCCTCGATCGCTGACGCAAGATCGTTCGACTGAAGATAGGCATTGCCGAGGCTGAATTGCGCGAGCGGGGCCGTCGGAGTGCGCGGATACTCATTGACCACCCGCTGATACAGGGCAATCGCTTCTTTTAAATTGGCTGCCGCTTTCTGCGGATCACTGGCCGCACGGGCAAATAGATGGACGGTCGCTTCTCGTTCAAGATCCTGCGCCTTCTCGGCATTTTGTGCGTCAAACCACAAGACACCCCAGACTCCTCCCCCCATCAGAAGGAGAAGCACACACCCAACCACAATCGACCAGCGGTAGGTCGCCAGTCTAAGCATCCAGTGCTCAAGCCCGCTCACGAGGTGAGCTTCATCCACTGGCAACGTCCGAGGTGGAACTTTAATTCGATATGTCATCAGAAATCATCACCTAATGGTTGAGAACCAGCTTTCTGCCCCAGAACCGATGCTTTATACTAAGGATGAATTCCCGTTGTCAATGTAATCAGAACGAACTCATTCACAGGGTTACGACACAAGCGAAGATCTGATAAGAGTTTTTCAACCAGCATGTTTCAACGCAGACTCCAACAACTCGCCGACCGATCGCTCATGCGCCGACTGTCTCCATTGGAATCAGGCACAGGACCGACGATCCACCATGCAGGGCGCGAGGTCATCTTGCTGTCCTCCAACGATTACCTGGGACTGGCAACCCATCCGGAAGTCATCCGTGCCGCCATCCATGCAACTGAACAGTATGGAGCGGGATCCGGAGCTTCTCGCTTAGTCAGTGGAACCCTTCCTCCCCATACGCATCTCGAAACCTCCCTCGCGACGTTTAAGGGGACGGAAGCCGCGCTGCTGTTCGGAGCCGGTTATCTAGCCAATATCGGTGTCATTCCGAACCTCATCGGGCAAGGAGGCCTGATTCTAGCGGATCGACTGTGTCATGCAAGTCTCATCGATGGATGTCGATTGAGCCGTGCCGATCTTCGAGTATTCCGCCATCGAGACTGTGCACATCTGGAGTCATTGCTTCGACGACGAAGCGCGAGTCGTCCCACGCTCATCATCACAGAAGGACTCTTCAGCATGGACGGCGATCTCGCTCCGTTGTCTGATCTGGCCTCGCTGGCCGAGCGATACGAGGCGACGTTGTATGTCGATGATGCCCACGGGACCGGCATCATGGGGCCGACCGGTCGGGGAACGATCGAGCACTTTGGTTTGGAGCAGCGGATCCCGTTTCACATGGGGACACTCAGTAAAGCACTGGGAAGCCATGGCGCCTACATGGTTGGACCCAACGACCTGATTCAGTATTTGGTCAACGTGACCCGTCCGTTCATTTTCACAACAGCACTTCCACCCTCCATCGCAGCGGCAGCCTCGGCTGCGATCGCGGTCATTCAACGTGAGCCCGAACGTCGGACGCGGCTCTGGTCAAATCGACAACGGCTGTTCAATGGAATACAGACGCTTGGTTTTCGGATGACTCCGACCGTCAGTCCAATTCTACCAATCCTGGTGGGCAATGCCGCCACTGCATTAGCATTCGCCGAACGGCTACTCACTCATAGAATCTACGCTTCCGCAATCAGGCCACCGACTGTTCCGGATGGAACCAGTCGGATACGTTTCACGGTGACATCGGAACACACGACGGAGCAGATCGACGAAGCACTTCATGCACTAGACCTCGCCGGTCGTGAGACCGGCCTCCTCTAGCCCACCTCCTTATCAGCCCGCACCTTCCGGCTATTTTCTTGCTTTCATGTTGTCCTATGGCATGATCACGGAAGATTTTCACCACACAAACAACCCATCACACGAGGATTACGGGCGATGGATATTTCGAAGCTGCTGACGTTCTCTGTCAAGGAGGGTGCCTCCGACTGTCACATCAGTGCCGGCGAACCTCCGATGATTCGCATTCATGGCGATCTCAAAAAACTTGACCACCCTCCCCTGACTCCTGACGAAACACACGCCCTCATCTACGACATGATGAGCGACTCTCAACGAAAGACGTTTGAGGAAAAGCGAGAATGTGACTTTTCTTTCGAGCTTGGAGACATCGCCCGTTTTCGCGTCAACGTGTTTGTGCAACAACGGGGATTGGGCGCCGTCTTTCGGAACATTCCGACCACCATTGTCCCGTTGGAAAAACTCGGCATGCCGCCGATTCTTCGACAACTATGCGACAAGGAAAAGGGATTGATCCTGGTGACCGGACCGACAGGCTCAGGAAAATCCACCACGCTCGCGGCGATGGTGGATTATCTGAACAACACATTCGAAGGTCACATCATCACCATTGAGGATCCCATCGAATTTGTTCACAAATCCAAGAAATGCCTGGTCAATCAACGAGAACTCGGCGTCCATACGCTCTCGTTCGCCAATGCCCTGAAGTCGGCGCTTCGCGAAGATCCGGACATCGTCCTGGTGGGCGAAATGCGGGACTTGGAGACGATTCAGTTAGCCTTGACCGCCGCAGAAACCGGACACTTGGTCTTCGGCACCCTCCACACTTCGAGCGCGCCCAAAACAATCGACCGCATCATCGACGCCTTCCCGCCGGCGCAGCAGGCACAAATCAGAACACAGCTCTCGGAGGCCTTGGAAGCCGTGCTGACCCAAACGCTACTGAAGAAGAAAACCGGCGGACGCGTCGCCGCACTCGAAATCATGATGGCGACAACGGCCGTACGTAATCTTATCCGTGAGGCCAAACTGCACCAAATCCCGGGGATCATGCAGGCAAGCCAAAAGGACGGCATGCAAACCATGGACATGGCGTTGGTCGATCTCGTGACGCGGGGAATCGTTCATAAGGCCGAAGCACAGTCCCGGAGTATGAACCCCAATCTCTTCGGTTCACCGATGACCGGAGCCGCCTAACACACACGCGACGGAGTACGGCCGATGGATGTTCGAAGTCTTCTAAAAGTGATGGTGGACCGCGAAGCGTCGGACTTGTATTTGACTGTCGACGCCTCGCCGATCTACCGCATCCATGGCGCCACTCAACCAACCGACGCTCCCCTGTTCACCAACGAACAGCTCGAAGCACTGGCATTAACCTTGATGCGTGGACAACAGCGCGGCGAATTCGAAGAAAAGATGGAGATGAACCTGGCGCTCTATTACAAAGAGTTGGGTCGTTTCCGCGTCAACATCTTCAGGCAGCGGGGTAATGTCGGATTGGTCTTCCGTCACATCAAAGCGGAGATTCAGACCGTCGAGCAGTTGGAACTCCCTCCGATCATCAAAGATATCGCGATGACCAAACGCGGTCTGGTGCTGGTAGTGGGCGCAACCGGGTCGGGAAAGTCGACATCGTTGGCCGCCATGATCGACCATCGCAATACCGTCCACCAGGGCCATATCATTACGGTGGAAGATCCGATCGAGTTCGTTCATCAGCACAAGAAGTCCATCATCACGCAACGCGAAGTCGGATTCGACACCTTAACCTTTCAAAACGCGCTGAAGAATACCCTCCGTCAAGCTCCGGATGTGATTCTTATTGGTGAGGTCCGCGACACCGAAACTATGGAAGCAGCAATTACCTTTGCCGAGACCGGTCACCTCTGCATCGGAACGCTGCACTCCAACAACGCCAATCAGGCGATCGAACGCATCATGAATTTTTTTCCGGTCGAGCGCCATGCTCAGATTTATTTACAGTTGTCCCTCAATCTGCGCGCGATTATCTCCCAACGATTGATCCCGTCGCTCGACGGCAAACGCGTCCCAGCCCTGGAAATCATGCTGGACACGCCGCGCGTCAAGGATCTAATCAAGAAGGCTGAGGTCGACACACTCAAGGAAGCCATGGAGCAAGGCATCGACGAAGGGTGCCAGACCTTCGATCATGTCCTGTTTCAGCTCTACAAGACGAACAAGATCTCGCTGGAGCAGGCCCTCATCAACGCCGATAGCGCGAATAACTTACGCCTCAAGATCAAGCTTGAAGGGCTGAAAGGCGATGATGCCGTGAACGCCCTGCTTGATAAACAGATGGGGGGACAGGGGGCCGATGCCTTTAAGATTCAGGGCGGCGCTTCAGGAAACGTCACGCCGATCCGCAAGCGCTAGTCACACAGCCCCACCCTCAGGGAGCTGAACTCCCTTCAGTCTGGCGCTCAAGATACGACGCTATCTTCTCAAGAGCCAGCGCACTCAGTTTGGATCCATACCACGCTGGCATGGTCTTCTCTGGATACCCTCGTACCACAAATCGCTGCGGCTCCAATACCGATTCAACGATGTACTCATGCACCGTCTTGGCTTCCCCACGGTAGTCAGGATCTTTAAGCCGTCGCTCACCGGTCGTGCCAAGCACCAACGGCGGCCCGACTTGGCCTGTGGCCCCAGGAATTCCTGGAATGATGTGGCACACCGGACAGCCAGGTCTGGTCAACACCTCGACGATAGGCTCATCGCCCGTCACCAGCGATATCGCTTCCGGCGTGAGTGCGAGATTCCTAGGTTGAGTTGGTTCCGGGCTGGAGCCCCGGAGATCACGAAGCGCCCACACAACCGACAGCAAGACCAGACCGATAGCAATCCAGACTACGAGCCGGTCCCTGATGCGCATGCCGATATTCTGGCTGGATGATGGAACCAACACCTAAAATCTAATCGCCAGCCGCTTCGTTCGACGCCTATTTCATCCCTTGGACCAGTTTCATAAGCTGTTCGAGCCCACCCGCTTCGATCTTGCCATTGGGCGTCAGCTTGTCGATCAGATCAGGAAGAAGGCCAGCCAGCTGTGAACCCACCGCTCCAGAGGAAAGTCCTGCCTTACCGGCCAGTTGGTTCAGCAAATCACTGCCTAAGCCTTGTTCAATCTGGTTTGGGGTCACCGGCAGATTCTGGCCCGTGCTCACCCAGGAATTCACAATTTCACCGAGCCCGTTCTTCTGAAACGCCTGAACAAGCCCGGCAAGTCCTCCAATACCGCTGTCCTTTCCAAGGAGACTGGTCACGGCTTGCAATAGAGGATTCTGCCCTCCCTGTCCACCCAACATACCACCCACCGCTTGCCCCAATTGATCCATGAGTCCCATTGATTTGCTCCTTACCTTCAGTAAATAAATAAGTAGATGTCAGCAAAAGATCACTTTGCCCGCGTCATCTGTAGTGGAGGATGTACCACAGATATGAGCCACAATCCAATGGACACTTACGGACTTCTCCGGTCAGTTATGATCATTACTTTGGAATACAACGGATACGTGATGATTCGAGCTGACGGTCTTCATAAATGGAAACTTCACGAGTTTGAGGGGCTATGCAACCAACTTTTATTTGTTATGATGATATGGTTCAGGAGAACAACGATGAAAAAGAACGCTCCATTCGTTACAAGTTGTTTGATGGCAGGGTGCTCATTCATCTCTCTCTGTATTCCCAGTCTCGTGTCCGCAGAGATGTATGTGGCAGGACAGGCCGGTGTGAACTTCGCGGATCGGATCAACAGCATTGCAGGAACGGGTGCCTCCGCAGGAGTTCCCAATCTCAACCCTGCCCCTGATCCAGACTTTGATCTGCAAAACTCGATCACCTACGGAGCTAAGGTCGGTTACTTCCCTGGACATAGTTGGTATGGAATAGAGGGAGAAGTCTTCCATAGTACCCCACATATCAAGCAACTGGACCTCGGACCAGGGGCACAAGACCCAGGGATCCATATGAGGGTAACCACTGTTGGAGTCAATTTTATTGCCCGATATCCAGGCCGCACACTCCAGCCATATGTGGGGGCCGGCATCGGAGCGGCCATCGCCCACATCGGTGATACGGCTACCGTGCGAAGTGACTCTGCAATAGCCCCAGCGTGGAATGTCCTCGCCGGCCTGCGCACATTCATCACACCAAAAATTGCCGTCTTTGGCGAGTATAAGTACACCGGAGCGACCCTGAAGTTCGATGGAGCCTTCGGTGACTTAGGTGGATTCAGCGGTAATTACAGAGCACAGCTTCTCCTTGGTGGGCTGTCGTATCACTTTTAGGAGAGGAGAATGACCATGTCTCGCCTGACCGTCCTCGCTCCCTTGTTGTGTGCTGCCGTAATGTTGTCTGCTTGTGCAGAGTCTCTCCATCAAGTCCAACGCGATACGGAGCTGCTCGGCATTCCTTTCGGATTGGAAAAGGAGATCGATACCAGCGTCAGCTTTGCAGACTTGAAGAGATCTCCGGGTGAATATGTCGGGCGAACAGTCATGATCGGCGGGAACGTGATTAAGGCTAAACGGACAGAAGCAGGAACCGAAGTGGAAATCTTGCAACTGCCGACTGAGAAAGAAGGGACGTTGACTGAAGAGCGTCTTCGATCAGAAGGCCGATTCCTGGCGCTTCGAGAACAATTTCTCGACCCTGCCAGCCTCCCGCAAGGTACGCCCATTACTATAATCGGCACCGTAAAAGGTGAGACCACAAGACAACTTGATGAGAGCGACTATACCTACCCTATCCTTGAGGTGAAACACATTATTGATTGGAAGAGTCTTGCAGCCCAGAGAGGAAGAGACCGAAGTCCATACTATGGTGCCTACTATCCACCCTATGGATATAGCGGATTTTCTCGCTATGGGTATGGTGGTTGGGGGGGACCATTTGGTGGATATGGCGGATACGGTGGGTATGGCGGCTCTTATGGAGGGCGTGGGTTCTATGGCCCCCCTGGAGGAGGTTTTTCACCAGGGCCGTCACCTCCGCCACCTGCAAGCGTTCATCCACGAATGAGGGGTCGGTAGTGTTTGAGTCTTGTTCCTGTTTTCACAAAACGAGAGCGTGTGGACTGGATGAAACACCATGACACGCAGGGAGGGGCCCTCCTTTCCCGCCGCCAGGGGCTGATACTCCTTGGTGCCACGGGAGTCGGCTGGATGCTGGGTGACCGTTTGACCACGAATTCTTCAGTTGCCAGCCCACCGCAGGCTCTGTGTGTCCTCCGCCCTGAGCAAACGGAAGGCCCCTATTTCGTTGATGAACGTTTGCATCGGATGGACATTCGCTCCGATCCGACTGACGGGAGAGTCACGCCAGGTACACAGTTAGCCCTGACGTTTCACATCTCTCGTGTTCGCGCCGGAGAATGCCATCCCCTACCGAATGCCCAGGTCGATGTCTGGCATTGTGACGCCATGGGGGTCTATTCAGATGTCCGAGATCCTGGCTTCAGCACGGTGGGACGGAAGTTTTTACGCGGATATCAGATGACCGATACGCAAGGAACCGCACGGTTCCTAACCATCTATCCTGGCTGGTACCCTATACGAACAGTACATATTCACTTCAAAATCCGCACAGCACCCTCGGCAGAGAAACGCTATGAATTTACCTCCCAATTGTACTTTCCCGATGAACTGACCGACCACGTGCATACCGCTCTTCCCTACACGTCACAAGGACGGCGTCGCGTACGCAATCAGCAGGATTTCATCTTCCGTGATGGTGGTGATCAATTGCTATGTCAGCCATCCCCAACCACCGGTGGCTATACGGCAACCTTTCCCATTGGGCTTGAACTTTCATGACCCCCATCCTTCGAATTTCTGCGTATTGACGGCCTGTGGCGAATCCCGATACCCTGCGTGGCTCCAGTACACCTTTTCGCTAGGAGGACCTGCGTATGAATCTGTTGCGTCATGTCGCTCTGCTGATCTGTATGATCCTTGCCCCGCTCACGACTGGTGCGACCTCTCCGCCTGAGGTACAAGTCGATTACTCGGCCGACAGTACGATGGAAACCGAAGGCGGCATGACGATGAAGTCACGCATCTATCATACGGTCAACAAGGACCGGATGGAGATGGGTGGATCGGATGGTATGACGTCGATCACGCGGAAGGATAAGAAGGTCGTGTGGCAACTGATGGGCGATATGTATATGGAAATGCCGATGGATAGCTCCAATACCTCCGGCATGGACGGATTTGACATCGTCGAGCAGGCTGAAGTGGGCCAGGAAACGATCAACGGCATCAAGGCCACGAAGTCCAAGATTGTCGCGGTCAAGAAAGACGGCTCAGGAAAATTCGGTGGTTTTTTCTGGACCACGAAAGAAGGGATCACCGTCAAGATGGACATGCTGTCGAAAGAAAGCGACAAAAAACTGCGCATGACCAGCGAACTGACCAATCTGAAGATCGAAAAGCAAAACCCCGCCCTCTTTGAAATCCCCGCTGGATATACCAAGAACGACATGAGTGCCATGATGGGGATGGGCGGCATGCCCAATATGGAGGAGATGAAAAAGAACTCGCGCCAGCGTCAGTCCAGTGGAAAACAACCTCGTGAGGGCCAAGCTGGCGAGAGCTTGGGCGAGCAGATTCCCGATGTCAATAAGATGATGAAGGGACTCTTTGGTAAATAACGGAGATCACCGCCCATGCGCCTGTCGAAAGTAGTCGGATATTCGCTCATGCTCATGACCCTCGCAGTTCCCGCCGTTCATGCGGATGATCCTTGCCTGGGCGACGATGAAAAGAAAGCTGCCCTGGCCCTGTCGGCTGCGTTGCAGAAGGCCGAACAAGCCGGACAATCCGCCGCGCTCTTCGTCGCGTACATGAGAGTGGCAGCAAGCGAGTGCATCGACCGCTATGACAAGAACGCAGCGGGAAAGGCCAAGGCAAACCTGCCCAAACTGGGGAGGGATTTGGCCAAGGCAGCTGAAGCAAAAGGCGCTTTGTATTCCGGCGAACCGGTACGGGCCGACGGGCAAACAGCAGCCTTTCAGTACTACGAGGCCATCGGCGACCACCAGGACGCCAACCGGGTCCTGATCAAGGCCATTCAAGCCAAGCCTGAAGACCTGCACCTGTTCGAGGCCGCCTGGAATATCGATAATGGCCGCTACGGCCCGGTCGATGGCACTACCGGATCAAGACAGCCGTACAACTCTCCACCGGCATTCCGGCAAGAACTGACCAAGGTGGCATCGGTCAATGCCGATCGACTGATGAAATCAGAGGAGAAAAATGCCCAGGGTCTCACCGGCAATATCGGCGAGTTGGGTCAGTCGACCATGCAGTCGATCGAGAAACTCAGGAACGCGTCACTGTGGATGAAATTCCTGCCGGGCGGAGACAAACCAGCCAGAGATCGAGCTGAACAGCGAGGCGATACCATCATGAAGCGGCCGGATCCAACCTTCTCCCAGGGTCAAGCCATGATCTATTACGAGTTTTCCGGTTCGCCGAAGGCGAAGGGTTTGGCTGCGCAAATCAAGAAAAAGAGTGAGGAGTCTCAGCAAGTCGTGGAAAAGGCTGGGGAAAGCTTGAAAAAATCGTTCACCCAGAAGAGCGAAGCCGACCAAAAGCAATTTGATAAGAAGAAAGCCGACCTCGAAAAAGAGCTCGGATTCTGACACGTACTCGATCCTCATTTTGCTCTCTGGCTCTAGACAGCCTCATCCTTAACCGATTCCACCTATGTGGTTCCACTCTTCGCTATTTCCCGCTACCCCACCTATTCAAATAGAGACAACCTCAAGGGCTTACCTCTGGTCATACCCTCACTGCACTAGGCAACGAGCCCGCTGGTGTTTTCTATGGTCTTGGTGCAGGTAGACTGTCTCGGTTCGATTGAAGGAGGCGGAAGGTTTGATTGTAGAGGGCTAGGGGCCTGAGGATCTTGAGGGTCAGAATTGGGGTCAACTGTCCCCATTACTTAGGAAGGTAATACAAGAACGCGCGCAGTCCAAAGGACTAGCCGGTCACTCACCGAAAGGCTGTTTCACACTTCTGAATCGCTTGCTATCCCTTACTGGCCTGCCAGGCGAAGCATCAGCGCAACGTGCTCGTCGTCGGCGTAAACCCCTCGAATGACTGGAGATACGTTTCAACCATGACTCGCGCCAACTGATCTCCTCCCAGCGGGCAGGTTCTCTCTTCGGTCTTGCGAACCAACCCCGTCGGAACGGCGGTGCTGGTCCAGAGCTTGATGACCAGGCGGCAATTTTTGAAGGTCGGCCACACCGACGCGTCATACTCATACGTCGCAGACTCCCACTGCGTCGCAATCCGCGCGCCGTTGAGCTCGATCGTATCTTCACCGGTTTCAATCGGTCGGGGCTTTGGTTGAACACCCATCGCAAGATTGCCGGCTTGCTGGAAGACAGTCAGCAGTTGGGCATAACGGGATTGATTCACCGATGGGCCGACATTGGAATCATACTGAGCGGCGATGGTCTCTTCCCATTCATTCGGAGGCATGGGCCTCCCATACCGATCAGTGGGAGCTTGGCTGAACCACAGCCTGACGCCCTCAGCGTTGATGACCCGCAACTGATAGGCATTGAGAGAAGTGATTGGACCGGCCAGGAAGTTGTTCGAGCCGGCCAGATTCCAGTACCGAGCGGCGTACACAACCTTCGCACCAGGTCTGAAGTTCTTCCAGGCCAGATATTCAGGACGGTCGACGAGCACCGCAGCGGGCTTGGCTGTCGCCTCCGTCGCGCAGCATTCGTCTACTGCCAAAGCCCTGTGAGAAGGGGCAGACATAAGAAGCACTGAGAGAACGCATCCACCCAGCAAAAGGATAACCGTCTGACGCATGCTATATCTCCCACATCAGTAAGGGATGGGCATCCTACTTGAATAATAAAAGGTGAGGCAATCCCGGGATCTCTATCCGGGCGAGTGGAGTGCTATTGCGTCAGGGCGGCAAGCAATAGAGTCGAGAGAGTCGGACAAGAAAAGGGGTCGGCGGAGCTTGTTCAAGCAAGCCAGCCGAAGGGCCCCAGCCAACGCCACGCCCTCCAGCCCGTTCCCTCTGCCTGCTTGTCTTGAGTTCGTTGAAAAATCCCGTCGAAGAACGGCCACAGCTACCCACGGTTACACTGCTCTGCAATGCGCTTCTGAGCAGAGACTCTTTGGGAGTGACCTGGAGGCACTCGACAGGTATTTCGCTCACTTCGCCAGGACGTCCCGAGCCAGCAGTCCTTGCGTTCGAGCCTCTCTGAGTTATACCGTACATGGAGTTCACGCTAAACGGTGGAAGGAGAATACTACATGAAGACAAACCTATTTGTGACCACGTTACTGTTTTGCACAATGATCGTTTCTGCAAGTCATGCTGAAGAAATTGGGAGTGTCGACACGGAATTTAAATGGTTGGGGCCAGATCACAAAATTGTGGTGGAAGCGTTTGACGACCCAAAGATTGAAGGCATCACATGTTATCTGAGTCGATCAAAAAAAGGTGGTTTGAAAGGCATGGTCGGATTGGCCGAGGAAACTTCAGATGCTTCACTAGCCTGTCGCCAAGTCGGTCCTGTTCGCCTTACAGGTGAGTTGAAAGACGGGGAAAAGGTATTTAGTGAGAGTCGCTCCCTGATTTTCAAGACCTTACAAGTTGTCCGTTTTTTCGACAAGAAACGGCAGACGTACATTTATCTCGCCTATAGCGACCGAGTGATCGAGGGCTCGCCACAGAATGCCATCTCCACCGTGCCGATCCAATCCTGGTCAAGTCAATAAGGGCCAGGAGACTTGCCTAACAGAGAAAGACAATGGTGTCAGGAACCATTGTTCACCACGCGCGTTCGTACGACTGAGCACGTGCCACACTCCATCAGCTGACGTGGGACGCAACGGTCTTCCTCTCCATGAACCTCCGCGCACAAAATGTACTTCAAACAATAGTTCCTGACACCACTTTCTTCTCCGTTGCGCGCCTCAAGGCAGCCACGAACCTCGTTTCCCCGCCATTGGCCTGCAAAAGCACTCAGCTATACTTGAGAGACGCTGTCTGTTGTAAATGGGAGGGAACATCTCATGCGACCGTATGGCAAACTCATGGCCTTATGGCTTCTGACACTGTTGTGGGGCTGCTCTAACACGATATTGGTGCCTGTCCCACCGCGCATGGATCTCAAACAGTATGGCACCATCGGACTGATCCAATTCACGACGAACTCCGACTCCACGATGAATGCGTTCGCGACACAGCAGTTTCAAGAACATGTGCAGGGAGCCAACCCGGGAACGCCCATTCTTGAACTCGGGAGCAAAGACGCTGTGCTGGCGGCCGTCGGCGGGACGACCTTCGACGCCGAGACCATGACGAAGATCGGGAAGAAATACGGCGTGTCCGCCGTCTTTATTGGCGAGATCGTCTATTCCGACCCGAAAACCGACATCAGAATCGCGGATATCACCAAACTGAATGGCACCATGCGCACCGAGATCAGAGGTGAGTTATACCGTACATGGAGTTCACGCTAACCGATGGAAGGAGAATAATACATGAAGACAAACCTATTTGTGACCATGTTACTGTTTTGCACAATAATCGTTTCTGCAAGTCATGCTGAAGAAGTTGGGAGTGTCGACACGGAATTTAACAACTGGCCCCCGCTTAAAACATGCTCTTGCAATTTCTAGCGGGATGTTCTGACATGAGAATTGACTTATTCTGCGCCATCCGACAAACAAAAGAATTGAGGTCAGATCTTGTTTCTTGCATAGCGTTCAGTCCCGCTTCGTCTGTTCGTCGCCGCTAGGGTGCGCACCGAACACGCGCGTTGCTAAACCCGAGCCCCCCACCACATCCGCGATGCGACCGCCGACTGCCCCGAATGCCATGAGAAGGGCGTGGGACTGAGCCGCCCACGTTCCGCTCTCGTCAACCCCTCAACCGGGCAGCCACGCGCCATCTCGATGCACGATTCAAGATCTGACTCCAACTATTGATTGAACGAGTCTGGCTGGTGACAAGCAGCAACAGGTCCAGCCGCATTTTAGGCGACAAGCCCGCTGGAGTTTTTGATGACCGTGGTGGAGGTAGGTTGTCGTGGTTCAGGTGAAGGTGGTGGAATATCAGATTGCTCAGCGATAGAGGTCAAAGGTTCTTTTGAAGATGTCGGATTGGATAGCAGGACTCTGATTTGCTTCTCTTCTGTTTGTTTCGTCTGTTCTATGTGGTTTCTGATCCGCGTGGCGACGAGCTGTTCGACAACATCCGAGATAGCGAGCAGACCTTTGGCAGACGGAGACTCAGGAGCCGCTTCAATAACCGGCAGGAACTTCCGAACTGCCTGGCTCACAGCTGGGTCGTCGGGGATCTCACCCAGCAGCGTCAGATCACCGCCAACGTATTGATGGAGAATCTTACGGAGGTAGAGGACGTTGACCTGCGATCTGTCAGACACCCGGTTGACGATCAGTCCAGGCCGAAACGATTGCAATGCGGCAGCCGCCACATCACGTCCCGCCGTATCAGTGGCACCCGCAATGTCCATGACCTCCTCCACACTCGTGAAGTCTCGGTTGGAGAGCACCTCCGACATAGGGCTTCTCGCAAGAAAGCACGCCAATACACGGCGGATCGCGGCTAACTTAATGAATCGGTAGAGGTCTAGCACGGACGTCGGCTCGGGAGTCGCCACAGCCACATGGAGATCCGCCATCAGGAAGAAGTCGAGCGCGTGGAGGTTGGTGCCGGCCCCGATATCGAGCACCACAATGTCGGACTCAAGCTCACGAAACTGTTTCATCAGCCGCTTCTTTCTGACATAAGCCATGTTGGCTGTCGCCAACGTGTCGCCCGTCCCGGCAATGAGACGGAGGTTCGGATGCATGGTGATGGGAATGGCGACGTCGATCAGCCGGTTGACTCGTTTGTTCAGAAAATCCGTCAAGGTCACCGACGGATTCAATTCTCCGAACATGATATGGGCATCGGCCCCACCCACGTCGAGATCGGCCAGGATGACCTGTCGTCCGCGCTTCGCCAGCGCCAACGCAAGGTTAGCGGACACCACACTCTTGCCGACGCCGCCTTTTCCGGATGCTACTGAAATGAGCGTTGCCATGGTACCTGCCGTTTCGTTATCGATGAGAGGTGCGCGTCGAGGGTCTGTCGGGATACGGTTGTCAGTGATGACGTCATTCTATCGGTTGTCAAAAAAATGAAAAGCAAAATGGCGGATTTCGAACAGCCGGACTACATGACAACAAAGTCGCTATCCACTATCCAACAAACGGATCTGTGCTATTCTGCTTCCTTATCTTTTGATGAGATAACGCTCAGGAGGCTGCCAGATGACCATGCGGAAGGCGAAGATCGTGTGCACCATCGGACCGGCAAGTATTTCGCCGGCCGTCTTGAACCGATTGATTGAAACCGGCATGGATGCTGCTCGTCTGAATTTCTCTCATGGCACGCATGAATCTCATGCAACCGCCATCACCGCCATCCGAGACGCAGCCGCACGGCGCGGAGCAGCGGTCGCGATTATCCAGGATCTGCAAGGCCCAAGAATTCGCGTGGGCCTGCTGCCAAAAGAAGGCATTGAAGTCCGCGCTGGCCAGGTCGTGCGGTTGCGGACATCGGCTCAATCGGCGGAACTGCGTGATAGCCACACCTCCGTTCCCGTCACTCTTCCCGAGATCCCTGTCACCTATGCGTCACTCACTCGCGATCTCCGGGTCGGATCACGCGTACTCATCAATGATGGACTCATCGAGCTACAAGCCACGCGTATTACAGACAATCTGATCGACTGTTCCGTCCTAACCGGGGGCATGATCACCTCACACAAAGGGATCAACCTGCCAGGAACAGCCGTCAGCGCCCCGACCTTGACTGAGAAGGATCGGGAAGACATTCGCTTTGGCGTCAAGCATGGCGTGGACTATATCGCCCTCTCCTTTGTGCGAGGACCACAGGACATTGACGCGGCACGGGCTGTCTTGGCCGAGCATGGAAGTACGATCCCACTCATCGCCAAAATCGAACGGGCTGAAGCCGTGACGACGTTAGACGACATCTTGGAACGAGCGGACGGAGTGATGATCGCCCGTGGAGACCTAGGTGTCGAGATGGGACCTGAAGCGGTGCCAGTTCTGCAGAAGCGGATTATTCTAGAAGGCAACCGGCGGCGGCGCATTGTCATCACTGCCACGCAGATGCTCGAATCCATGACACAGGCCCTGCGCCCAACAAGAGCGGAGGCTTCCGATGTCGCGAACGCGATCTTCGACGGGAGCGACGCCTTGATGCTCTCAGCCGAAACAGCCATCGGTGCGCATCCTACCGAGACCGTTGCAGTCATGGATCGCATCATTCGTGCGGCAGAAGAGGGTACCGAACCTGGCATCCTGCGCAAGCGGCAAGCCGACCTGGACAATCTGTCCATACCAGAGGCCATCTGCGCTGCGGCCTCTTCTGCAGCCAGGGGAATCGATGCACGTGCCATCGTGGCGTTCAGCGAGCGAGGTGCCACAGCTCGGCTGGTATCAAAGCAACGCCCGACCGCACCGATTCTGGCCCTGACTCCTCATGAGTCGGTCAGACAGCGGATGGCACTCTATTGGGGCGTCCGTTCATTCACCATGCCGCAAGTTGAGCAGACGGATGCGCGGATCAAGGAAGCCGAACGCGTGCTCAAGGCGGAGGGGTTGGTCACAGCTGGCGACAGGCTCGTCATCGTCTCCGGTACACTTGCGTCGCAACCGGGAAGAACCAATCTGCTCAAACTGCATGAAGTCGGCTAACTCCACTCTCCACCCGATTTGCATAACCATACGACTTTCCCCTCCCCACCTTCTTCTCTAAATGATCCTTTCTCTCGGGAGATCAAGAGAGATCCCGTTCTCTTCATACACCTCGGGTGATACAATGATGTTGGAACGGGAGGACACAGAGATGCTGACGTCTCGTCGATTTGTCTGGCTCCTGGCTATATTCCTAACTATTCTCAGCTCGACGCCTCTCTATGCTGAATGGGTGGCTCTCGATGCCCAGTATCAGTTACACCCATTGCAAACGGTGTATGTCGATGCTGCTACCAGACACAGAAAAGGGAATCTGGTGACCATTTCCGCGTTGATCGACTGGAAGTGGATGCAGGGCAACAGGTCCCCTACTCGATTTTATTCCACCAAGACGACCAAGCAATTCGATTGTGTCGAAAAACGCGTTCGGAATCTGGCAAACACCGATTTCTACGGCCACATGGGGACAGGCGAGGTGATTGGTGGTGGCGGACACACCAGCGAAGGCCACTGGATCGCTGTTGAACCAACAAGTCTGAATCAAGGTGTGTGGGAGGCGGCGTGTAGGAAGGGGTCGTACTACTGATGGTACCGTACGGGGAAAAGCAACCTACTTGGTTTGAAACTGTGATGCGAGTTCACTAGGCTTGAAGACACCTCGCTCGGTGATGATGCCCGTGATCAGTTCAGCCGGTGTGACATCGAAGGCAGGATTATAGACGGCCACACCTTTGGGTGCGATGGGGTGGCTGCCATGGATGCTCGTCACTTCTGATGGATTTCGCTGCTCAATTGGAATCTGATCACCGGACTTCGTTTGAAGATCGATGGTTGAATAGGGAGCTGCGACGTAGAACGGAATATTGTGCGCCTTCGCCAAGACTGCTACCGAATAGGTGCCGATCTTATTGGCCACATCTCCGTTCGCTGCAATGCGATCAGCGCCGACGACGCAGAGATGAATCTTTCCCTGCCTCATGAGTGAGCCAGCCATATTGTCGGTGATCAATGTGACAGGAATGTGATCCTGCATCAGCTCCCATGCTGTGAGGCGAGAACCTTGAAGTACAGGACGAGTTTCATCAGCTATCACATTGATATTCTTACCCTGTTCATGCGCAGCACGAATGACACCAAGTGCCGTTCCATAGCCTGCTGTCGCGAGTGAACCGGCATTGCAGTGCGTCAAAACCGTCTGTCCATCACGGATCAGCTCTGCCCCATGGCGCCCCATGGTCTTGCAGAGCGTAATATCTTCTTCAAGTATCGCTTGAGATTCAGAAGTAAGGATTTGCTTAATCGTCGAGACCGGCTGAGCTTGTGCCGACTCTAGCTTCCGCCTCATCCGCTCAAGAGCCCAGAAGAGATTGACTGCCGTTGGCCTGGTCGCGGCCAAGGCGTCACAGATCGTGAGGACTGCCTGAGCAAAGGTTGGGTAGTCAGTCGCACGAATGGCCTGCGCACCCAAGGCGACACCCATCGCTGCCGTCACGCCGATGGCCGGCGCTCCACGAACTTTCAACGTGCGAATCGCGTCCGCGACGGCCTTGTAGTCCCGACAGTCGAGAAACTCCACTACTCCTGGAAGTTGGCTTTGATCGAGCAGCCGAACAGCTCCATCCTTCCATTCAACGGTTGGCACCATGGAGGAATCTTGTAACGGGAATGGAGCAGGAGTGCAAGTCCCTATCGACCACGACCGCTGATTTCCAATACAGTGCTCATTGCGGCAAGCAAGCCGGCCTAGAAGAACCATCCGTCCGCATAGGGCGGTGATGGCGATGGTTCTGGCCCACGTAGTCCAACGTGGATTCAAGTTGCCTGCGTATCACTTCTCCGACAGCTTGATGGGGGCACAGGCCAAACAGAAGCAGATTCGACATCAATTTCGCAAACTGAATGGCTCCAGCTGACAACCTGTACCAGACGCTCCCAGCATCCCAGCCACAGAAAGAGCCACCAGCTGTCGTTCATTTCCTGTCTTGTACTGCAAGGAAGCCCTCTCGGAGGAAGGGAAGACTGAAACCATAAAAGAGAACGGTGTGTCGTTATGAGAATTGGAGGAAAAGCCGGCGCCAATTCAGATACTCACAACGCCAACGGCAACGTGGAAAGTCGACTGGTTGCACGAGAAGGTCGCGCATACGAGCCACCGTGAGCTCGGATGTTGAGAGCCGACCTGTGACCCAAATCGCTCCATCATAATCCGTACGAAAGACCGTACTGTGTTGATCTTGATACGCATGCAGTACCGATTCGACCGGGTGTCCATACGGATTCGCCGCACCAACTGAGATCACTGCATATCGCGGGTGAATTTGCTGAATCCAGTCTACATCAAGCGAGCTACGCGCCCCATGATGGGGTACTTTCAGGACGGTCACCGGCTGGGATACTCCCTCGTTTAATCGCTTCAAACCAGCTGTTTCAATATCAGCGGCAAAAAGGATGGAGGAGGTTCCACACTGCAGTCGCGAGACAATAGACAGATTGTTCAAGAGTGTCCCCGTAGGGGTCTGAGTCGACTCACGGACCACTGATGTTTCAGGCGGATTGAGAATGCTGAGTCGGCACTGACCGGACCGTAACAGGTCTTGGCCTCGCACAGCGATGTGATGATCGATCCGCTGATCACGAAGAGCTGCAGTGAGATCTTCAACAAATTGTTCGGAACGTTCTATCCCTCCACCCCAGTATTGTCCGACTGACAGATGCTGAAGCACCCAAATCAACCCACCCACATGATCGAGTTGTTGATGTGTGCCGATGACATGATCAAGATGACGAATTCCACGACTCCACAGAAAGGGTGCGACGACATTCCTCCCCATGTCAAATCGTTCATATCGCCCGCCGCCGTCGATCAAAACGGTCTGACCATCCGGCAACTCAGCGACAGCACTATCTCCTTGTCCAACATCAAGAAATGTGACACGCCACCGATCGCCGTCCGCTTGCGACGCAGATGGACTCAGCCACCAACCGATCAACAGCATCGTCAGCCCAGCGCTTGCAACTCGGACGCGCCACGGTATTGTCTGAAAGCTTGTCAGGAGTAACCCGACATAAAATAGAGCGAGCGCTGGTATTGCCGGTGCGGCCACATGCCATTCCCCTCCTGGGAAGCGAGCACACCACTGTAATCCAAGCACCAGCAATCCGAACAACTGCTCCATCACTGGGCCAAGGATCAAAGACTCGGCCCCCGTCATAATCGCCCACAGAGCGACAAACAGGCCCACGGGCACCAAGATAATACCGGTGAACGGGACAGCAATCAGATTGGTCATGATGCCCATCCACGGAACCTGATTGAAATAGAGCATAACCAATGGCAACGTCGCCACGGTCACAGCCCCGCTCATCAATAGCATTTGGAGCCCATGGCTCATGAGACGGCCTCTCAGATGACTGTCGCCCCCTGCCACATCAGCGTTTGCTGATGATGATGGTGTGATGATGATCATTCTGACCATTGCGAGTACGGATACAAAGGACAGTTGAAAGGAAATGTCGAAGATGGCACGGGGATCATGCAAGAGGATCGCCAACAGAGCCACCGCCATCGCATGCCCCAGATGGCGTTCATGCCCGAACCACATGGCGATCATTGCCAACGTAATCATCACGAGTGACCGCATAGTCGCTAACTCGGCTCCCGCCAGCAAGGCATAGAGTGCAACGGTCGGCCAGGCGAACAGGATGGCAATCTTCGATGGCGTGACGGTTCGAGAAAGGGACAATAAGAGAGCAGCGGGAAGCCCAAGCACAAGTCTTCTCACCAACCAAAATGCCACGATGGCCACCAGCCCAAGATGTGAACCGGAGATCGAAAGCAAATGAACTGTTCCGGTCACCATGAACCAATCTTGGAGCTCTGGGTCAAGATAGCCTCGTTCACCGATGATCATGCCGAGAAACAGCCCTCGCGTGGGTTGGCTCAATGTGCTGAGCGCTGCCGCACGTATCGAAGCCCTCCAATGATCGATCCGGCTCCATACGCGCCACAACCCAATTGGGGTCTCTGTATCTAACAACGTCACCGCCTGAGCACCGGTCACTGTGGTCATACGGTCGATACCTTGACGTTCCACATAGGCAGCATAATCGAATCCGCCAGGATTCAAGGACCCTCTTGGACGGTGAAGCTTTCCCCGAAACGTAATATGGTCACCGTGATGAAGCGTGATACCCGGGTCACGCCAGACAAGGCGTATACGTTTGGCTGGAGAATCAGACTCATCGGTTTGAACCAAGATCGTCTGACGCCTTACACCGTGTTGGACTGGAGCGATAACCCGACCGTTGACCGAGGCCTGAACCGTCTCATGAAGTGGCGGTAACATCGGACGAGGTTCCGACGTCGGAGTGGCAAGACTCCAGTAGACGACTCCCGAGAGGAGAGAAGAATACAGGAGCAGTGCGAAGCGTGAGTCGATATGGCCGCCTCGCTCAAGAAGGCTGAATCCAACGGCGATGCCGGCCAGCAGGGCGATGATGGAGAGCGGGAAAAAGGAGAACTGTGACCCGTACAAAAGACCGAGGACAAACACTGCCGCGAGGGACGGGAGCATGAATTTCCCTCATGTACTGGGGAGGAGGGAAGACTCAGCCGATATGCTTTCGTACGACCCTGGCTAGCTCATCAGCCACTTCCTTAACCATGGTAGACTGTTCTCCTTCCACCATGATCCGCAACAGTGGCTCTGTCCCTGAATATCTGATGAGAACTCGCCCACATCCGTTCAGGCGACGTTCGCTCGCTTGGATGGCGCAATCAATATCGGGAATCGATTCCAATCTCGGCTTCTTCGTGACCTGCACATTCACCAACACTTGTGGTACGGCCGTCATCGCCTTCGCTAACTCGGATAACGGCTTCTTGGTTCGCTTCACCAAGGACAAGATCTGCAGGGCCGAAATGAGGCCGTCTCCGGTTGTATTATGGTCGAGAAAGATGAAATGTCCTGATTGTTCTCCTCCGAAGCTATAGCCCTCCGCCAACATTCGTTCGAGCAGATATCGATCACCAACCGGCGTCCGAATCAGCTTGATGCCCGCTTTCGACATCGACAACTCCAGCCCAAAGTTGCTCATCACGGTTCCCACCAAGGTTTGCTTGACAAGGAGCCCGCTTTGATGAAGATCCAGGCCTAAGGCCGCCATGACATGATCGCCATCAATGACCGTTCCTTGCTCGCAGACAAAGACGGCTCGATCGGCATCGCCGTCCAATGCGATTCCAAGATCGGCTTTGTGGCGAAGCACTTGCTCCTGAAGCAACTCAGGATGAACGGCGCCACACCTGGCATTGATATTCATCCCGTCTGGTTTATTGCCAATGACCTCAATCGTGGCGCCTAATTCTCTGAGCACCATCGGAGCCACATTGTATGCCGCGCCATTTGCACAATCGACGACGAGCTTGATCCCCTGAAAATCCAAGTCCTTGGGTAAGGACCGCTTTGCAAATTCAATATAGCGCCCCGCTGCATCATCAATGCGGTAGGCTTTCCCGATGAGGTCTGCCGTCGGACGAAGATGGCTGATTTCATCTGATACGATCAGCTCTTCAATACGCGCTTCGACTTCATCTGGGAGCTTAAATCCGTCCTTTGAGAAAAACTTAATACCATTGTCTTGATACGGATTGTGCGAGGCCGAAATGACCACTCCTGCATCTGCCCGTAGGCTTCTAGTCAAGAATGCGATCGCCGGCGTAGGCATCGGCCCAACCAGCAGCACATCCACCCCCATCGAACAGATTCCTGCCATCAATGCAGATTCGAGCATATACCCTGAGATACGGGTGTCTTTACCGATGACAATCTGATGGCGGCCCGCTCGTCGCATGAAAATATGCGCAGCGGCCCGTCCGAGCTGCATCGCCATTTCACTAGTCATGGGATCGAGATTGGCGACCCCTCGGACACCATCGGTTCCAAATAATTTACGCATCATGCTCCTGTCTGTAAGATGACCAGCGTGGATTCAGCGCCGCAGCCATCTTGACTACGTCAATCATCATGGCAACATCATGAACACGCAGAATGTGAGCACCGCGATCAACTGCCAGTGCCACCGCCGCTGCAGTCCCCCATTCTCGATGTTCAACAGGCCGTTCAACAACATTCCCAATAAACGCCTTTCGTGACAGACCGACCAATACGGGACGGTTCAATGCTGCGATAGCAGATAACCCATCAAGAAGGTCAAGGTTATGATTCACCAGCTTACCAAAACCAAAGCCTGGATCAAGCAGGATGTTCGTTCCGGCAATCCCTGCACGGAGAGCCATTTGCACACGTCCCTCAAGAAAGCGCACGACTTCGCCAACCACATCGGAATACTGTGGTGATTGTTGCATCGTTTGCGGAGTCCCTTGCATGTGCATCAGAACAACTGCCGCATCGAAGCGGGCAATGACCGACGCCATGGCAGGATCTTGCCGCAGTGCGCTCACGTCGTTGATGATCGACGCTCCATAATCCAGGGCGACTTCAGCGACTCGCGACTTGCTCGTATCGATCGAGATTGGGACCGACACCCGATGGACTAGACCCTTCACAACTGGGATAACATGAGCCAGTTCATCCTGTTCACTAACAGGACAGGCGCCTGGCCGAGTGGACTCTCCCCCGAGATCGATGATGTCCGCACCCTGCTCGACAAGTTCCAGTGCGTGGGCAATGGCTCGTTCAGACTCGACATAGCGTCCACCATCATAGAAAGAATCAGTCGTGACATTCACGACGCCCATAATAAGTGGACGCCGTTTGTAATGAATTTCTCGCCCTTTAGCAGAGAACCACGGTTGCCACGTAAGGGCCTTAGGTAAGACTCGATCCAATCTATTCCACCAATGAAAGAAGCATGCAAACCGTCATTCCAGTTCCTCTGGAGAAACTAGACAGAGTGCAGAGCATATATACAGCACAACGGGGGCAACGGTGCCAACGCAAACAAGCGTTGGCACGATACTTAGGCTGGAACTGTTTGAGAGGAGGATTGCAACAGAATCTGATCAATTTCTAGTGCGTCAAGCACTTCTTTTTCAAGTAGTGCCTCCGCTACAGCCTTCAGACTCGTCATCTGTTCAGTGAGTACACGTTTCGCACGTTCATAGTTTTCCGTGACAAAGCGCTTGATCTCAAGATCGATTTCAAGCGCCACTTGATCACTGACATCCCGTTTCGTAGCAAAGTCTCGCCCAAGAAACACTGAATCTTCCTTTTGGCCAAAGGTCAAAGGACCCAACTTCTCGCTCATACCCCACTCGCATACCATCTTACGGGCAAGATCCGTTGCACGTTCCAGATCATTGCCGGCTCCTGTTGTGACATGTTTGAAGACAAGCTCTTCAGCGACACGTCCACCCATAAGAATCGCCAAGTTATTGTAGAGAAATTCCTTCGAGTAGTTGTGCCGATCATCTGTCGGCAGTTGCATTGTCACGCCCAAAGCGCGACCTCTTGGAATAATCGTCACCTTATGAACCGGGTCCGTCCCTGGTAAGAGCTTCGCCATCAATACGTGGCCGGCTTCATGGTAGGCAGTAATCCTCTTTTCCTCTTCGGTAAGAAACATACTCTTCCGTTCGGCCCCCATCATCACCTTATCTTTCGCCATCTCGAAGTCTATGTTTTCGACTTCCTTCTTGTTCTGGCGAGCCGCCCACAGTGCCGCTTCATTCACGAGGTTTTCCAGATCAGCACCTGAAAATCCAGGAGTTCCTCTGGCAATTTTTTCTAATTCGACATTCGTAGCGACAGGAACTTTCTTCGTATGGACCTTCAAGATTTCTGACCGGCCTTTGAGGTCCGGGCGATTAACCATCACCTGCCGGTCAAAGCGTCCAGGTCTCAGCAAGGCCGGATCGAGTACATCAGGACGATTGGTCGCGGCGACCAAAATGACTCCCTCGGTTGTATCGAAGCCATCCATTTCCACAAGCAACTGATTGAGCGTTTGTTCCCGTTCATCATGCCCACCACCGAGGCCTGCGCCCCGTAAACGACCAACCGCATCAATTTCGTCTATAAAAATGATGCAGGGGGCATGCTTCTTCCCTTGTTCAAACAAATCCCTGACCCGCGAAGCTCCGACACCTACAAACATCTCTACGAAATCAGATCCGCTAATGCTGAAGAATGGCACTCCAGCTTCTCCTGCTATTGCCTTCGCAAGTAAGGTCTTTCCTGTTCCTGGAGGGCCGACGACCAGCACACCCTTCGGTATGCGCCCACCAAGCTTCTGAAATTTACGAGGATCTTTTAGGAACTCAATGATTTCGAGAACTTCCTCTTTTGCCTCATCAACACCAGCGACGTCTGAAAATGTGATCTTCTTTCGTTCTTCCGTCAGCATTCGGGCGCGACTCTTTCCGAATGACAGAGCCTTGTTCCCCCCAATTTGCATCTGACGCATCAGGAAAAACCAGAGACCAAGGAACAGGATAAATGGTCCCCACGTAACCAGGAACGTGATATACCACGGACTCTCTTCCGGTGGTTTCACCTCAATCTGAACATCTTTCTCACGAAGGACCTTCACAAACTCAGGATAGTCAGCGGAATAGGTACGGATGCGAGTTTTGTCCTTCAGGACCCCGCTGATATGATTACCCTTGATGATGACTTTTTCAAAATCACCCTTATCGAGCTTTGCCATAAAATCGCTGAATATCACTTCTTCTTCAGGCGCGTGAGTCGGCACACTGAACAGATTGAACAGGAGAATCATGAACAAGCCGACCACCACCCAAAAAAGCAGGTTCTTGACCCGGGAATTCATCCAGTTCTCCTTCGCAACAGCATTGGAGGCCACGTATGTAGAAACCGTGGTGATGTTACCATAGCCTTATGCAAATTGCCAACAGCTCGTGAGAAAACTCTACTCCTCTTGCTGGTTTCGCTGGTCGAGAACGGCGAGGTATGGAAGGTTCCGGTACTGTTGCTGATAATCAAGTCCATATCCCACGACGTACTGGTCCGGAATTCTGAACCCAATATACTGCAACGGGACATCAACAACGCGGCGTTCTGGCTTACTCAGCAAGGTGCAGACCTTAATGCTTCTCGGTTTCTGCTTGGCCAGGGCCTTGGTAAGATATTGAATCGTCAATCCTGAATCGACGATATCCTCAACGAGTAGCACATCTCTATTCTTGATCTTTTCGGTCAGCTCGGTCACGAGCTTGACCTTCCCGGACGTCTTCGTTTGCGTTCCGTAGCTCGTCACGATGATGAAATCGACCCGCACTGGAATTCGAATCGCGCGTGCCAAATCAGCAAAAAACGCATAAGCCCCCTTGAGCACACCGACAAGCACAAGATCCTTGCCAGCATAGTCAGCACTGATCTGTCGGCCCAACTCACGGATGCGGCTTCGCATCTGCTCTTGGGTCACGATCGGACGTCCAAACATACGTTCCATCTGACTCAGTTCCTTCCGTTCATGCTAGATCTTCGCACGTGAAGACCAGACAGCGTTTCGTAGTAGTGGTGGACGCCCAGCGTTCATCCTGTCGATAGCCAACGACCCACAGGATTCCCTCGGGAGCCACCACCAGAGGAATACGCGATCGGACTGCAATCGGTATCTTCAGATCCATAAAAAAATCCTGGAGCTTCTTTGACTGTCCTCCCATGCCAGAGGGATGAAATCGATCTCCCGGCAACCAATTCCGTACCATCAGTGGCAAAGACACCTGATCGGCATCCACCAGAATCCGATCTTTTCCGAGAGGAGTACACAGCTGGCTACCTGCCTGCTGCTGTACCTGAAGTCGTTGACCCGTTCCAGACCATAGAAGCTCTCCAGGCACAGATAAGAATTCCTGACAGCTGCCGTGCGGTTGTCCAACATGGGAGATCGCTCGTGCTTGAAGCGGAACAAATCGTAGATGGCGATCACTGACAACAACGTGCCCCCCCTTCACATCGAGACTTGAACCAGCTTCCCTCTTTGAGGCCAGGCGAATGATGCGATCAACCATTCGAAGACTGGGGGAGCGAAATTGGTCATCAGTCTGCCGAAAGAGGTTTCGGACACAACGCCGTTGAAGAGATACTGGAAGTTCAAGAAGAGACACCCGATCGATCGTCCAGCCTCCGTCGGATGCTCGTTCCATAGCAGACGAGGAGAGGGCGGTAATCTGTTGATCCAAATAGCGATCGTCTTCCCTGCAGATCTCTGCGAGCCTACAGAGCGCATTGACGCTCGATGGGACCAGCTGAGTCAGAACAGGAATGACCTCCCTCCTCACTCGGTTCCGCAGGTACTGCGGTTTGACATTGCTGGAGTCCTCACGAAACGACACGCCCGCCTTGCAAAGATACGCCAGAATCTCCTGCCGCGTCGTCTCATACAAAGGCCGAATCACATTGTCATCCCGGAACGCTGGCATGCCGGACAACCCAGTCAGTCCCGCACCACGAAGCATCCAGAGCACAACGGTCTCCGCCTGGTCGTTTGCCGTATGGCCCACGGCAATGCGATCGGCACCACATTGCTCAGCAACCTCCTGCATCACCCGATAGCGGATGTCACGGGCCATAGCCTGCACGGATACCCTGCGCCCTTCGGTCTGTAATCCAACCCGTCGAACATGGAGAGAAACTCCGAGCTCTTGGCAAAACGCCTCTACAAATTGTTGGTCCCCCTCAGACTCAGCCCCTCGCAATCCATAGTTACAATGGACGGCTGACAAGGTCAGCACCCAACTTGACCGGAGATGAGAGAGGATCGATAACAATGCGACGGAGTCCGGGCCACCCGAGATAGCGACCACTATATGCTGCCCGTGTTGGAAAAGGCTTCTGGACCGAATCGTTCGAACCACCCGATGCACGAGCGGAGGCCAGGCCATTGTATTGATAGATCTGCTCAAGACCAGGTTCAGGGATTTATCGCTTTCCGATTGTTTCATGATATCGACGGAGGATGCCCCTCGCAGAATCCACGTCGGAGGCGATCTGTCGGCTCAACGCTTCTCCACTATTAAACTGTGCGTCGCCTCGGATACGACTGATAAACTCAACCGAGAGCGTGCGTCCATACAGCTCGTGAGTCCCATCCAGAATGGAAACCTCCAATCCCCGCTCACCACCATCAAAGGTGGGTCTCGTACCGATATAGGCGATGGAATCATACCGTTCCTGATTCAGGATCGTGACGGAAGCATAAATCCCGTCAGCCGGAGCCACACGGCCTGGAGGCAGTCGAAGGTTCGCAGTCGCACATCCAAGCCTTCGCCCTCTCCCCTCGCCCGGAGCGACAACTCCGCTCAGCGCATAGTGTCGGCCAAGTAACACTGCCGCTTGATCAACCTGTCCGGCGTTGATCAGCTGCCTGATTCTCGTCGAGCTGACCACTCCTCCATCGATCATCACCGGAGGAGTCGGATGGACAACAAAACCGAATTGCTTGCCGAGCGCAATCAAATCATCGATCTTCCCTACTCGCTTGTGGCCAAAGGCAAAATGTTGTCCAACAAACACCTCTTTCAGCCCAAGTCCCTTGGAAAGAACCTGCTCGGCGAATATCTCCGGAGAGAAGGCAGCAAAGGCTTGCGTGAACTCCAGGGAGACCACTTCATCGATTCCCGCTTGTTCGAAACGAGCACGTTTTTCGTCCGCACTCGTCAGGAACCGCAGATCAACGTGAGGCGCAAGAATTTTCACCGGGTGAGGATCGAACGTCAAGACGACGGCAGTTCCCCGAGCAGCGCGAGCCGTCTCGACCACTTGTTTCAAGAGCGCATGATGCCCGAGATGATGCCCATCGAAATTCCCGATGGTCCCCACTGGATACGGCCGCACGACCTCATCCGAATATCCGCGGGTCACGTTCATCGTCGGTCAACGAAGCAGCTTGACAGCGTCTTTAGCAAAGTACGACAAGATCAGATCGGCTCCTGCCCGTTTGATTGCCAACAGCGATTCCATCATGGCACGTGACTCATCAAGCCACCCCGCCCTTGCTGCCGCCTTAATCATACTGTACTCACCGCTCACCTGATACGCAGCGAGAGGGAGGAGTGTACGAGCGCGGGCCAGCGCAATGATGTCCAGGTACGGTAACGCCGGTTTGACCATGACGATATCGGCACCTTCTTCGACATCGAGATCGATCTCGCGAAGCGCTTCGCGCGCATTCGCCGGGTCCATCTGATAGGACTGTCGGTCACCAAATTGAGGACTGGAAAACGCCGCGTCGCGAAACGGGGCATAGAAACAAGAGGAAAACTTGGCCGCATAGGCCAGAATCGGCAGCTCAGAGAACCCGGAGCGATCTAGTTCGCGTCGGATCGCCGCAACACGACCATCCATCATATCCGACGGCGCAACCATATCGGCTCCAGCCTCAGCATGGGTGCGGGCCATCACCGTGAGGCATTCGAGCGTCTCATCATTGAGAACTTTTCCATCTTTGACGATTCCGCAATGTCCATGGTCGGTATACTCGTCGATACAGACATCTGTGATCACAAGCAATCCCGGCACCTGTTGTTTGACGGCTCTGATCGCCCGCTGCACAATCCCGTTTGGGTCCCATCCGGAACTACCACGCTCATCTTTGCGCGCTGGAATGCCGAAAAGAATGATGGCCGGAATCCCTAAGGCCAGAATCTCTCCCGCTTCTTTGACCAACACATCGATGGAGAGCCGAAATTGGCCGGGCATCGATGCAATCTCTTCACGGCGCCCCTGTCCCTCGACCACAAACAGCGGATAGATAAAATCTGACGGAGACAGCGTCGTTTCACGTACCATTCGACGCAACGATTCATGTTG
Organism: Nitrospira sp.; assembly: GCA_005116745.1. Lineage (NCBI taxonomy): Bacteria > Pseudomonadati > Nitrospirota > Nitrospiria > Nitrospirales > Nitrospiraceae > Nitrospira > Nitrospira sp. Next base: position 347,478 of record SWDS01000010.1, on the reverse strand, counting down.
CCGCAGACGTCGGAGGCGCTGGATCGGAAACCCCATGATCTACCTTACTTTCGTGGAAGGTTCGTCAAGAATACGACCAGGTCGCGAACAGAGATGAGCCCGACCAGCACGCCCTCGCGTGTCACCCCTAAATGACGAAGATGGGATTTCGCCATGAGATCATTGGCATCCAAGATTGTCTTGTTCTCCTCGATCGTCATGATCGGCGCGGACATAATTTGCTCGACCGTGGTCTTCGTGGCATCTGTCCCGGCCGCCACCACCCGGCGCATCATGTCCGTGTCCGTGATGATGCCGATGATCTCACGGTCGTTGGTCACGAACAGACTGCCGATCCCACGGTCACGCATGATGCGGGCAGCCGTTTGTGTATCGGTATCACGAGGCACCGTCACGAACTTTTCTCGAGGAATCATGAACGACTTAACAGGAACCATCTCGCTCTCCCTTCGTGTATAAGGCCATCGCACATGGTGTGTGCGCTCATTACTGCAGCGTTCCCGTGGCAACCTGCTCACGGCTTTCATAATGGTGGGCGATTGCATCCACCAGTGCAGGAATCGTATTCTCATCGGGCATGATCGAGACCGTCAAACCATATTCCTCTGCGGTCTTGGCTGTAATGGGTCCGATGCACGCGATCATGACGGATTGCACGAGCGGCTTCACCGCTTCCGCACCCCCGAGCATCGTAACAAAGTTGCGGACTGTGGAAGAGCTCGTAAACGTGACGACATGAATCCGATGATCCATGAGCTCCTGCCGCCACCCCACGGAATCCTGGCCTGGTGTGAGCGTTCGGTACACGGGTATGACATCAACCTGTGCCCCGGCCGCACGAAGTTCGTCCGGCAAGAGCTCTCTGGCCACTTCGGCCCGAGGGATTAGGATACGGGTGTTTTTTACATCCTGCCGACTCAGTGCGGCTAACACTCCTTCTGCCTGATATTCTGCAGGAACCACATCCGCTTTGACTCCAAACTTTTCCAACTCCTGAGCCGTGCGTGGCCCAATACAGCATAGCTGCCGTCCGGCTAAGCAGCGTGAGTCGTGCCCACGAGCGAAAAGCCTGGTCATGAAACGGCTCACGCCATTGACGCTGGTAAAAATAATCCAATCGTACGTCCTAATCTCGGAAATCGCGTGGTCCACAGGCGCCCAGTCTGGAGGGGGAACGATCGTAATCGTCGGAGCCTCGACCGGTTCAGCACCATAGCTGGCCAAGCGGGTAGCCAACTCACCAGCCTGTTCTTTCGCGCGCGTCATGAGCACACGTATGCCAAAGAGCGGGCGCTGCTCGAACCAGTTGAGCTTCGACCGAAGTCGAACGACCTCCCCTACGACAATGACGGTTGGCGGCTCCATTTTTTCAGCTTCGGCCTTCTCCACAATATCAGCCAATGTTCCGACAACGGTCTGCTGGGAGGCTCTCGTTCCCCACCGAATGATCGCCACGGGCGTAGACCCCGCTCGCCCTTCGGCTAACAAGGTCGCGGCGATCATCGAAAGATTTTTCATGCCCATGAGAAAGACAACCGTCCCTTGGCTCGTCGCCAGCCTCGACCAATCCAGGGCCGTCGAAGGCTTTTCTGGATCTTCATGTCCGGTCACAATCGTCAGCGTAGACGCCAACGTTCGATGAGTCACCGGAATACCGGCATAGGCAGGGGCGGCAACCGCAGCAGTCACCCCAGGAACGATTTCGAATTCGATCTTGGCCGACGCGAGCGCTTCCGCCTCCTCTCCTCCCCGCCCAAAGACAAACGGATCGCCTCCCTTCAACCTCACAACCACGCTGCCTGCGCTGGCTCGTTCAATCAGCAGACGATTGATCGCATCCTGCTCAGGGTATTTCCCTTTGCCTCTCCGTCCGACATACACCCGCTCGGCTTCTTCTCGGGCATGGGCAAGGAGAGCGGGGTTAGCCAGATAATCGTAGAGGACCACGTCAGCCTGCTCAAGACACTCTTTTCCTCGAAGGGTCAACAGACCAGGATCTCCCGGACCAGCTCCGACTAAATAGACCTTGCCCTTCTTGTTTCGTCGTACCATGTTCACGCTGATCCGTAAATCTCCCGGAGAATCTTGTCCCCTCCACGAGTCAGTAATCGTTCCGCCAATTGGACACCGAGAGCGTGCGCCTGCTGAGCTGTCCCCTCAATCTGGTCGCGAAGAACGGTCTTCCCATCGACCGTGGCGACAAGACCATCCAAGACCAACTGCTCTCCGGACAGGGTTGCGTGGGCTGCGATGGGCACCTGACAGCCTCCTTCTAGGCGACACAGGAAGGCTCGCTCTGCGGTCACAGTCGTATGGGTGGCCTGATGATTGAGCCGAGATAAGACGGAACGCACGAAGGCATCGCTCGTCCGACCTTCGATCCCAAGGGCTCCTTGTCCGATTGCAGGCAGACTGAGGATAGGAGAAAGATATTCCGTGATGGCCTGAGACCACCCTAACCGATGCAGACCAGCAGCGGCCAAGACGATGGCATCGAACTGGCCCTCTTTGAGTTTCTTTAATCGCGTATCCAGATTCCCGCGCAGCATCGCGATCTTTAGATCGGGCCTGGCTTGTAACAGTTGTGCCTGGCGTCGAAGGCTCGCAGTCCCGACCGTCGCCCCTAAGGGGAGCGTGCTGAATGAATGCCCTTCTCGGCTGATCAATGCATCACGTGCATCCTCACGTGGAGGCACACAGAGGATGTCGAGACCTTCGGGCAATTGCGCCGGAACATCCTTCATACTGTGAACCGCAAAATCGACCTCACCAGCGAGCAAGGCGTCCTCAATTTCCTTGACGAACAGACCTTTCCCCCCGATTTTTGCCAATGGCACGTCGACGATCTTGTCGCCGGACGTCTGAATTTTCTTGAGCACAACCCGAACCTCGGGCACCACGTCCTGAACCTTGGACTGAAACCATTCACTTTGGCACAGCGCCAACTTGCTTCCTCTCGTTCCCAGAACCAAGGTTGCGCGTTGGCCGTTCGGTATCGACACGATGACACTCTTTTCGTTACCCGTCGATCAGCGGGCTCGTTTACGGACTGCTGTTTCTGAAACCGGATCCTCGGCACCCGACTCTGCAGCGCTCTCAGGATGATACCGCAGCGACTCTCTAGAAGGCTCGATCTGTTGAACAGGCGCAGCCGGTTGGTCGAGAGAGAAAAATCGCCGGGCCGCTTCGACGAACGCCGGACCACTCGAAGAATTGACTTCGGCCTTGAGGGTGACCATCGTGCGATGAATCAATTTATTGGCAATCGAGGAGGCGAGGCCTTCAACCAGTTCACGGTCTTGAGGAGACAGATGCGGCAATCGCGCAAGCACCTTGTCGACCTCCGCCCGCTTCAGGTCGTCGACGTGGCTCCTGAGCGCGACGATCGTCGGAGTGACCTCCAAGGATTTCATCCAATCCAGCATGGTGGTCACTTCTTCCACAACCATCCGCTCGGCCTTCTCGGCCTCCTGCACGCGCCCGGCTCGGTTTTGTTCAACCCGCTGTGTGAGATCATCAATATCGAAGAGAAACGCATTGTCGACGTGGCGAACGGCTGGGTCAATATTCCGAGGAACTGAAATATCGATCAAGAACATCGGACGGTTCATGCGCTCTTCGACCGCACGATGCACATCCTCCGCGCCGACAAGATAATGGGCCGCACCCGTCGAGACCAGCACGATATCCGCCGAAGCCATGTCATCCTTGAACTGATCGAATGGAACGGCCGTCCCGCCGAATTTCGCGGCAAGATCGACCGCATGTTGTGGAGTCCTTGTCGTAATGCGCACATGCTTCACACCGTGAGCAATCAAATGGCGCGCGGCCAGTTTCGCCATTTCACCGGCACCGACCAACAACACCGTCTTCTCGTGAAGATCCGAAAAGATCTTCTTCGCCAACTCGACAGCGGCATAGCTGACCGAGACCGCCATTTCTGCAATTTTCGTTTCGGTCCGCACCCGCTTGGCCACCGAGATGGCCTTCTTCACGACCTTGTTCATGATCACACCGGTCGTTTTATGGGCCAGCGCGACTTCATACGCACCCTTGAGTTGTCCCAGGATTTGAGATTCCCCGATAATCATCGAATCGAGGCTGGCAGCGACTCTGAACAAGTGACCGATCGCTCGATCGCCGGTATGCCAATAGAGGTGAGGGGTCAACTGCTCGGAAGACAACGACAGATGGGTGTCGGCAAGAAACTCCTGAATACGTCCATAGCCGGTTTCGACGTCATCGACAACGGAGTAGACCTCCACTCGATTACAGGTCGAGAGCAGGATGCCTTCCTTGACCCCAGAGTACGAACAGAGACGAGTGAGCGCCTCGCCAAGACGGCTTTCGGGAACCGCCAGTCTCTCTCGAATCTCGACCGGAGCCGTCTTATGACTCAACCCTACGACGATCAGATGCATGTGACCAACAACCACATAAATTGACCAGGCCTTAGGTTTCTTTCAGCACCACACCGACTAATGTGAGAATGACGCACGCGAACCCGATGACCGTCAGATACGCTGCGCGCTTCGCCCTCCACCCGACGGTCAGCCGTCCAAGCAACACGACGAAATAGAAGACCCAGGTGACAAGTGCCCAGATTTGCTCAGGGTTCCAACTCACATAGGATCCACGCGCAAACTCGGCCGAGATGGCTCCCGTGACGATTCCCAAGGTCAGCAAGGGGAACCCCAAGACAATGGATTGCTGATTGAGATGATCGAGAAAGTCGAGCGCCGGCAATTTGCTGTAGAGAACATTGAACTGTTTCGACTTGAGGAGCCGATCCTGAATCAAGTACATCACTCCTGCCACGAAGGCGACGGTAAACCCCACTGTTCCCAACATGCTGAGCGTGACATGAAACCACAAGGTCTTGAACACAGGCTGAAGCGTGGGGACCGTTTCCGGAAGGGCTGCGGACGAGACCAAGGAGACCAGGGCTAAGGGCACCATGAAGGACCCAAGTACATGAATCCGATGGCGAAACTCGACCAGCACAAATACAAGAATGATCATCCAGGAGAAAAACGAAAGGGCGTCCGAAAAGCTGGGCGGCACTGTCGATGAGACCTCAACCATTCTGATAACGAGGCCAACGGTGTGGGAGATGAAGCCGACCGCCGTAATCGCTAATGACACATTTGACAAGGCTTCGGAGCGTCGGAGTAAATAGGCGAGAAACGACATCGTGGCCACGAAGTACAGGACCATGGTGACCATGAAACAAACGGCTGCCATCGGGAATACCCCTGCAGTGACTAGAGACCGAGCCTCGACAAGATAAGCATGGAATTATATCGATGCCGACCAAACAGAGTCAACAAAACGCCGGCGCGGCAATGACTTCGGTCAGCCGGTCACATCGGAGCGGAACGCTTTACGTGGTCGCAGTCCCCATTGGGCATCCCGACGACGTGACCGTGCGCGCCCTTCGGATCCTCAGCACGGTAGACCTAATCGCGTCCGAAGATCCAAAAGTGACGCAACAACTCCTGATGCATCATAGCATTCAGGCCACCGTGACGAGCTACGGGCCCAGAAATCTCCAAGAAAAAGCAGCGGTTCTTTTGCAACGGTTACAGCAAGGCAGTCATGTTGCACTCGTATCGGATTGTGGCTCCCCTCTCGTCTCCGACCCTGGCCACCTTCTCGTAGCCGCTGCCCATACGCATGGCATCCCGGTAGTTCCAGTCCCCGGTCCTTCTGCGATTATCGCAGCCCTGACTGCCGCAGGACTTCCCTGCGACTCCTTCTATTTTCTTGGACATCTGCCGAGCGCCTCCTCACGTATCACCCAACGCCTTCTGGACTCCCAGAAGAGAAATGGTCCAACCGTGGCCTTCTGCACTGAGACAGTGGTCGCGCACATACTGAAGACCCTTGGTGATATCGCTCCTCAATGCACTGTAGTTGTGGCGTACGATTTAACGAAGCCGAATGAGCACTTCATTCGTGGAACGGCTGGTGAGGTCAGTAAGAAACTCGGCTCGACTCGGGGACGGGACGTGACACTCGTTCTTGCAGGGAAAGATGGGACAGAATCAGACGATCAAGACATGCGCCGTGCTCAATCGCTCTCCTCTCGACGGATCAAGACCCGATAGGCCTGGTCGACTCGCTCCTGCGACAAGACCGTATGGCCTTCATTCTGGACGCTACGAGGAACATTGCGGATGGGATCTCCATCATCGAGAAGCACCGACAGCACCTGCCCCTGCTCCAGTGTCTCCAGCTTGAGTTTCGTCTTCACGAAGTTATAGGGACAAATCACGCCGCGAAGATCAAGTTCGGACACCGGTGTATCCGACTCATTCTGATGCTCGTTCATCGTGTCCATTTGCCCAACGCAACAGAAGTTTGTGTCATGACCCTACCAAGAATGATGAGACACTGCATATCAGGCCACAGCCCACATAAAAAAAAGGGGCAGCGATCGCTGCCCCTTTCACCAAGCAACGTTCGGCTCGCCGAATCAACTCACTCCATCCCCTTAACCAGATTTGGCTTTGAGGCGTCAGTCCCATAATCGGACTTGTTCTGCGTCTGATATCCCCATCCCGGTTGCGGCTCACAATTCCAGCAAGGCGCTGCACCGGTAAATTCACCAACGGTCGTATCAATGGTCCCAGTGATTTTTCCTGGAAGGACTGCACCTGGCACACCACCGGTCACCCCACCGCCATTCATCACGATCGCGCGGTCATTGGCCGGGTCAGGCCGCTGTCCCAGTCCGCCGAACCCCTTTCTCGTAGCGACGACATTGGTCACGGAAGCCTCCAACACCAATTTTCTTCCAGTTCCGAACGGCTGCTGTTCAGTCGTTTCTTCCCTGACCTGCACGGTCACTTCGTCTCCGACGTTGAGCTCGCGAATGGCTTGCATGTTCGATCGATCAGTCAGATGCAGTGTCATGACCGTCCGCGCACCATAGCCTGCCTTGCCTTCCTGACCTTCGTCTTGCATACGGCCAGCCCCACCCGTTTCAATCATGAGTCGGTGCTGCGGCAAATCAAGCGCGAAGATACGCCCCATCACGGTCTCCGGCTGGGAAAGCCGATCAAGGAAAGCATTCCGATCGAAAGCCTGAACACGGTTTGCATTTCCAGACACGTCACCGACCCCAGCTCCGACCCCCATGGCCGAGCCACCAGACTGCTGCAGACGTTCTTGGGCCACTGCAACATTCATAGAGCCGATGCACAGGATCGCGGCTCCCAGTGCCAACACGTTACGCATGTGCTGCCTCCTTAATAGAAGTGAAGGAATACACCATTGTGAAGAATCCGGCCAAATTCAGTACGTGCCTTTTTTCATGTCCAGAGATCTGAGGATCTTATCGTTGTCCCTATCACAATCTTATAAGAATTACAACAACCTAGACCGACAGCCCGTTGCCATCTATTCGGAGAAATCGAGAACATCGCCACACACATAAAGCTGACATATTGTGTGGTGCCCAGAGGGAGGGTCGAACTCCCACTCTCTTGCGAGAACCGGATTTTGAGTCCGGCGCGTCTGCCAGTTCCGCCATCCGGGCACACAGTTACGCTTCACGACTGGTGTGTTTTTAGCATGCCGCCGCCGGAGGGTCAATCGGGATCAACCCCAACGGCATCATATGTATACGTCGCGACATTCCCCTGCCCGTCGATCACCTGCGAGAGGCGGCCCAGGTCGTCGTAGATGTAGTGCGCCTGGTCGGCGATCGTCGGCACTGGCTGCAGCAGTGTGAGGCCGAGCGCCATGATGAGGAAACACCGAAGCCACTGTGCGAGAAGCATCGTCATCACGTTGCCATCCATTCGGTTATCCAAAAGATCATGGGAGGACTATGCTGTTGCAGGGGCTGCGCTGGTTCGTTCGATGGTGTAGTGGGCTGTGGCACTGGCTGCGTCGATGGATACAGCCTCGACCACGGACCTCCTGGTCCAGTCCCCGCACCAGCGGCCCAAGCCGCCGGCCGCAGGCGCCACCCAAACCGCGTTGGGTGCGAGACGAGATCGTTCGGCTCAAAGCCCTCATGCCCCATGCGGGCTGCCGCACGATCATGCACACCTTCAACCGGCGCTTCGCGGTCCGTCGGCAGATGACCGTCGGCAAAACCTACGTCGCCGACACCATTCGACGCCAGCAGTACACTATCCTGCATCGGCGCCGAACACTGAAGCATCGCGTGCCGCGCAATCTGATCTGGGGGATGGACCTGCTGACCACAACCGATACCTATGGCCGACAACATCTGGCGTTGGCGATCGTGGATCATGCCAGCCGCGCCGGCTTGTGTGTCCAGCGCCTGACGGACAAGTCGTCGTGGACGATCTGGCACCATCTCGTCACCGCCTGTCGTCAGTATGGCTGCCCGCGCGTGCTGCGCACGGATAACGAGGCGGTGTTTACGTCGCGGGCTCTTCGTCTGGCGCTGACGTGTGTGGGTATTCGCCTGCAACACAGCGAGCCGGGCTGCCCGTGGCAGAACGGCCGTGTCGAACGCCTGATCGGAACCCTGAAACAGTTGTTGGTTCACTATGCGATCACTGATGCGGCGTCGTGTGATCGAGCCTTGCAGCAGGTTCGAACGGTCTATAACCACCTCCGGCCGCATCAGCATCTGTACGGGCGCACGCCCGCCGAAGTCTGGGCAGGGGTCGATGTGTTCGCGCCCACGCGCCAGAGCCGTCGCTGGCTGCGACGGTGGGAGCGGCAGTGGGAACAGTTCACTGAGCTGAGTATTCATGGCCCAGGGTAACGACCGGGAGTCTCCTGCACTGAAAGAGTGCCGTCCGCGCGGCGAACCGTCGCTGCGGGGATGAACCATGTCCGCCACAAGGAAAATCCCCGATATGTCAGAACAAATGTTCAGACAGGGGGTCGTGCGCTGTCGCTCCGCTCTCAAAAATCTGGTCATGACACCTATTCCGCTCGCCCACTCATCAAAAAACTCTTCCCATTTGCAGTGTCCCCCCATCGCGGACACGCGGACGGGACACCGTGAGCCGACTCACCGCATCGTAGCTCTGCTGGGTCTTGTTGCCGACCGGATC
>SWDS01000010.1:236307-338331 GCA_005116745.1 Nitrospira sp. | reverse complement strand
GTAACCATTACCATGGGGTTGTTCAGAAACTTTCAACGGAGATCTTGATAATTCCTCCCCTCCTGGCTACCCTCTCACCTCCGCAAGGTTTCTTTGACAGGATCAAGGTCAGACCGGATCTGGCAACTCCCGAGGATCCGTGGATCTTCATCATCAGTGACGCAGTACATTCTGTAGGTCATGATGAGAAACCGTTGCCAGAAGTGGCACCTGTTGCAATACAACAGGGACGGTCTGTTGCCGATCTCATCAACGAAGCCAGGAGTAAGGTTGATTTTTCCGCAACCTGCGACCACTCACAACAGACCATACAGATTAAGTAAGTCCTGTACAGCCTCATGAATATCCCTAGCCTATCAACTACTGCAATAGTTACATTAATGCTAATTCGTAAATAACTGTAATGATTGACTATTCACATATTTTTTTAATACTCCAATGTGGTGCGTGACTCATGCTGATGCCTCTTTAGTTCGGTCTTTCCACCTACCAGAGTAATAGCCCTCACTCCCCCCCTGTAGTACTGTTTCCCTACTGTTCAGACTTTCCACACAAGGAGAGAACATGCCTGCAGGACTTCTATCAAAAATTGGGATCGACTGTATGCTGTCAAAGGGAGGCCACGGCTTGAGAGGCGATGGGTGCCTGTATGAACTATCCTCCTCTCACCCAATCATCTTAAACCCTACAAAGCTGCGCCCTGGTGATTATGTCAAGCTCCGCTTGTGGTTCCCCGATGAAGACACTTTTAGCGTGATCGAATTAGCGGAGGTGCAATGGGTCAAGAATGAGTGGATCCAGATTGAGCTTCTTCTTGTGTCACCCAAAGACCAGACGAGGCTTACACAATTCGTCGCTGCTGACGAAAACCACGTACCAACATCAGTCAAGATAGGCCAACAGATCATGATTCGCGTGTGACAGCAACCTCATTCCAATATGTTCGTCATACCAACAGGGGCCCTATTCTGACACCAGGCGAATCACAATATGGATACTGAATAGAGGGACGAAGAATGGAAAACCAAATCAACCCACGGGAATTGATCCAACAGAACCTGCATCAGGAAGCATGTCCATTTTGTGGAGGAAAGACATACCAACTTGTCCTTCGAACCTCCGGAACATTAGATAATCCAAGCCTATTTGTTCGTTGCCGCCAATGCAGCCGTCCACGAAGCCTGGATACGGACTTCAAACGCGTCCTGTGGATCTGACTTTGGCAGCGTGGGTGTGGCTCGCGAAAATGGAGATCATCGTAATGCCGCTGCAAACTGAGATAGAGCACACACGACAAAAACGGAAGGCACTTCACATGCTGATCCTCAGCGGTGTCGTCCGACCAAGCTACGCCAAACTTTGTTATGCGATCCCGCTCCTGAATAGCGAAGATCAATCGAGCGCCTTCCAGGAGAAACCCATACGCACAGTCCGACCATCGAGCCTCCGACAAAAGTTCTTTGAACTGATGAGCTGGACACCAAGGATGAGAGATCACTCGGGCACCCTCACGCTCAGATTGCTTACACGTTTGTCCACAAGCACACGTTCTTCCCCATAGAGCCTGCGCTCAGAATGATATGGGCTACAGCATGATCATTCGTACAATTCTAAGACAGCACTCCTCTCTTGTACCCTCCCTATCAGCTGAGGTAAGATACCCCTTCGTCGGTGATTCCCGCCCTGGCGACACTTTCCGCTGTGGATGCGGCGTAATCCATTAATTGTGACGTGGAGAGGTGGCCGAGTGGCCGAAGGCAGCGGTTTGCTAAACCGCCGTAGGGACAAAATCTCTACCGAGGGTTCAAATCCCTCCCTCTCCGCCACACGCTCAATGGCATAGTTGCGTGGAACATAGAACCTCGCCTGACTGGCCCTACCTAATCTTCTAGTGAAATTTCTGTTGTGAGATTTGGAAAACCTATCGTATCCTTACGTGCGACATTGACCCATCGCCCATCATAAGAAAGGATCCCCACTCCATGCGAATTCGTACACTATGTTTTGCCATAGGGCTTCTCACTCTCTCGACACCGTTATTAGCGGCCCCGCAGGATCCAGCGAATGATGACCAGAAGACTTTGTATGCTCTTGGATTGGCCATTAGCCAATCGCTTGGAACCTTTTCGCTAAGCGACGCCGAACTCGATATGGTCAAAAATGGCCTTACCGACGGCGTACTGAAGCGCACCCCCAAAGCTGACCTCCAAACATTCGGGCCAAAGATCCAGCAACTGCAACAGGCTCGATTGGCGCTGGTTGCTGATGGTGAGAAGAAGGCAGGAGCCGCATTTCTAACCAAAGCGGCTTCGGAGAAGGGCGCCACCAAAACTGAATCCGGCATCGTGATCACCACCATCAAGCCTGGAACCGGGGCCACACCAAAGGCAACGGATACAGTCAAGGTCCATTACCATGGCACCTTAACCGATGGGACAGTCTTCGATAGTTCCGTCAAGCGAGGGGAACCAGCGACATTTCCACTGGACAAAGTCATTAAGTGCTGGACGGAGGGCGTCCAACAGGTCAAGGTGGGCGGGAAAAGTCGGCTCGTCTGCCCCTCAAATCTGGCGTATGGTGACGCAGGATCACCGCCGGTTATCAAGCCTGGATCCACGTTGGTGTTCGAAGTCGAGTTACTCGAAATCGTCACTAAGTAGACGTCTGAATGGCTGCCCCTTCGAGAAGGGGCAGCCATTCATTTGATTGAGCCGAAACCTCTTCACAATCTCAACAACGCTCACGCCATGTGTCTCTGGTCGAAACTACTGTGAGCGAGACGATCTCCACGAAGGGCCTTCAATCTTTCCCTCCTTCCCCCCTGCGCTGGTTGATTCTCGGCCTCCTCTTTGCTATCAGCGTTGTGACCTACATCGATCGCGTCAATATCTCCGTCACCGCGCGGCAAATGATGCCAGCGCTGGGATTGACCGATCAGGACATGGGCTTGGTCTTCTCCGCATTCGTCGTCGGGTACGCTCTGTTCCAAATCCCCGGTGGCTGGCTCAGTGATCGTTGGGGCATACGCATCGTGCTGACGATCGCACTCATCTGGTGGTCCTGCTTCACCGCTTGGACAGCCGTCGCGGCGACATCATTTCTGGCCGGGCCCTTGGGAGTGATCGGCGCTCTGGCTTGTATCAGATTTCTCCTTGGAGTAGGAGAAGCGGCAGCCTTGCCGACGTTTAATCGCGCGGTCACCGACTGGCTCCCGGCACATGAACGCGGTCTCGGCATCGGCATCGCCATTGGTGGGATCGGAATCGGCGCAGCGATTACTCCCCCCCTCACCGCTTGGATCATGGTTAACTATGGTTGGCAAGTAGCGTTTTACCTTTCGAGCGGCTTAGGGATAGGCCTCGCCGCTATCTGGTGGCTCTTGGCCGCTGATCGTCCGACAAGTCACCGATGGCACCACGATCACGAGACAGGACAATCCAAGACGTCGGTTCCCGTCACCCAGCCATCAATTCCTTGGGCGACCTTCCGAAAAACACCAAGCGTGTGGTGGCTCACGTTGAGTTACGGATGTCTCGGCTATGTCGCGTACGTCTACATGTCATGGTTCTATCTTTACCTCGTCAATGCGCGTGGCTTCACTATCTTAAGTGGTGGGGTGTTTGCTGCCGCCCCCTTTCTCACAATTCTTATCTCATGTCCACTCGGCGGATGGGTTACCGATCGGCTAGCGATGCGCCACGGCATCACCAAAGGTCGCCAGATCGTAGGCATGACAGGTATGGTGTTAGCCGCAAGCTCGATCGCGCTCGGTGCGAGCGTGGAGTCTCCCTACCTGGCGATCGCCGGCCTCTCATTGGGTGCAGGCTGGCTCTACTTCACCATCGGCGCCTATTGGTCCTCGACAAGCGATCTGTCACCGACCCATGCCGGTAGCTTGTCAGGTCTCATGAATATGGGCGCCAATCTCGGCGGCGCCCTTTCGCCTACGATCACACCATGGCTCGCTCACCAGTGGGGATGGCCAGCTTCGCTCGGCTTTGCCGCAATCATGGCCCTTATCGGTGGAATTATGTGGCTCGGCATCACCCCAGGTGATGGACTCACAGAAACTGGCCCTGAGCCGTGATCGCACGAACTCAACGTCGTCACCAGTCCTTGTCATCGAGAAGACTGCCTTGATACAGTCAGACTATGAGCATGCAGTTTCAAAAGAAGGATCCCCGCGTCACGATCGCCACGAGATTCGGTGAGATCAAGATTCGCTTCTACCCAGACGCCGCCCCGCGCCATGTGGAGAACCTCATCAATCTCATCAAGATGGGGTTCTATGACGGCACCACGTTCCATCGTGTGGTGCCTGGGTTCATCATTCAGGGTGGCGATCCGTTGAGTAAAACTCCCGAGCGTGCACTCCACGGCACGGGCGGACCAGGATACTTTCTTTCCCCCGAACCGAATGACTACCCACACAAGCGCGGTGCGGTTTCCATGGCGAAAATGCCGCGTGAGAGCAATAGTACGCGTGACTTCAACGATAACGGCTCACAGTTTTTTATCTGCGTCGGAGACAACAGCGGGTTGGATCGGTGCTACACAGTGTTTGGAGAAGTCTTTCGTGGGATCGACGTCGTCGACAAGATTGTCGGTGTCTCTCGTGACGAGCGAGACAACCCACTCGATCCGATCAGGATTACGATGACCGTGAAGGAGTAGACGATCAGGCCGCTGTGCAGTCTTCCTATGGAGAGAGAGAATAATCATGTGAAGGGCGCCATCCGCTCGGCATCAGATGCTGAATCCATTCGACGAGCGGGAAGAATCATCAAAACAGGTGGACTCGTCGCGTTTCCGACCGAAACGGTCTATGGACTCGGCTGCGATGCGATGAATGCTGAGGCAGCCGCGAAGATCTTTGAAGCTAAACAACGTCCTCAGTTCGACCCGCTCATCGTTCACATCGCCGATCGGAAACAGTTAGAGACTCTGGTGGAATTCGTCCCACCTCTTGCTCAACAGCTTATGGATCACTTCTGGCCAGGCCCGCTCACATTGATCTTACCGAAACAAACTGCCGTCCCAGATCTCATCACCGCTGGGCTCTCGACGGTTGCAGTGAGAATGCCAAACCATCCGGTGGCACAGAGTCTTATTCGAGAGGCAGGCACCCCGATCGCAGCCCCCAGCGCCAATCTATTCGGCTATGTCAGTCCAACAACGGCTCAGCACGTTGCTGCTGGGCTTGGGAGTACCGTCGACCTCATACTTGATGACGGACCATGTCCGATTGGAGTTGAATCGACGATTGTTTCACTGGCAGGATCACAGCCCGAGTTGTTGCGCCCAGGCAGCATCACCATCGAACAACTCAGTGCCGTCATCGGTGCTATTCGTCGATCGGTGTCTGTGAATCACACACCAATCGCGCCTGGTCAATTATCACGCCACTACGCAACGCAGACACCACTGACGATCTTAGCCTCAGCTGGAGCAAGGCCAATCCTGAAAGATGGCGTGCGCACGGGCTTACTCATCCACTCGCATGCAAGAGACACCGACGATCGCTTTGCTGCCGTTGAAGTTCTTTCTTCAACCGGCGATCTAAGGGAAGCCGCACGCCATCTGTTTGCAGCATTGCGAAGGCTGGACTCCCTTGGTCTAGATCGAATCTATGCGGAGCCTTGTCAGGAAGAAGGGTTGGGGGTCGCGATCATGGATCGCTTGCATCGCTGCGCAACGCTATAACGTCAAACTGCTGGTCGGCTCCACGCCTCGTCCCTCTCGTATTGCAAGGATACTATCACTACTTGGCAAGCCCAAAGGTGAGGCGAACCTCACACCCCCACCCCATCACTTGGCTTCAAACCACAGATCGAGTGACACCGTCTCATTGGGCTTGACGGTAATGTCCCGCTCTTGGCTTCCGAGGATCGGATGCCAGGCCTTGATGTGATACGTCCCGGCTGGGAGATCGCCGATGGCGAACGAACCAGTGGGGCCCGTGACCCCATAATACGGATTATCGATCGCATAGCCCCAGTTCTGCATGTAGGGATGCATGCCGCACTGCATGGTAAACGCTTTTCGCCCTTTGACCAGCTGCACGACATCGGTAGTCCCGCTCCCGTGCAACGCAGGCCGTTGGAGAACGATATCGACGCCGGCTTGATCGTACGCATAGCCTTGAATGTCGTGGGGCACCGGATCACGATTAAACACCGTGATGCGGCGATTGTCGCTCACCACCGTCACGAAGGGCAGGAACTGACAGAGACTGGCTTCTACTTCGGCATCGGTGAAGGTAAACGGCTTCCCTTTCTGGATGCCTTCCACGAGGACGACCACATCCTTGAGTCCCCCCTCCGGCCCGATCGTAACTTCCTTCAGGAGCCGATGCCCATTGCCATCGGACAGCGCCCCGCAAAACTCGCTGTCCGGGGAGCGGCGCAACTGGAATTCCTTCGGCTCGGGCACGATGCCCTTGAACGTGACCGTCCCCCGCACCGTCCCTCCGTCCACCACCGGTGCCGACTCATAGGCCCCGGCATCGGTTCCATGTCCGATTGTCAGAAAGGCCGACATACAGCCCGCTGCCCATAATGCGCTCATCATTGCCTGTCTCATGTTTCCTCCGGTCATGCGACTACGGTTGCGTATCGGCGGATGGATTCGCGTTATCCAGCCATCGTGGAAGTTCGAAGAGAAACGGAGATTGCTCTGTGAAGATCACTCGACGAAACTCCTCCGACCACTTCCCCTGCTTACTCACCGTCTTGAGTGGAAACCGCTCGGCCTTGGTTACCCACCGATCATGTTGACGTGTTTCACCCTGTTCAGCAACCGTGACCTCGAACAACTCCGTAGGATAGCCGTTCAACGTCTCGTTCTCCACGAACTCGCGCGAGACCTTTCCGTCCATCGTCTCATTCACCGACAATAAATGGCCGGCCACGATCGGGGCTTCAAGATATTGCCGCCGCTTCGAGAGGATACGCCACGAATGCTGCTTATCCGTCTGCCCCAATGGTCAGCATCGAGATACGCAGGTCACTGGATTGCGACACGGTGATCCATTCGTGCCGATAACAATGGTTCAAAATGGCCAGTTCCTTGGATTCATGATCACGTTTACGCCGAAAGAACACGGTCATCCTCCACCTAACACCACATGAAACGTCAGGTCGGCATCGATTCGGCGAACTTTGACGGAAACCCTTTGGCCTGGGGTCGTGTGCTCGATGAGATAGTTTTTAAGCTGCGCACCGTCGAGAATTTCTGTGTCCTCGATCGCCAGCAAGATATCGTGCTTCTGAATCCCTGCCGTCTTCGCCGGCTCCGCGACATCTTTGACCGCCACGCGCAACCTCGTGCCATCTTTCACCGATGTCATATGGATCCCGAGTTTTGAAAACGTAAAAGGCTTCCCTGAAAGAGCGGCTTGGACGATACGCTCGGCGAGGCTTCCCGGAATGGCAAAAGTCATACGGCTACAATACGTCTGGGTTTCTTCTTTATCGGTTTGGATCACGGCATGCAGAATGCCGACAACTTCTCCTTGCGCATTAAACAGTCCGCCTCCCGAGTTTCCGCTGCATGCCGAAAGGTCCGCCTGCATAAGGCGGGTATCGACGGTTTGCAAGAATGTATTGGTGTTTCCGATCCGCCCGAATGCCATGGTCGGCCCCCAGCCAAGCGGATAACCGACAGTAAACACTTCCATTCCTGGTGAAACGTCCTCCGTAGCAAATGACGTCCCAGCCTGTAGCTTCGAGCGATGCTGTTCACTCACTCGATAGAGCACGACATCCATAAAGGCACTGTCACCAACGAGATCGGCTGGAAGTTCATGCAGATCATTGGTCAGTATACGAATTCGCTTCTGGAGGAGAGTCCCAGTCGTCGGATCATGCTTTTCCGCAGCATGTCTGGCTGTAACCACATACCCGTCTCGCAGATGAAAGCCTGTGCCCCGAACAGCAACTTTTCCTGGCTTCTCCGGGGTTCGTTGATCTTGGGTGTCTGCCAGAATTCCCACCGTCACCTGTCTCGCTCGTTGAAACACGTCTTGGCTGAGCGGCGTCGTTTCGGCTCTCAGCTCAAGACTGGGCATCATCGATACAACAGCTACAACGAGCGTGAATAGCCCCGCACACCGAGATCGAGAAGAGGCGAGATCACTCATTCGACAATCCTTTCAAAAGGCCCTTCATATGGGACCACAGTGAAATAGAAACAGGAGCCTTTCCCCCCTAACAATCGTACCAGCATACCCCATCACTCTCGTTCAATTCAGCCCTCATGATAGTGGATGGAATGCACTCCGCCTCTCTTGTAAGACATTGACCCCGAGCTTATAGTCTCACATAGAAGAGCCCACTATGAATATCCTGGATACAGCTTGATGCAGAACAGTTGCACGTGGTCTGGAATCTCCATTCTTCTCCTTCTCATCATGCCATGCCCCAGTATGGCGGCATCTGAATCAAAACCCGCACCGGAACTGGCCAAGCACTTGACTCGGATCGCTGGGCTGGCCCAACCATCACCGACGGTGACCATCCCTGCCGGTTCATTTTTACTCGGTTCCAAGAGAGTCGATGGTGATCCGTATGGACAGTGGACACAGTTCGATGATACGGAACTCCCTCAGCATCAGGTCTGGTTGGAGGCCTATGAAATCGATCGTGAGGAAGTAAGCCTCGGGGAATACCTTTCCTATCTACAGAGGAAGAATCTGTACCCCTCCCATAAGCTACAGCACCTCATCTGGCACGTCATTACCGTCCATTTCGTTTCAGACCAGACTCTGACCCGCTGGCCCGCACTCTATGTGACCTGGGCTGAGGCAAATGGACTTTGCAGGGATAAACGTGCAAGACTTCCGACGGAAGCCGAATGGGAAAAGGCCGCACGCGGCTCTGCGGGTACCCTCTACCCATGGGGCGAAGCGGCTCCCACCTCCAGCCTCGCCATGTTTGGGCAACATCATGTTCATGAAATCCCCATTCTGGCCGCCGTCGATTCACATGAAGCCGGGAAGAGTCCCTATGGCCTTCACCATATGGCAGGGAACGTCGCTGAATGGGTACAGGACTGGTTCGGCTTCGACTACTATGCGTATATGCCGGAGCGTAATCCACCAGGCCCAACTGCAGGGCGCTATAAAGGCGTTCGCGGAGGCTCCTGGAAAAGTAAGCAAGTGATGCTCCGATCCGCGACCAGAGGCGGGGCAGCTCCGGATCAACGTTCGGCCACGATTGGGTTCCGGTGCGCACGATCATCGACGTCTCCACTCCCGTAACGATAGACTCCTACTCAACACCACTCTGCAGAATATCCATACGAACCTGTCGACGACCAGTGAGGAAAATACGCCGATTCTTATGGTAGGATCTTGCCCGATGCGCCAGCTTTGGTTGGTATTCGCGCTTGTGTGGACTGTGCTGCTGTTTGGACAGGAGGCTTCAGGCCTTGAGTTTACCGCCGATCAGGTGACGAAGATCAATGAGAAGCAGCACAAAGCCTACATCTACTACCGGGACGCCATGTGGCGGATCGAACACCATAGCACGGGACCAGTGAACGTCAGCATCGTGCGGAAGGACAAGCAGATCGTTTGGCTCTTACTTTCAAGAATGAAACACTTCAAGACCATTCCCTATAGCCCAGACCATGACCTGAGAGTCAGTGAACGGCTGGAGGGAGAAGTCGCCAGGCAGGAAATCGGTTCAGAAGTACGCGAAGGACATCCCACGGTGCTGTATGAGGTCACGACGAAGCAAGGGGAGCGAGTCGATGCCTACTACCAATGGGTTGCCACAGATATCCAGTTCCCCATGAAACTTGCCAAGAAAGACGGCAGCTGGATCGTCGAGTATCAGCACGTAAAAATGCGCTCGGTTTCAGACTACCTGTTTAATCTACCTGTGAACTTTCAGCCGCTGGAAGCGTTTGATACGCCGGAGCCCCAACAGAACGAACCTCATATGTAATATTAGAAGGAGGATGGATCGTGCGAGTTTATCGAATCGCCTTAGGTATGACACTAACGGGACTGATCGCTGTGGGCGGAGCACTTGCATTGGACGTGGCTGATGTCGTCCGGCAATGGACGCCCGAAGGAAAACGACTGGCGGAGGAGCGAGCCAAGCTGCCGGCGCATGACGACATGATCATGATTCCTGCCGGCGAGTTTTTAATGGGAAGCGACAAGAAGGTTGATCGGAACGCCTACCAAGCCGAACTCCCGCAGCGCAAAGTCTATCTAGACGCCTACGAAATTGACAAATTTGAAGTCACAACCGTCCAATTTCTAAAATACGTCCTGGCTCATGATCTGCCGCCTCTGATCGACTGGCAGTATGACGGCGGAAACTTCCAAGAAACGATGTCGAATCATCCCGTCATGCATATATCCTGGACTGAAGCCGATGCCTACTGTCGATGGGCCGGCAAACGGCTCCCAACCGAAGCAGAATGGGAAAAATCCGCGCGTGGGGAAGATGGACGTATCTATCCCTGGGGCAATCAGATGGCTGGATTGTCGAGATCGAACTTCGGACGGACTGGTCTGTCAGGCCCCGTACGTGATCGCCCCGAGCGCCTCTTGCTCTATCCACCGATTATTTCTGTCGACAAGTACGACAATGCCGTGAGTCCGTACATGGCTTTTCAGATGTCCGGGAATGTGGCCGAGTGGGTCGCCGACTGGTATGACTCCAAATACTATGCGACGGCACCCGACCAGAATCCGAAGGGACCAGAAAAGGGAACCCAGCGGAGCTTCCGTGGCGGCAGCTGGGTCGACAGCACGCCGAGCGTACGAGCCGCGCAACGCAACGGAACAGACCCCGGCACAAAGATGAATTGGCTCGGCTTCCGTTGTGCACGAGATGCGAAGACTTCACCGGAAGCACTAAACTAAACCACCGCTGCATCGTCTTATCCCAACGAAAACGGTCCGGATCAAGATGATGTGGCACGGCTGTAGGCTCAGGGTGTGATCGCCTGAGCACGCAGGGGGAAGGCACGGATTCTGGTGAGCCTTCGCTGACTATTTCAGCGGAACATCGGCTGCACACCGGAATCCTGTCGATTCATTGCGACCCGTCGGATCGCTCTCGACACGGGTAAAAATGCGGACGGTGGGCGTTTCGTTTTGCCATCCTGCGCCACGAATAACCTTCTTCACACCAGCATCTGGACCTTTCGGGTTCTTCTGTGGGCTCTTCTCATAATACTGGGTGTCATACCAGTCATTGACCCATTCCCAGACGTTACCGGCCATATCATATGCGCCAAATGGGCTCTTCCCCGCCTCATAACTTCCAACAGGCATGAGGGTCTTCTCGCCAATCCAGCGTTGATTATAATTGAGGTGCTTAGCGGTTGGCTCCACATTCCCCCATGGAAATCGCCTGTCGGACGTTCCTTTGGCTGTCTTTTCCCACTCGGCTTCCGTCGGGAGTCGCTTTCCCGCCCATTTGCAGTAAGCGTCCGCGTCCAACCAATCAACATTGATCACAGGACGCTCGGCAAGTGACTCTGTAATGGTGTCACCGTGCCAAAGATTTCTCGTAGGATTTGTTGGATTTTGTGGCACGCGATGTCCAGTGGCCTTGACGAAGCCCAGATAGAGACCGTTTGTCACTTCAAACTTGTCGATCGCAAACGTGTCGACAAATACCTCATGACGAGGATATTCATCCCGCCCCCCGTCTCGATCTCCATCAGGTACACCCATTGGAAACGAGCCAGCCGGCACTATGATCATCGGGGCCCCGTCCTTGCTCGTCGACAGCTCAACCAGATTGCGAGCCGATTGTTCATTTGCAAACAAAAGAGAACCATTGAGCCCAAGACACAACAAAGCTAACCCAGCAAGAATTCGAACCATCATCGGACGACACCCCTTCCACAAGATCAGAGTCGGTTCCTCGTACCATAGCCTCGACACACGCCGCCGGTCCAAACAGACCAATAGGCGCAACGGCTCAACAAGACGTCCCGCACCTATTCTTTCAGCACAACACTAATCAGTAGCGCACCTCCGGCTGTTGCCCTGACGGCATCATCTTCGTCGTGAAGACTGTGCTTGAGGAGCGAGATCGCATCCACTCCTTCAATTTTTGCCATGGACTTGATCGCCGCAATCCGTACTCGTGGCACGGTATCCTGAATCAGCAGCATCAACGCCGATCGTGCCGTGTCTCGATTAGATTGTACCGCATGCCCTAAGGCTCGTGCCACAGCGGCACGCACAGCCGGCTCTTTCGTGGTGCTGAGAGTCTGGACTGGGCCGGCCACAAGCTCATACCGTTCGCCCTGCCCCAGCAGCGAACCGATGACGAACGCTCTGACTGCGGGGTCATGCTCCTCGAGCGCTTTGGTCAATGGCGACCGTGCGTCCACACCATGCATCTGTCCTAAGCTGACCGCGGCGGCGATTCGCACCGGCGGGAGCGGATCCCGCAGCAGTCGTGTCAGTACGGGCAATGCCTCCACCGCCGACATATGGCCAAGCCCTGTCGCGGCGGCCCCACGCACCGACGGCTGCGTGTGTTCGCTCGCCTCCAGGAGCACCGGCAAAACCTGTGCTGCTGAACGCTGGACCAATGCGCGTATCGCCGAGGTTCGTTCATCGGGATTAAGCGCCTTGGCATACCGCCACAGTAAGTCACACCCCTTCGAACGTTTCAGGTGACAGAGGACCTCGGCAGCCGCCACACGTACCCGTACCTCTGGGTCCTTGAGCAGCGGTTCAACGAGTGCGACCACCGACACATCATCTGACTTCGCAAACCCCTTGAGAACTGCCTCCTTCACTAACGCCGCCTGATCCTCCAGGGCCTGCTGAAATTTCGGCGAGCGGCGTCCAGCCTCCAGCTTGGCAAGCCCTTCAGCTGCCAAGGCTCTGATAAGACCGGAGCCGTCACTGAGGCCCTCCTCGAAGAATGGAACGGCGTCGGGACTCTGCCACTCTTTCAGAGCGGTATACGCCGCTCCACGCATCTGCTCTCGCATATCTTTCGTAAGGACCACGACAAATCCAAGAGCCACCTCTCGAAGCATCACTCGATCATCCTGCTGTAATGACTGCGTCAGCTTGTCATATTCCGTGAACGCATCTTTAGGATTGCCGAGCCTCAGCAACGTGCGGATCTTGAGTCGGCGAACGTCCAGTACGCCGGATGTCTCTGTGTTCAGTTTGGCCAACTCCTCAAGAACTTTTGGGTACTCTGCGTTGTCGTACAACGCGTGAATCTTTTGCAGCTCGGACTGCGTCCCGCCACCTGCCGGTTCGAAGATGAGAAGAACGCACGCGAGGGGAAACACGGTCAACACCGCTCGTCGAATCAACAAGGCGATCATCCTCTACTCCACCCGCTTCTGATTGGCTGTGCTCGGTCGTTTTCTATAGCCTGGTGGCGCTTCGAAGTACATGGTGGGCTGAGGCGACAGACGCACTCGCGCATATTCACACGACCAATCACGGTCCTGACTGACCAACTTGAGCACAATCCCAGTCTCTGCATCGATCCATTCATAGAATCGTTCGAGGTGCCCGTGGCGCTCCGTTCGAACATCAAACAACCGTGCGACTCGACCAGCAATCTCGTCATCTCCGACCGCCATTCTCTCGGTTTCTCCAACTAATTCAGGACGAACGGGAAGAATATCTTCAGTCAAAGGCATCACCAACAATTCCTTTCGTTGCGGAAGGACATACCATACTTCCCCAATATCCGGCCTAACGATTTCAATTGCCGCAAAGCCAAGCTCGGTTCGAATGGCATAGGTATACTCCACCCTGAGCCAATCGCCCTTGGCAAACACTTGTGCCCGATATTGCTTTCCATTGACTTGCTTAATGAGCGTACCGGAAAATTCCAATACACCGGAAAGGTGATCGTCGCCGTGCGAACTGGAGATTGACCAACACAGCGAACCGACACAGACGAACGCACACACCACCAAGCTGCAGGCGTTCCTCGCAGCGTAGAGAAGCATCGGCTGTCAATGCTGATGTTCGAGTAGTGGTTTGATATCGATGGAATACCCCAACGATTCCAGACCAAATCGTGGGTTGTCCATCACTCGATATGCCGATCGATTCCCCTTCGGAGCAGGCACTGAGAGTTGCTCGACAAGTTTACCATCGGGGCGCACCACGATGGATTTCGTGGTGCCTGGTCCGGTCTGTGGATGCCAGACCACCAACTGATAGGTACCAGGAGGAATCTGATCGATCTTGAACCTCCCTTCAGCGTCGGTCAGCGCATAATAGGGATTGTTCACCGCCATCGCCCAACTTTCCATATAGGCGTGAAATCCGCATTGCATATAAAAGGTACGGCGGCCCTTATTCAGATAAATTGGCCCGACCAGTGATTTGCCTGGAGCATGGTTATGCATCGCATGGAGATCTCCTCGTCGATGCTGATGGTTCATGACAAGCGGTGTGTTAAACAAGACACGCGCACCAGCCTCAATCGATGTTTCATACCCTTGAATGTCGTGCATGACGGGATCCATATTCATCACTTCGACTGCATGCCCGTTCCGAACGACCGTCATAAACGGCTGGAACATGCAATCGTGTGCTTCGATCAACGGAACAGACATCTCGAACGGTTTCCCGGCTTCGACCCCTTCCAACAGGACAATGGCATCCTTCAGTCCTCCCAGGGGGCTCACGACAAAGTCGTGGAGTAAGCGCCACCCACGACCGTTGGAAATGCGACCACAATACGCAGGGTCGGGAAAGGTAATGAGGTTGAACCCCTTCGGTTCAGGCACTAATCCATCGAGGGTGATCGTGCCTTCTATTGATCCACCGTGCTCAATCTCGATAGCTTCATAAGCGTAACCAGGCACTATCCTCATCAATAGGATGAGGGCCCCGATTCCCAACGTGAACGACGTACTTCCTACGCTCACTTTCTTCTCCTCTTATCAATATTCAGTGGCTCTGTTTCTTGATCATCGGATCAATTTTTCTCTTTGTTTCTTCAGTCACATTATATTGGATATACGCATGATCGAGTACCTCATTGGCGTAGAGTCGCCCGGTCGGGGCTGCCACCATCAGTTGAGTCTCGACCGTCCCCTTCGGTCCGATCGTCACTGTCTGTTCGGTGGCACTCCGGACATAGGGGTGCCACACGACGAGCTTGTAGGTCCCAGGCGGTACATCGGTGAGGGTGAATCTCCCCTGCTCATCTGTCTTGGCAAAGTATGGGTTGGTGACCGCGACTCCCCAACTCTCCATATAGGCATGAAATCCGCACTGCATGACGAACACCCGTCTGCCTTTGCTCAGGTTGACCAATTGTTTCATCGGCGCGCCGGCCATATGCTTGTGATACATCCCGGCGTCACTGCGATCTTTGAGATTACGCGGATGGGCCGGATTCATCGGAAGGGGAACGTTGAATAATACCCGTGGGCCAAGATGTGACGTCTCATACGCTTGGATGTCATGCATGACCGGATCCATGTTGACGACTGTCATCGGTTGACTCTCACGCACGACGGTTGTGAATGGGACGAAGAGACAATCTTTCGCCTCAATTTTCCGTGCACCCTCATCCTCGAAGAGTTTACCTTTTTCAACGTCCTCCAGATAGACCACAACATCACGAAATTCACCCTCCGGTCCAACATTGAATGGCTGCAGGATACGCCAACCTTCACCATCAGAAATACGTCCGCAGTAAAACTGATCCGGCAGCGTCGTGAGATTGTAGCCTTTTGGCTTGGGCACCTGACCCTCCAGCTTCACGGTGCCGGTGAGGGTGCCACCATCCGATACGGTGACCTCTTTATACGCGTAGGCCGACGAAGAGAGACCTATCGTCGCAACCGCAATGAGCACATAGCGTGTCAGTTTCATTGTTCTGCTCCTCTCACCATACAGACGTGAGTGGTCGGATCTTAAAAAAACTATTATACCGATATCCGTGCACGATTGCAGGGCTCATGAGACTTGATAAAAAACAGGGGAGCCGCGCCTTCAGCGCGGCTCCCCCTTCTCGCTCCTCCCCAGAATTCCTGGGCGTCTACTTCATCGCCGTCGGAACAACCTGAGGTTGATGGTCACTCTCCGCATGCTTAGAGCCTACTCCACCAGCACTCAACGGCTGGAGTCTGTTGTCCCCATTTGGCAGGACCCTCAAGTAGCCCCATTGCCCCGACTGAGAATACGGCAACCGCTGGTTGCTGTATACATAGTCGCCAGGCAATCGATATGGCCCTCCAGCCGAAGGGATGAAGGCATCAAGAACTTCGGAACCGGAGAATTCCACGACACTGATCTGGTCCGCGCCGCGCATAAATGGCTCGATCGGCCATTCGTGTTTTTCAACGCCGAACATACCGTTCTGTTCGTTATTGACGCCGATTACATGGATACGCACCGGATCGCCGGCATGCGATTCGATGATGGGCGTTGCCGGATCTTCAGGCTTGTCCGCCTTGCACGGCTGGAACATCTTCCCCAAAGAACAACCTTGATCTTGCCGATACAAGTACGGCTCAGACCGATAGTTGATACCGGTTAAACCCGCGACATTCTGCACATACGGCATGAAGCTCGTGCCGATGATATTGTCCTCGTCCTGGAAGAACAAGGCGACATCGCGATAGTTCGGACGCATTTCGTTTCCAGAAACAGACCTGTCGATGATCACGTCGGCTGCCCAGGCATTCTTGTTCGACAGATCGACGCCGGTCTTTGGATCCCGATACTTCGATCCTTTCGGACCGACCACGATCGCACCGAACAAGCCGTTTCTCGGATTCGTCATGACATTACCCCAATCCCACACGAGAGAAGTGGTCTCACCGTTAAAGGGATCGGCATAGTATGTATAGACGCGGTCACCACCGGGAGCGATCGTCTGATCGCCAGGATTGTTCCCGACGTTTGCTCCCATCGAATCTTTGGGGTCAAACGCGAGTCCGATGGCGGAGAATGATGCCTTACTGTCCTTCATTTTGTTCTTCAGATGAACCTTGACACAGTCTCCAATATTAACCCGAATGGTTAGTGGCATGGGCTTTGAGTTCCCGGATACCTTTGCCACATCATCCTCCAGGGCATAAATCTTAGCCTCTGGATTAGAGAGCTGTATCTTTCGCTCAAAATCCACCTCAATGGTTTCCGGAGCCTTTGGATTAAAGGTCATCGACGGATAGTCCATCGCCACCACGTTGAAACTCTTGACCGGAGAGTCGGCGGGACACACCGGCAACGCCTTCGGGATCTCGCCTTTGTTCGAGAACCCCGCCGGCAGTTTCTTCAGATCCGACTGTTCCTTGTCATACACACGCACAATGCCCCATGCACCTTCCGACAGCTTTGAAGATCGGCCGTTAAAGTGAATGAAATCACCCGCTTGATGACGAGGACCACCAGCTTCCGGCACCACCAAATCATACCGTTCGGCAATGCCGATATGAATGGAGTTTTTGCGGTTTGCATCGGGCGCATACCGTTCCGTCCAGAATGTATGGCCTGACAAGGTCCACGTCATGGTCTCGTTCATGAGGGTATGCAACAGTCGGAACACCATGGTGTCGCCCGTGTACGCTCTCAGAAGTGGCGTATAGGGATCTCCGTGGATCTGGCTGTTGAAGATTTGTGATACATCCGGATTCGTCGCCAAACGTTGGGCGATTGGTCCGGCCCGGAAGTTCAAACCGCTTCCTGTTGTATGTGTCCCGCCATTCAAGAACGGCATGGGAGTCATATAGATTTTTTCTGGCATGGCGAAGGACACGGTCTTCCCTGCCTCCAGAGCCACCTCGATAGGCTGTCCAGGAGGATTCCCTGCCGTGACGATATTCACGGTATGCGGTACCGTATCATGCACCTGAACCATGAGCTCACGGAAGCTGTTATTCACCCCATGACCCACAGGCTCGTTGGTATGAATATCCGCGATGGGACCGCTACGGATTTGTTTCCCTGTCGTGGGATCGTGATAGGTCGATCCCACAGGTTCGGCGATAAAGGTCCCGAATCCACCGTGCGGCCACGTCGTGGCTCCGAAGGCGTGGTCGTGCCAAAACACGGTTCCCACATCCGCATCCACCCAGAACCGCTGACGGACGAATTCAACCGTCACGATGTCCTTGGCTGGGTGATCGTTCTTTAACCCTTTGGATAACGTGATCTGATCGCCCTTGATGGCTACGATGCGTGAGATTTCATTACCCTTCACATTATCAGCGCCGACCAAGATCAAGGTTCCGACGTGATACTGCTTGGCGTTCTTCACCGAGATTGTTTTCGCGCCCTTCTTCACAGCCGAGGTCAACACCGTATTCATCGGAGCAGGAAGCCCCTTGGGATTTTTCTTCTCGAGCATCGTGAACGGGCGGACCGATTGCTCGTAGGAGAATCCAGTGATCACACCGTCCGATGCCTGATTATCGAACTGCAGGAAGTGCCAATGCGTGTTGATCTTCGACGCCTGGAAATTGGTGTAGTCGTCGTCATCCCACTCACTGGTCAGGGTCCAGTCCACGCAATCGTAAATATTGCCGCGCACGACCAACGGATACTTGAGATCGTCGTTGGCCCGAATCGCCGCTTCCTCTTCGTGCAACACGTAGATCAAGCCGTTCTGATCGATGACGGCCGGTTCTTTCCCTTGCGCCTTGGCAATCTTGATCGGCACCTTGATGAAATGAACATTGTAGCTCTTCCGCCCGGCATTCACCGGACAGAGACTCCAATTCCCTTGCTCGCCGGGCTTGGCTTGATCGAGGCTTTCTTCTCCATTGTCGTCACGTCGGATCATTTCCAGCCATGGCGCCCCACTGTGATTCGGAGAAAACATCACACGTTTTCCAAAGTGCGGGGTGAGATGTGGCCAAGCCACCTTCCCTGTCAACGGCTCAAACATAATCGGATGCCGCTTGCCCGGATGCGGCGATACATACTTCGGATTTACAATCGTGCTTTCCTTCTCACTCATGGCACGATTGCCGTCCCAAGTCCAATCCAGCACCGTCGCATCATACGAGACAATCTGACCCTTCTCATCATCCTTGTGGCCAGGCTTCCCAGCCGTCGGCATCTGCATCGTGACCCAATCCTTGATCGTAATCGTCGCCGGATTGCCCTTCCAGTTGCTCTGGCCTTTCTCGATGATCTTAAACTGAGTGCCGAACCAATCCACCGTTTGACCGATGAGCTTATCCGACGAAATCGGCGTTTTGATGCGGCCTTTGCGATCTGGCAACTCGCGCAGGTCCGGCATCACATCGTTCCGCAGGTCACCCTGCTGAATCGTGTTATACACGCGCCAGTAGCCCCACATCCCAGACACATAATGGTGCGCCACATGGCAATGGAAGAGGAAATCTCCGGCCAGCTGTTGACAGAGACCGGACCCGCACTCCGTCTCCAGGTCCAACGCCTCTGATGGGCCGATAACTTCCACATCGACGCGATCGGTCTTGGCACGGATGACAGGATATTTGACCGGACCGTTCATCGCCGTGGCCCACAGATTCATATCATCAATCGCCCGTGGACTCCGCGGCCATCGGATGGTTCCACCATGTGGGTGGTGGCTATGGAACACTTCAGACCCACCATGCACAAGACGGAACTTCGCCGGGTCACCCATATAGGATCGCGGGATAGTTGGAGAAGGGTCGCCGAAAGTATAGGAACTATACCCCATCGACTCATCCTCAAACCCAAAATATTCATGCTGTAAGTGCATGTTGTTGATCCCGAACGGCTCGCTTCGATAGTTGATCGCGCGGCCGCCAGGGCGGTACGTATCCGTCAACGGATCACGTTGTGGCAAGAAATCACCCTTCTTGTTGAGCGGACGAAAGGCTTCGTCACCAACTTCGTGGTAATACAACACGAATTCACGGAAGTCAGGACCAGTCCCATTCTTGATCATGACCTGCCAGCCACTGGTCGCCGTGGTCGCGTCTCCGGTTCCGAGCGGTTCCCAGTACGTGGAGCCTTTGGGCTCCACAACAAAAGAACCGAACATGCCCATGACCGTCAACTCCCGATCGTTACTATATGTATGAAACTGACGAACCCCCTCCTGCAGGCTGGGATGGATGTACCATTCCAAGTCCACAGACTTGTCTTTATTCGCAATTGCATCCGAATTCGCGGTCGTCGCCGCCGCACCCGTGGCGCTCACCACCATCGACGACCCGTGGATGTGCAGGCTGACGTCCTCGCCGCCTTCTAATTTATTGCTCAGCTTGATCTTGACACAATCTCCCTGATTCGCACGGATCGTCAAGGGCTGAATCCACTGCGCTTGCACACCAGGAATTACAGCCCCTGGATCAAACCCCTCTTTGTCCCGTGCTTCCTTGTTCTTGGTTTCTTCAGCCCTCACCTTGTCGATATCTTCGTCCAACACATACATGTAGCCGGGATAGAAATCGAGCCACTGATTGAGCGTGATCTCGACATTGATCGCGGACACATTATACTGCTTCACCGGTACAGTCGCTGGGCACTTGCCTCCCCCAGTTGCAGCCACCGGCTCGACCCGAGGGTCGGACATAAGCAACAGATCCTGCCCGCCGGCTCCGTACTGGTGCATCATGGCCGACGTGTTGTACATGCCGGTGTTCACGGCCTGCACCTGTGGATCCTTCGACATATGATCCATGATACGCTGGTGCTGCTGCTCGACCTTTGCGGATCGATCAGCTCTTCCAGACATGGCGTCCTCGACGATCGTCTGCCCCTTGAGCTGTTCCGCCCAACCCGGCAGCTGATGGTTCATGGCAACATGCGATGAAGACTCTGCGGACACGAATGCCGGTGCGACCAACAACATGACACCAGCGAGCCCGCTCATGAATCTCATTGATGAGTAACGATAGTAAAACATGGACCGGCCTCCTTAAGAAATACCGAGTAGCAATGCCACTCGGCCCACTCCTCCTCCGCTTTTAGTCACGCTCAATAGAGAACTTTAGGCACCCAGAATTTGATCAATTTCATCGACCCCTCTCAACTCGGAGGGCTGTTAGAATTCATTGAATTGGGATTGTAAAATACTCAACTTCATATTTCCTGTCAATCACTATGTAGGCGCATGGTTTCTCCGCATCATGTACCGTCACTGCCCAATAGGTGACTTTCGGTTCGCAGTGCTCTGCAAATCCATTTCTAGCATCACGGCACTATCGAGTTTCTTGGGCTCAATCCGGATCGGCATTCGGTCGACCATCAGCTTGATGATCGGCACCGCCACGATAAGCGGCGCTTTTCCCAACGGATTGGAATAGATTGCGATTCGAAGAGTATGTGGTCGTTCGCTGGAGGAGACCTCTGGCGCAAGCTCCTTTCCCATAAACCCCACTAACAATCCGCTGCCATCTGCAAGCTTATGAACTTCGTAGGCATTAGCGACAGGAGCCACCTTATCCAGTTCGAGATCGGCACTCTGCATCACCAACGCGATCCCGAGAGACGGTGGGGCAATGAAGCCGAAACTCCCGGTCGGAGCCTGTGAAAAACGAACCTTCTCGGTCTTCAGTTCGACTACACCAGTTCTGGCACGCATGTGACGGCGCAACTCCACTTCATTCCCGGCGGTTTCAATCACGACCGCCGCAGGAGCGGCTTTCTGTATTGGCAATACCTCTGTCTTTCCTCCAGGCGCTGCAGCACTCTCGTACGGAAAGGCCACCGGGATCATGATAACAAGCAAGCAAGCGGCGAATCGTCGATTGGCTGCTGCCGCGCGAGTCCTGTACGAAGCAAACCACGTGAGTACCATCAGCGTGAAGCCTCCAAGGTTGGCAACTCATCGTGCATGCGAGAGGTCTTACCTGATAGCTGATCGTCTGTCACCGACTTTGCGCAACGAAATCCCAGCCAATTTATTTTGGTGTTCGGATCGGTGCCGTTTCTCATCGCCACTCTCATCGTGGTGGTACTGTCCATCCAGCCCCCGCCACGAAACGCCTTTTGAGTTCCGGTTTCCGGCCCCTGAGGGTTTCGATCCGGTGCGGACTTGTAGTAATCCTGATCATACCAGTCGGAGACCCACTCTGCCACATTACCGATCGTCTGATAGAGTCCATGGGGGCTCACGGCATTCTCATACTTGTCGACTGAAATAATGGGTGGGTAGAGTAGCAATCGCTCGGGGCGATCCCTAACAGGCCCGGAGAGTCCAGTACGCCCGAAGTTCGCGCGTGTCGGGCCGGCATATTCATGTCCCCATGGAAAGAGCCGTCCGTCCATCCCACGCGCTGCTTTCTCCCATTCGGCTTCAGTCGGGAGACGCTGGTCTGCCCATTTGCAGTACGCATCGGCATCGGACCAGGTGACGTGCATGATCGGATGGTGCGCCATCGATTCCTGGAAATTCCCCCCATCGTACCGCCAATCCAGCTGCGGGGGACGATTCGTCGCGAGGATGAACTTGAGATACTCCAATGCCGTCACCTCATATTTCCCAATCTCAAAAGCATCGAGATAGACACGTCGCTGAGGAATTTCACTCCGATAGGCAAGCCGATCCGTCTTCTTATCGCTGCCCATGATGAACTCCCCCGCCGGGATCAAGACCATCTCCCCCTTAGATTTCCAATTGACCACGCGCTCGGTGGCGAGCTGCTTTCCCGCGTCCGTCCACTCCACCCTAATATCCTGAATATCCAATGCCCACGCATTGTGTGTCATTACAACTATGACGCCTGTCACGCCTAGGGCCAGACCAGCCCAGCTCCATTTCCGCACTCTTCCTTCTTTCATGATTTTACCTTTCATCCCTGATCTTATGATTCATCGCATATCGTCCGTCATTCGGGAAACCACATCACTGTCAGTGCGGTACCATCTTGGTCGATATTCGACGCGTCACCATTTCCATCGTCTCCAGACTTCGCACAGCGAAACCCCGTCAGATAACTCTCCCGATCTGGGGGACCGGCATTGCGGCCGGCGGAGCGAGCAACCTCCGGGTCTTCATTCCAAGACCCTCCACGAAACACTTTGAGTTCTCCGTTCTTGGGCCCTGGCGGATTTTTGTCGTGACCCTGCCGATAGTACTCAGGATCAAACCAATCCGACACCCATTCGCTGACATTACCCGCCATTTGGTAGGCGCCGTATGGGCTGGCACCTTTGTCATAGCGATTGATATTGGCGAGCGGTGGGTACTTAAATCCACGCTTCGACCCAGGATGGGCGATATTGCTCTTGATCCAACCGGCCGGTTCGTTGCCCCACGGGAAAATCCGACCGTCCCCCCCACGTGCCGCCTTCTCCCATTCGGCTTCAGTGGGGAGCCGTTTGCCGGCCCATCGACAAAAGGCGTCGGCTTCATACCAACTGACGTTAATCACGGGGTGGAGGGCAGCCTTTTCCGGAAAGGGATTCTCTCGCCAGAATTTCGGCCAGGCGACTCCAGTCCCAAGCACGAATCTAAGATACGTAACGTTTGACACCTCGAACCGGTCGATCGTGAAGGTATCAACATAGACTTGGTGCTGCGGCTGTTCCTGCGGACCGGCGGCACGGTCCTTTCGAGGATCACTCCCCATGAGAAACGATCCTGCCGGAACCAGTACCATTCCACCCGGCACCTCCATGGCGCCCAATCGCTCCGCTTCATCTTGTGGAGTCCACAGTGGGGGCTGCTTGGAGCCTTCGTGATCAGCCCACGCCGGGGCTGCCATAAGCCCCAGCAGACTACACAAGACAACGATCCATGAATATTGCCTGAGACCGACGAGTGATCGCGCCTGTCCCTCAACCTGTCTCAATCCGAACATCCCTCAGCGTGTCTGTTTTTGGATCATGGGATCGATTTCTTTCTGGGCTTCTTCCGTCACATTGTAGCGGACATAATCGTGCACTAAGACCTCATTAGCATAGAGCCGGCCCGTCGGGGCCGGAACCATCAGCGTCGTTTCCATCGTCTCTTTCGGACGCACAGTAATGGTTTGCTCAACCGGTGTCCTCACATACGGATGCCAGACGACCAACTTGTAAGTACCCGGAGGAACATTGGTGATGGTGAACCGTCCCTGTTCGTCGGTCTTCGCGAAGTAGGGATTATTCACCGCGATCCCCCAGCTCTCCATATAGGCATGAAACCCGCACTGCATCACGAAGATCCGCCGGCCTTTACTGAGATTCACCAACTGCTTCATGGGCGGGCCAGCCATGTGCTTGTGATATAGTCCGACATCACTGCGATCCTTGAAGTTTCGCGGATGCTCCGGATTCATCGGCAGCGGCACGTTGAACAACACACGCGCACCGAGATGTGAGGTTTCATACGCCTGTATGTCGTGCATGACAGGGTCCATGTTGACCACCGTCACCGATTGATCATCCCGCACGATGGTTGTAAATGGGAGAAAGAGACAGTCTCTTGCTTCAATTTGCGGCACACTCTCTTCTTCAAAGGGCTTGCCCTTCTCGATTCCCTCCAGATAGACCACCACCTCGCGAAACTCGCCTACTGCTCCAATCTGGAACGGCTGTAGAATACGCCAGCCCTGCCCATCGGAAATCCGCCCACAATAGAATTGGTCCGGCAACGTCGTGAGATTGTAGCCCTTTGGCTTGGGAACCAGCCCATCGAGCTTCACAGTACCTGTGATCGTCCCGCCATCCGACACCGTCATTTCCTGATACGCAAGCGCCGGGGCGGACAACGACAACAAGACCAGCCCCACCATACATCGAGTTATGAGCTTCATGTTCGATCCCTCCAGCCTCCCTCGCCTCGTCACCTCTAGTGAGTATTCAGTCTTTCCCCTGCATACCCGTCTCCATGCCATTCCCAGTGCGCACGTCCTCAATGATCCTTCTCGAGATCCCTGTGCATCCTACCAAAAACGCAAGTGGGGGAGCCGCATGAAACAGGCGACTCCCCCACAGATGCGACACTCTCTCCGTTCCGCTATTTCATCGCGGTCGGAGTAGCTTTAGGTTGCGGTGCCAGGTCAGCCCGCTTAACTGCGGCTCCGACAGCGCCGAGTGGTTGAATCCGTGTATCACCAGCCGGCAATACTCGGAGATACCCCCACTGTCCGGACTGCGTGTAGGGCAACCGCTGATTCGACCACACGAAGTCACCAACTTGACGGTACGGACCACCCGCACCACCCCGGAGGAACACATCGAGGGTTTCAGAACCGGCGTACTCCACCACACTGATCATATCGGCACCCGGCATATACGGTTCGATCGGCCACTCATGGCCTTCGATCCCGAACATCCCGTTTTGCTCGCTATTGGCGCCGATCACGTGGATGCGCAGCGCATCACCGGCATGGGCCTCGATGACAGGCGTCGCCGGATCTTCCGGCTTGCCTACGACGCAAGGCTGGAAAATCTTACCCAGCGAACAACCTTGCTCCTCACGGAACTTGTACGGCTCCGCGCGGTAGTTGACAGACGTCAACCCCGCGACATTCTGAACATACGGCATGAATGCCGTTCCGATGATGTTGTCCTCATCTTGAAAGAAAAGGGCTACGTCTCGGTAGTTCCGTTTACCTATGTTCTCTGGGAGCGTCGTATCCACGATCACGTCCGCTCGCCAGGAATTCTTCTGTGAAATGTCCCCACCGGTCACCGGGTCACGGTACTGAGATCCCCGTGGGCCCACAATGATCGCGCCATACAATCCGTTCCGTGGGTTCACCACGATGTTGCCACCGTCCCACACCAAGGAGGTCGTCTCCTTGTTCGACGGATGCGCATAGTAGGTATACTGACGCTTTTCACCTGGGCCAATGGTCTGGTCGCCACCATTGTTGCCGACGTTTAAACCTTGGCTGTCCTTCGGATCAAAGGCCAATCCAGGCGCAAAGAACGAGGCCCGGCTCGCCTTCATCTTATTGGTCAAATTCACCTTGATACAGTCGCCCAAATTGGCCCGTAGCGTCAGCGGATGCGGCGTTGCACCGCTGGACACCGTTGTCGCCTCCCCTTCAAGCGCGAAGATCTTGCCTTCCGGCATGGTCATTTCAATCTTCCGCTCGAAATCCACTTCGATCACGTCCGGCGCCTTCGGATTCAACTTCATGGGGCGATCCAATGCCACCACACTGAAGTTCTTCACCGGTGCATCCGCCGGGCAGACGGAGCTCGGCGTGGCAGGAATGCTCAAAGGATTGGTCCCCTTCGGCAGAGGCATCAAGTCGGGAACTTGCTGATCAAGCACCCGAAGGATACCCCATCCACCTTCCGCGAAGTGTGAACTTCTGCCATTAAAGTGGATGTAGTCACCAGGCATGCCCTGGAATCCGCCAGCCTTTGTGACCAAATCATACCGTTCGGCAATCCCGACGTGAATCGAGTTCTTCCGATTGGCATCCGCCGCATACCGTTCTGTGAGGAAGGTATGGCCCGAAATGGTCCACACATGGGATTCGTTCATCAGCTGATGCAACAGACGAAACACCATGGTGTCGCCTGTGTACGCGCGGACCAATGGCGTACCCGGGTCTCCATGGATCGCGCTGCTGAACAGCTTCGACGTATCCGGATTGTTGGACAGGCGTTGTGCAAACGGAGCCGCGCGGAAATTGAAGCCACTGCCGGTCGTATGCGTCCCGCCGTTGATGTACTTATTCGGCGCATTCAGGATATGTTCCGGCATCTGGAACGACACCGTCTTGCCGGCTTCCAACGCCACTTCTACCGGTTGTCCAGGAGGATTGCCGGCCTCGATCACGTTCACAGTGTGCGGCACCGTGTCATGGATCGATACCATCAGTTCACGGAAACTGCCACTCACACCGGCCCCAATCGGCTCGTTGCTGTGGATGTCCGCAATCGGACCACTGTAGACCAACTTGCCGTTCTTCGGATCATGATAGGTGGATCCGAACGGTTCCACGATCGTCACGCCGAACCCGCCATGTGGCCAGGTCGTTGCGCCAAACGCGTGGTCATGCCAGAACACGGTCCCCAGATCTACGTCCACCCACCAGCGATAGCGGACAAACTCCGGCGACACAAGATCATTCGCCGGGTGACTGTTCTTGAGTGGCTTGAAGAACGTAATCTGATCACCCGTGATTTCCTTGATCCGTGCCACTTCCTGACAGCTCTTATCTCGAGGCAATGATGCTGTGGGATCGTTACCTTTCTCCAAACAATCCATCCCAATCATGACTTCGGTATTCACATGAAACTTCGTCGCGCCTGGAGCCATCTGGATTTTGACCGACTTAGCACCGGCCTTCGCCCCACTAACCAGTTTACCGACCATTGGCGCCGGCAACCCATGCTTGGTCTTCTTCCCCCACATGGTGAAGGGCCGGACCGACATCTCATACTCAAACCCTGAAATCACACCATCCGAGTTCCCCGTGTCGAACTGGAAGAAATGAGGGTGGATGTTGATCTTGGACGACTGGAAATTCGTGTAGTCGTCGTCATCCCACTCGCTCGTCAGCAGCACATCCACACAGTCATACACGTTGGCACGAATGACCGCGGGGAGCTTCAAATCGTCATTCGCTCTGGTCAAACGCTCTTCCTCATGAAGCACGTAGATCAAGCCGTCCTTATCGACCATAGCCGGCTCTTTCCCCTGCTTCTTGGCCAGAGTGATTGGCATCCGCACGAAGTGGATGTTGTAGTGCTTGCGATTGGCATTATCCGGACAGAGACTCCATCGACCCTGCTCACCCGGCTTGGCCGGCTCGGAGGTCCGCTCGCCATTTTCATCCTGGTGAATCGGTTCCAGCCAGGGCGCGCCGCTATGGTTCGCTGAGAACGGCACACGTTTGCCGAAATGTGGTTTGAACAACGGCCACGCCATTTTGGCTGTGGTCGGGTCGAACAAAATGGCAGGCCTGGTGCTGTCATCCCACTTGGCCGCCCATGCATATTTGGGATTCTGCGCAGTACTTTCCCGTTCACCGCGCGCGATATTCCCGTCCCACTTCCAATCCCACACCGTTGAATCGTAGGACAGGATCTGCCCTTTTTCATCTTCGGTATGGCCCGGCTTTCCTTGTGCCGGGACAAACATCTCAACCCAATCCTTGATGTTCACCACGACCGGGTTAGACTTCCAGTTGGTCTTCTGACCCTTATCGACAATCTTAAACGTCTTTCCGAACCAATCGACCGTGGTGCCGATCAACTTATCCGAAGAGACACCGAGCTTCATCCGGCCTTGACGATCCGGCAATTCCCGGAGATCCGGCATGCTGTCCGTGTGTGCCGCTCCTACTTGGAGCGTATTGTAGAACCGACCGTAGCCCCACATCCCAGCCACATA
The DNA here is from genome assembly GCA_005116745.1 of Nitrospira sp. NCBI lineage: Bacteria > Pseudomonadati > Nitrospirota > Nitrospiria > Nitrospirales > Nitrospiraceae > Nitrospira > Nitrospira sp. The sequence continues at coordinate 310,099 of SWDS01000010.1, read as the reverse complement.
ATGGTGGGCCACATGGCAGTGATAGAGGAACTCACCGGCAAGGTGCTGACACCCGCCGCCGCCGCATTCTGGCTCAAGATCCAATGCTTCTGATGGACCGATGACTTCCACGTCCACACGATCGGACTTGGTTCGCACCACCGGATACTTCACAGGCCCATCCGCACCCATGGCCCAAAGATTGTTGGGCTCAGTGCCGGGGCTCCGCTGCCACCGTATCGTCCCACTATGCGGATGATGTGAATGGAACACTTCTGAACCACCGTGAACAATCCGCCACTTCACTGGATCGCCCAAGTAGCCACGGGCGATCGTGGTCGGCGTATCGCCGAACGTATAGGAACTATAGGCCATCGATTCATCTTCAAACCCGAAATACTCGTGCTGAAGATGCATCTGATCGATCCCGAACGGCTCACTGCGATAGTTAATTCCACGACCACCCGGACGATAGGCGTCCGTTAGCGGGTCACGCTGAGGCAGGAAGTCGCCCTTCTTGTTTAGTGGTCGGAACGCTTCGTCGCCGATCTCATGATAGAAGAGCACGAACTCACGGAAATCCGGTCCTGACCCATTATCAATATTGACCTGCCAACCACTCTTCACCTCAGGCGCAGGCCCCCCACTCCCCAAGGCATCGACGTACTTGGAACCCTTCGGCTCCACAACGAACGCCCCGAAGAGGCCCAACACCGTCAGCTCGCGGTCATGGCTGAAGGAATGAAACTGGCGCACCCCCTCCTGCATCTGTGGATGAAGATACCACTCAAATTCTTGCGCCTTGCCTGGCGCCACAATAGATTCAGGGTTCGTGGTTGTCGCCGGCTTGCCCGTCGAGCTCACGACCATGCTGGACGCCTGAATGAAGAGACTCCCATCCTCACCTTCCATTTGATTGCGCAGCGTCATTTTCACGCAGTCACCGGGATTCGCCCGCATGACGAGCGGCTGAATCATATCGCCTTGCAAACCGGTCGTGACAGCGCCCGTATCAAATCCATCCTTCTCTCGAGCGTCTTTGTTCTTTGCTTCTTCCTCTCGAACCTTATCGAGATCTTCCAACAACACATACATATAGCCCGGATAAAAATCGAGCCAACGGTTTAATGTGATCTCGATGTTGACCATCGACACATCGAACTGTTTCACCGGCACGCCGGCAGGGCACTTCCCTCCAGAGTTGAGGACCGGTTCACCCTTTCCTGGATCCGTCATGAGAAGGAAGCTGCTTCCATCCTGCCCCATGTACTGGTGCATCATCGACATGCCATTGAATGCGCCAGACGTCTGTTGCACCTGGGCATCAGTTTGAGCCTGCTGTCCGAGCTTCTCCATCAGGCGATGATGCTGCATCTCCATCTTTTGCGCATTGTCGGCGCGCCCTTCGATGGCATTCTCTACCACCGTCTGCCCCTTCAGCTGTTGAGTCCAGCCCGGCATTGCCACCGGTGTCGCATGCCCCCCATGCTGACGATCACCCGATTCCGCCGCAAACAACCCGGGTGCGATAAGCAGACTGCCCGTTAACAACACGGACTGGAGCATCCGCACCGCACTAGACCACCTCCACCTCCAGTACTGCTTAAACTGAATAGACCTCATGTCTCGGCCTCCTCTCCCTGGTGTTGCTGCCCTATTAGGCAGTGAGTTGACAACTGCTGGTTGATCATCATGTGAAGAATCCTCTCTTTTGAAGAATCCTCTCTTCATCATCTCTATGAACAAGAACCGGCCTCCGAACCACTTCCGGCCTCGCATCTCAGGAGGGGTAAGAGCTGGTGAAGGGTTCCTTCTTGCGAAGGAATGGGTCATTCGGAGGCCGGTCCAAAATCACCCATACCTTCACCAGCGACAATTATTGTCAGCAATCGCTGTGCCGAAAAACGGCAACGAACAGCATCAATGGGAAATATCTCGTCAAAACAGATTGTTAGAGCGATTCAGATAGGGGAAACTCATCGTTCGTTTGTGGCGATTTTTTCTACAGGATGAACCAGCAGCTACGCCAAAACCACGCAATGTTAATAAATACAGAACGTTACGCTGTCTACTTGCCTAGACAGCGCTGATCGTGAAATTGGGGCAGGAAGGGGCAATTGAAGCGCTGTGTAGCACCGGGTGCTTGTGTCTTTCGTATTTCGCTGGGAGCAATCTAGCTACAAGAGACGAGGGCACTGAAGGGAGTCGGTTGGACGAGAGTACAGACGATATCGGTCACTGCTTACACGGCAGGAGCCACGGGAAGCCTTTCTCAGTAACTCAGCCTGGTTCATCAATAGAATAGCTATACTCTTGAAGCCTCAGATCTTGGCCAAGAACCGGTTATGCACCCAACCTTCAATATCTCCATTCTTTGCCAGTTCCACCCTGTTCCATCGGTCGCGCTTCTCCAACAGCACGACCATCGTTCCCTTCTTGAGCGGTTCGGCAACAGAGGGAAACTCTACACCGGGACCGTTTCGAATATTCAGCGTGGACGCTGTCACTTCATACCGCTCCGGCTCCTCTTCTTCACGACCCAGGACCGAGGCACGGACATGCTCCAATGGGAAGGCGGGACCGGGATCTCGCTTTCGGTCGGGAGCGATATCGTCATGGCCTATCACATCCTTCAGATCGTAGCGTCGAACCAGGAGTTGTGCGAGATCCAAGGCGCCTTGGATCTGCACTTCGGTGTAGGCATGCCACCAGCGTAGTTCACCGTCCAGTCTGTGCCTGCTATAGCTGACTTGATCCTCGTCGTAGAGCGTGCCGAACCAGGCCTGATACTTGTCGCCGACTTTCGTGAGCGGGCCTGCATTATCCATCTCTATTCCAATGGCATAACTGTTCAGGCCGCTCAACCCATCCCAATGACTCATGCCCGCGTGCCACGTCTTGACGTTGAACGGAGCAAGTTGAGTAATCGAGCCATCCCTGCCTAGTACGATATGAGCGGAGGCCTTCGATTCCTGGTTTATCAACCAGGTGATTGAACTCGTGGCACTTTTCCCAGCGGTGTAATGGAACACCAGATAGCGTGGAGCAAGGACTCCTCTTTGGTTTGGGGTCTCGACGAAGGAGACGTCATCTCCCACCAAGCGATGGTCTTCGATGGACAGGCCTGAACTTCGCGCAATAGCGATCGTCCGAGCCTTGCTTCTTCTCAATGGGGATCGTTGTCTCCTTGGAGCACACTGCCTTTGCGCCTCATTACGATCTCCCTCTATGACGCTATTGGTGATGATTCGTAACCAGCATTGCCACGATAACCCTGTATTTGAGAACAAGCCCTTGTCTCTTCATCTTCGCCTCCTGGATGATTGTGCGGCATATCGCTGATATCGAATCCCACGCCGCGCGCCTTTAGCCTGGGACTTGAACTTCAGACGTCTCGCTGCCACCTGGTCTCCGTCTATTGAAAATGTGTCATGGTCTCCCTTTTCGGGGTCGAAGTACCCGACATATCCGCCAGGATTCACTCCAAATGAGTGCAAGGTCTTACCTTGATAGGCTCGACCAAGGAAATCGTTCCGGCCGCCTTTCTCCTCGCCACCCGTGAAGTACAAGGGTAGAACAAAATTCGAGACGTTGACTCCGTCGATCTCATAGATTTCCGCCTGCACGGCGTCACACATTTCATACCAATGAAAAACCGTCCGCTTTGTATCAGCTGGATGCGGGCCTTGAACCAGCAGATTCACCTCCGAATCTCCGAGCAACTCCAGCGCTTCATGCGACAAGGTAACCGTCCAATCTTCCTTCAGCTGTTTCGCCAGCTCGGTAAAAACAAAGCCGTAGGGCACCCCCGCATTATTGCGGTCGTGATAGCCGAGCGCGTCGTCGACATCCATCGAGTCCCATAAATACAACACGGCATCGCCCCGCATGTCGGCAAGACTCTGCTTCGACGGCTTCTTGCCGCTTTTCCCCTCCAATCGGAGCTCCCCTCCGATGTGCCAATAGGGTTCATAGTCTTCGCGAATTTGCCGGTTGATCGCCCGCAAGGCGACCTGCACATGCTCATCCAGAATCTTGCCGTTGGTATGATTGATGACGGAAATAAGCATAACTGAACTCCCTTTTGCGCTCTGACCCCCTGGCTGCTCTACAGATCGCAGCCTCCGTCCCTCGCCGCTCTCACACTTTTCGCACCTTGATCGAATATTTTCCTCTTCCACTCACGCGAGAATAGTGTCGAATCTGGACAAAATATTCCCCGGCAATGAAATCCCCTGCGATCTTGGCGTTGCTGTCGAGGCCAGAATCATCGTCTTCTGCGATCAAGGCGGTCTCGCTGTTTGGCCCGAACAGTTTCATCACCACATCCGTCGGTCCCAGCGTATCGATGACATAACGCCCGTCCGCCGCAGCCGTAAACCTGTACAAGTCCTCCTCACCCACCTTTCCAATCGACGCCTGTGTGCGGCGCGTGGCATTCACGAGGAGATCGACAGCGGTCGACGTTGTCCCCCCGGCCTTTGGATACATTTTGGCACCGGCGATGAAGGCCTTATCCACCGTGGACAAGACCTCATTCGCTTTGGTGCCGATCCCGTTGAGAGTCCATGAGGCGGGAAAGAAATACAGCATAATGGAGTCCGGGTCGAATGACGTCCCATTGACCTGATTCGCGCTGTACTTGCGAAGAATGTTGTGGCGCGTGGTCGCCTCATCCCAGAAGTTCGGTGATTTTGCGGTTTCACGAACCACCACGGCTTCGTTCCACTGGATGCCTCCCGCCGGGTTTTGATGTTCATGCGCCAATCCAATGGCATGCCCGAACTCATGGCCCGCAGTCCCCCCATCGAGAAAGCCGAGGTTCATGGTGGGTTGATCCAATGGAATGCCGCGGCAATCAGTGCCGACATAGGACCAGGCTCCATCGTTCTGATCGAAGGTGATCCGTATTTCCGCATTCAGCGCATCGTTGAATACAAACGTAAGATTGGCCACCTGAGACCACCATTCGGCCTGTTGCCGGGCAACGGTCTGTTCGGTTGGAGTGCCTCCCATAAACCGCACCCTGAGCGTCGAGCCATTCATCCAGGTCTTCCCGATGGGAGCAATGGCACGCCTCCCGCCGTCGCGCATCGGTTTGGTCCGCTGCAACCGCATGAGATCTCTTGGCAAGATCCGGTCGATACAGACTTTAGGGCGCTTGTCCATTTTTCTATCTCCTTTCAGCAACGCAAGAAGCGGTAGGCCATCACCAATATCTTGACTTTCAATAACCCGAATTCTTTGAGGTTCCATCGCAACCATGAGTTGGTGCCGATCGCACTCCCTTACTTGTAGCGGGTCCCTCACTTACGCTTAGACGTTACCCTCGTCAAAGATGAAGGCTCACACAACAATCATTCCATTAAGGCGGAATGTAAGTCTCTTCGAATCAGATAAATCCCCACCGCTCACACATCATCCTGAAGAGGTCTCAACGGTGTTGATTCATTGAGGTTTATTGTTGAATCGCGAACAAAGGATGGTCTTCGGTCAAAATTAGATCGTATCAAAGCGATACACTAGCAATCGGTGAGAATGAGACATGTATCTAAAATGATTCTGTGCAGAAATGTTTTGGATACAGGTGGGCTCTGGTTGTAGCTGTTGCCATGGCCACCAGGAGAAACCACCATCCATGTCGTTCCCGATGCCCACTCTTCCCCTAATCGAAAGATTCTATGAGTGCACCGGTCTTCCTTGAGTGGAGATCTCAAGAAACGCCATTGGGCCAAACTCGCAGATACGCTCATCTCTCAAAGTTGTCTCGATCACCAGGTCACACCCGTCACCCAGATCGGGCAGGACTCTGCCAGCAGTCTCTTGCGGCAATTGTTCGATTGGTTCCGCGCTAGAAGAACGCCAGGCTGGCGTAGGTGACGGTGGAATTGTACTGATCGGTGATGCCGCGGTCGTAGCGGAGCACTTGGCCTTTTTCGGCTTGGATTAATCGGAGCAGACTATAGATCGGTGAGAAGCCGGATATCCGCCGTTGATCGTTTTCTTTTTGAATATACCCGGAGAATCCAGCCGGCTTGAGCTCTTCGACCGGTTTCAACATTTCCAGGTCCTGCTGCATTGAACGATGGAAAGAGAAATCGGTGGGTGGCGCACTATCGCCGTAGCGCATCCCCAGATGCGCCAATTCCCCTGCCGCAATGATACACACGGTCTTTCCCGACGCCGCGATCACCTCTCGGAATGCGCTAAGAAGCTGCTCCACAGAGCTCTGAACAGCTGGATCATTGAGGCTGAGCGCAGAAAATGACGAGAGAATCGGGACGATCGTGAACGGTTTACCAACAGTGGTCTGGAGAAACGGCAGCTGAAATTCAATAGCATGTTCTGTTTGGTGAGCCATCTCTTCGTCAAAGAATTTCGGCACCATCCCCTTCAGTTGATCCACGATCGGTCGATCGGCCGGCACCGCTCCTAATGGTGTCTCAAAATCCTTGTCTGTGACGGCAAAGAAGTTCTCCAGGCCTGCATGGGCAGTCCCGATGATGACATAGACATCCGGCTGTTGAGCTTCCTGTAGCTCCTTGTAAGCCCATGCGTAGACCGATCCAGCTTGTTTAAGGTCATACGTGGGGGCGACCAGCCCCTTGATCAATTTGCCTTGGTTCTCTGACGGCTTAAAGTCCGGCCCCTCACCGGATGTAAAGAACCCATCGATCTGCTTCTTCAGTTTGACACCGTCCGCCTCGTAACTGCGGCCAGCAAACGCCGCCTGCCGGATTGGTTGCCGCCGATACGCAATCCGGGCCTGTTGTTTGGCAGCCTCGACCCGTTCCCCCTCTAAAAAGAGTTTCTGCTCCAAATCCGTCACGAGCTGCTCTACCTTATTCGGCATCAGAAACTCGCCAAACCGTTTCAGATAGAGCGCACCGATGTCCTGGATGGAATGTTCTCCATCGAAATGTTGCACGATGAAGAAGAAATTGAGCGGTAGGACCAACTTCTCCTTGCTCAAACCACTGGGATCCCAGAGCACGATCAGCTGATCCTCTCCCTGCTTAATGGGAGAAAATTGCAGATTCCGCAAGGCAGGGTATTGAGCAGGACTTTTTGCGATACCGGAGGTCATAGCGGAGGACATTGTAGGGGACAAACGGTTACAGCTGCAACCGCTTCGACGACCCCTCCTTCTCAATGAATATCAGGAGGTTGCTCTCGACCCCGTCGAGCGAGCAGAAAGAGAGCCCCAACCGTGAGTAGCGACAGCCAAACAGTCGGACGACCATAGGAGGTATCGGAGAATTCGATCAAGTCCGTCAAGCGGCCGATCAACAGCGACATGCGTGCCATGACCGTGTAGCCAAACCCGGCGCCGAACGAAATCATCAAGAAGAGAATACCGGTTCGTGCCACCGCTTTCCCCACTCCGCTATGCTCGATCGAGAAAAAGAAGTAGAACAACACCGAGCTAACACCGATGAAGATGATGATCGCGTTGAGGTGGCTGGCCGGATTGAGCAGATTCATCGAGAACGTGACGCCTTCCGACCCAGTCATCGACAACAACGGCCGAATGGTATCCTCGACTTGTTTGAGAATGAAGGATGACACCGTTCTTGGGATCGCCAACCCAGCGCCCATTCCCACAATGAAGGCGAACGCATACCGAGACATCCAGGCCACCTTTGGCACATACCGAGTCAGCATCAGCATCCCAATGGCAACGGGAATCAGCAGGGCGATTTCACCATTCTCAACGATCGGCTTGACGACCAGATGCACGATGACCGTATCGTAGGTCTTCACGATCACGTAGCCGACCGACACCCCTACATAGAGATGTTCCGCGAGTTTGAACAGCGGGTTGTCTTTGTAGAGGAACGAGAAGATCAGGAGGGTCAACCCGGTTGCGACCCACGCGCCTACGATCATTTCAAACGGCATCGTCGTCACTGGTGCTTCACCCTCTTTGCTGGCGTAGAGAAAAATAGAACAAATTGCACATGATCACCAGCGCAATGATGGCGAGATGCGTGGCCGACTGCGCGTCCATCCCAGCCACGGCCTTGCCTTTCTGTCCGATCAGGTTTTCGTATTCCGCTGCGCCACGGAGCCCCCCGATGAGGCCGTTGATCTGACCGCTCCGTAGCAATGGATATAAACCGGGAGCCATCACGCCCGTGCACCCACCACCCATTTCAAACTTATACTTATCCTTACCAAAGACATACCACTCTTCCACCCCCGGCCGTCCTGCCCCCAAACTCACCAGGTAGCTGACATCCTTCAAGCTGCGCACCCCTTCAAGAATCGGCAACTCCTTCGTGGGCTTGCCTCGATAGTCACTGGGATAGGCCGAGTAGAGGTCCTGTCCCATGTTGATGATCACTGCTTGGCCACCGGGACTCCACCCGAGAAATGTGTAATCCGTGCCATTTTCTTTGCCCATTTCTTTGGCAACTTGCGTCACTAACTGATCCGCCATTCCTGTTCCGGACACCCACAGTGTCATCGTGATCACGTGAAGGTTCTTTTTGAACGCATGACGCAGCAGCGCGATCGCTTGCGGATACAGCTCGGGTTTGGAGGCCGGGTCGAAATCAATCGACAGAAGGAACACCGAACCTTCCGGCAACGATTCAATATGGTCATACACACCACGCACTTCCGATGAAGTCTTGATCGGCAAGCCAACCGGATAGAGCAGCGGCAAGAGCGTGCAGAGACCGATCATCATGAAAATGATCCGCCGATCAATCTTGAGCATTTTTTCCGAGAAGGTCATACCCGCCATCCACATCGTTCGCTCACAGCCTGCACTAGTCCTTCCCTCCCCCGAGATACGACCGCTCTACACCAAAGATGATCTTGAAGGACAACGCCACGGCCCCGAGACTCACTCCGATCAGAATGGCGCGACGCACAGATGAGTTCAGCACATTCAAAATCCACGAGGACACATCGCCGCTCAGGGGAATCAAATACTCACCCAACGGCACCCGTCCCATCATGACAATCACAGCTGCCACTAACAGCACGGCCGCTTCACGACTCTTGGCCCTGAACGAGCGATAGGCAGCCGATGCGATAAAGAAGGCCAGGATGGCAAACATGGTCCCTTGTAGCGGCACCATCATGTAGTTGTAGACCCAGCCGAAGGCCGTCATGGTCCCTTCGACACTTTCCTTGCCATTGGCCCAGAGCCCAACCGCGATGGTGCCGAGCATCCCGACGTACAGTACGAGACTGTAGCCCCACCCGGCTTCTTGGCGTCTGATCTTCACCGCATGCTGATGAAACAGACTGGTCACTCCCAAGATCAAGGCAAACCCACCGACGATCTGTAACCACTTTGTCGCGGAGGTGAGCATCTGTTCCGAAGCGGGATGCGGGACGTAATACTGGGCGGCAAACAGAAGGCCGGTGACCAAGGTGATCAAGAGGGGGAGCTGTCGGCGGAGAAAGATCATTTTAAATCCCTTAACAGATCGAGAAACAACTGGGGCCATTGTGCGCCGGTGACGGCTCCCATCGTCGCCAATACGATGCCAATACCGATGGCACTCAGGATGACCGCCTTCCCGATATCCTGACCGAGGAGCGTCCCGATCTGCACCGGTTCTTTGGAGAGGTATGCACTGGCAGCGTAGAGCTCCTCGCCGATCAAGGTGTAGTCGCAAGTCGTCACAAAGAACGGCAGCTGGTGATCTGAGTCGGTGCCGGCGATCTGAATGGCACCGGTACTTGCGCCTGTCTCCGTCAGCAGCAACGATTCGGCGAAGTACGCACCCATGAAGAAGTTCGCGGCCGGCTTCTTCCGCAACATAATCCCATCCACTGCCGCCGTGTAACTGAACTGATCGGCCGTGATGAAAAAGTTGGCGTCTTCCTTGAAAAGATCCGGCTTGCCCGCTTCCAAATAGGCCTGCTTGGTAATTTCCTGGCAGACTGCCATCGTGATCGGTTCGCGGTGCGGCACCAGCAGTTCGGTTTCGTACAGCGCGGCCCGTTTGGCAACTTTCCCCAAAATAACCGCGGCGGCGATCGTCGAAGGATCATGCAGATCATGCGCGCCGGTCAGATAGAGGATCGGCTTACCCAGCTCCGTCGCACGTCCGATCGCTTCATCAACTGCATCAAGACCTGGAATCCGCCGTAGGAAGATCTCGTGTCGCTTCGCGTAGCTGATCGAGTAAAACACGAGCCCGCCGAACGACAACGCGATGATGAGATTATTGAGCTGATTCCAATTAAACCAGTCCGGCGAAGGACTGGCCACCAAGACCTGGCTGAAGACCCGCTGGTCGCCTTGAACGGCTGCCACAGCAACGGCATAGGATGTCCCATCCTTGACCTCGAATCCCTTCGCGCTTCTGACCAGGACCTGATGCCAGGTTTTGTCGACGTTCCTTGTCCACCACGCGGTTTTTGCATCTTTGACGTACTTCGAGTTCCCTGGGAACTCCGCGATGATCGTGAGCGCTGCCGGGTCGGTCACAGCCGCATCACCGGCCAAGACTTGATACCGTGCATCAGGACCATCCCATGACGAAGGAGCCCACTGCACCGTGAGGCTGCCTCCACCATCACTCGGCGTATCGAAGACCCGCATATCTTGAGGCGCACTGATCGATGTCTGTGCCAAGGCAGAGGAACAGAGCCAGCCAGACACCAGTAGTGTCCAGACAATCATACAGACGCTCCGTTGCCCGATTAACGCCTGAGAATTCACGTCGCTCATGCCCCTTCGATCACCTCGATGTTCGTCCGCGGGATAACGGCTTTCTTTCCATCGGCAAATTTCACTTCTAAGACCCGCACCTCACTCTCTGTGGGGATCTTGGTGAGCCCTGATGGAAGCGCCGATACTTCACCGATACGCCCAAACATCGGATCGCGGATGATCCGGACCGGGTCGCCGAGACGAATGCCTTCGCGTTGTGACTGAGCTGCCCCCTTCGAACTGGTGTGTTCCTGAGGAATAATAATCTCAGGACGAATCACACCGGCCCTGATCTGGGTGGCACCGGAAATCGAGGCCTTCTGGCCGACATGCGAGGAAAGTAGCTTGAAGGTCTTAGCCGCCATCGGAATCGTCCCGAACCCCTCAGTTAGAATCAGCGTGAACCCCACCTGTTCTGTTCCAGTAATGGCCACACCCAGGTCATAGCCTAGCAAGGCGCGCAAATCTTCATCGTGAATCCCACCGACCACCAAACCGGCAACACCAACCGCCTTGGCCTGCTTCATCGCCTCGGCTGAAAGGAAGGATCCCCCGACCACGACTTTGTCCTTCATGGCGCTATTGAAGTGTCCAGGCGTCAACGCTTCATCAGGCCCCTTCACCGCCATGACAATCTCCCCGGACGTTTCTCCACCGATGCCGAAGATCCCCTGGACCAGGCTACACGTCGTTTCGACCACGACGCCCTGCTGCGGAATCGTTTCGATGATCATGCCGTTCGCATAGGCGAGCAGCTGAAGCACTCGTGGAGGTTCGCGCAAGAGGACTTGTCCTGTGATGCTCGACACCGATTCGATCGTCCCCGCGACCGGCGAACGAATCTCCGTCTTAAACCATTTGATCAGCGGTTTGTTCTCAGCGAGGATTTCGTCCTTTTCGACAACATCGCCTTCTTTTTTGATCAGATAGTCTTTGATCTCACCCGGAGCCACGCTGAGCTGATTGGCAAGATTGACCGGAAACACTTTCCCCGGCAACTCTGCACGCGCCACAACTTGATCGGAACGGACCAGATCGCCGACAGTGACCACGACCGTCCCCGGCAACGGCAACATGCGCCGACGGTGAATGACCGTCTGATCCGTCACTGTTAAGCCAGGGGTGTACGAATGGGCCATTTAACGAGAATCCTGAATGCTGCGGACTGAGTGCTGAGTAAAGAGACTGGTGCGGAGGTCTGCCTCGTTTCTCATCGCTCGATACTCGGTCCTGGATAGAGCCCAACGGCATTGAACCATTTCGTCAGCGCTGTGACACGGCCTGGTTGATCAGCTGGAAGTCGGAGCGGTCGCCCACGGCCATCGAGCAAGAGCCCGACGACACCGCCATGAACTTCCTTGGTCACGGCCACACCCGCCCCTGACCCCATGTTGACCCCCTTGGCAGGTTGTACTTTGATCGTGGCCTGCTTGCCGGACTCCAATGGAAACAATCGCAACTCGCCGAACTTCAATGGCTCCTTCGTGGTCTTCCCATCGGGCCAGGTGATTTCATAGTCGGCACAGTGATCACCGTCCTTTCCCTGCCCAATCGGCGCCACACAGGTCCCAAGGTAAACCATGCAATCTCTGACGAACACGTCGGTCGCTGCCCTCTCATTGATCGTGGAGAGCACTCCAAGATGCGGCATCATGAAGATGCTGTCGACGGACAACCGCGTACAGCCCATCGGCTCATAGGCATCGACCATCATCAACATCGATTGGATTCGCCGCGGAGCATGTGACAGAATCCCCCCGCTTCCGACGATCAAATCCAGCTTCAACATATCGATCAGTGTCTTGCCGGAGGTCTGTTGTTCGAAGACGTCGGAGATCGTTCGTTCCTGCTGCACACCCTTCAATCCGGTCGCAAGGGACTTGTGATGGATCAGGGCTAATCGCAAGGCTTCGCGTGCGATCGCCTGCTCGATCTGCAGTTCATCGAGCGTCTGCGGAATGGTGGTGGGGCGGATCATCTTGTTCTTGATCCGGTTGCGCAACGTCTGCTCATCGATCGTGAGCGGCACCCAACGCATGATATTGGCCAGTCCCGCCTCCGCAAGCACATTCGACACGCTATACGACATGCCGAGATTGGCACTGACCGTCCGGTTGAATAGGCCGTCGAAGACGGAAAACACGTCCGTCGTCGCTCCTCCGATATCCACACCGATCAGGTTCAGATGTTCCCGTTTGGCGATCGCCTCCATGATGAGGCCGACTGCAGCGGGAGTCGGCATGATCGGCGCCCCCGCCATTTCCATAAGCTTCTTATAACCAGGCGCCTGCTGCATCACATGCTCAAGGAACAGGTCGTGAATCTTGTTCCGCGCCGGCGCCAAGTTCTCTCGCTCCAGGACCGGCCTGATGTTCTCCGTCACCACCAGCGCCGACTTATCTTCCAAAATCTTTCTCACTTGCGGTTGGGCTTCCTTATTGCCCGCATAGATCAACGGTAACTTGTAGGTCACGCCAAACCGTGGCCGTGGTTCCGCCGCAGCGATATATTCCGCCATCTCCACGACGTGGGTGACCGCCCCTCCATCAGTCCCACCTGACATCAGAATCATGTCAGGTCTCATGGAACGAATCCGCTCGATCTTTTCGTGAGGCAACCGGCCGTCGTTAGCCGCCAACACGTCGATGACGATAGCGCCGGCCCCCAGCGCGGCGCGCTGCGCGCTTTCACCGGTCATATTCTGCACGACGCCAGTCACCATCATCTGTAAGCCACCACCGGCGCTGCTGGTCGAGATATAAATATCGACGCCCGTCTTGTCGCCCCGGCAAGGCGTAATGATCTTGTCCCCATCCAGAATCTTCCGGCCCGAAAGCTCTTCAATTTCCGCGATGGCATTCAGAACACCGCGTGTCACATCCTCAAACGGTGCTTCCACCGTCGTCGGCGCTTCACCGCGATAGGTCTGTCGATATTCATCACCGACTTTTTCGATGAGAATGGCTTTCGTCGTGGTGCTGCCACAATCGGTGGCGACAATCACATTGAGGGGGCGATCAATCTTAGGAGGACTGGAGGCAGAAGCTGTCATTGAGCCGTTGCTCCCTGTGGAGCAGACTTGGCTTCAATGATGGCAATCAGATGAGTCACCGTATCCCGGCGCTCGAGCAATCGTGCGACCTGCTCAACTTCTTTGGCACTCATCACGCAATCAATGATCGGCGTGATGAAATGCAGGGCCTGACTGCCAAGAAAATTCATCGGCCCCATGGATTCCAAAAACATCGTCGCCGGAGCCGCCATACCACGCTTGACGACCATCTCGGCTATTCGTTCCAGCAATTGGACATCTTCAATGGCGAGGGACTCAGTCTCAGGTCGAACGGCAAACGCATGGCGCAATCCAATACGAACTTTCGCAAGTTTTTGAGCCATTCGGTCCTTGGTGGGTGATGGCATAAGTGACTGTCAGATAAGAGGGAACTAAGAGCGACTCGCATTATATGAATGGGGTGAGGGAGAGTCAATTCAATGGTGGAACCGCGAACCTAATTTTCCAGTGCAGGCATAGCATCATGTTCAACACAGACGTGACGATCGAGCGTCCTCAGCTAGTGATGACATGAAACACACATTGGGCTAAACTGGCCCATGAAGCCGTTTCGTTGGAGCCACGAAAAGAATGAACGACTGAAAGCTGAACGAAATATTTCTTTCGAGGAAATCGTGCTTGCCATTGAAGCCGATGGAGTGCTTGATATCGTGGTACATCCCAACCTCGGCAGATACCCTCGTCAACGAATGTTTGTTGTCGCGATCGAGCACTATGCCTACTTGGTTCCGTTCGTGGAAGAAGCCGACCACTACTTCCTTAAAACGATCATTCCGAACAGGAAGGCGACCCGTGACTACCTGAAAGGCGGTGTGTAAATGAAAAAACGTCGACCATCGTATGAAGAACAAATTGCCAAAGAATATGAGAAAGGCCGGTTTAAGTCCGTTGCTCCCTCAAAGGCCGAACTCAACCGCTTCAAAGAAGCGGCCCGGGCGACGTTCATCAAGAACCGGAGTGTCAACGTGAGATTGTCCTCACCCGATTTGATGGATATCCAAACCCGTGCAGCCGAAGAAGGAGTGCCTTACCAAACGCTCATTGCCAGTGTGCTACACAAGTTCGTGACAGGCCGATTCACGGAGAAATCATCGCGTCTCACAACGCGTTCGAGCGGGCGCGCCAAACGACGACGCGCTGCGTAAGACTTAGGGCATCAAAGTCTAACGGCCATGGTACTCATCATACGTAAGACCGTTGCTGAAAAGCTTGCTACCCACCTGCACCATGAATTGTCGCTGGGCAACCTGGTGCCTGGGCCGAATCGGCAATGATGGACGGCGAATTCGACCCAGCCTATCCTCCGACTATTCGTGAGGTTGTGGCGAGCTCGGCGTCGCCGACGTACACGCATTTGGCCTCACCTGGGAAGATTGCGAGCATCTCCTTGCTTAACTAGGCTACTCTGCACAAGTCAGCATCGTCGCCCGATTGTTTTCCATAGCACATTCCGATACGTTGAGTTCGGCATCATTCGGCACAAGACAGTAGTAGCGGCTTTCCCACATACCTCTTACTCGTACTTTTCATTCCCTATTAGAAAAAGTACAATGACTCGGCTCTTTTGCTAGAACGACTATAATCGACACGAACGTGTTGAATCGAGGTGGACAACGCGCACGCAGTCCAGTAGATGCGCTGGTCCAAGGGTGGCAATTCACAGCAATAACGGAACTATGCTGGTCAGTATGCTCAACAATTGGGTGGCGAGGGCCGAGAGCTACAATGAGCTTTGATTCACTCCTCGGCCCACTGATTGGGGCAAGCGCTGCACTGACCGGAGTCGGGTTGAACGAATTTATCAGGCGGCGGAACCGAGCGGAATCCTTCGCACAGGCAATTTTCAGCAGGCGACTCGAGGCGTTTGAGGCTCTATTCCACGCAATGGGCAACGCTCGGAGAGTCTTCTCCGCGTCCCTTGAAGCACCACCTTCAAAACGGAAGGAGGCCAAGGATGCAATCATGCACGCGGGCCTCGCAATAGCAGAATTGTCGGATCGACTCAGCCTCTATATCGAGGAAGTTGGTCTGCATTGCACTGCGCTCTGGCTCGACCCGCCGGACATTCTTGATATCCAGGACTCAACGGAGCGCGAGGCTGCAATCTCAGAGTTCCAGCGAGAGTATCAGCGCGCGTTGCAGATGATCCGTGATCTATCAGGTCTTAGTTCGGTTGAGCGAGTGTTCACATCTGTCAGTGGAGCCCAAGTAGATAGCGCAGTGGTCGCCAGAATCCGCGAGCTGCAGCGAGAACTCCAGAACCCTTAGGATTCTTGTCGCTCAACGAAGCGATCGAACCGACCGTTCAACAGCGGCGATTTGGTTGTTGTTGGCCAGCAGCTCATTGCCGAGGTTAACTCTCCCTGTTTGGCAAATAACATCTGCTTCTATACTCTTATGGCTGCCGAATAATGATGCTTCACCCTCCCTTCTCACAAGGGTGGCCCGGTTGAATCCAAAACTGCGCGCATGGAGCGACCACGTTGTTCTCCTTCACTGGAATACTGATAGGCAGACGTGGGGGTTCTGCGAGCACTTGGATCAACCGGGACGACCTTGCCCCATCTTGCTCTCCGTCCCCTTCCACAACCGTTTAATATTTCCCTTGTGCTTGATCACAATGAGACTGGTCACGAGCACGGAGAACAACGCAAAGGGAGCCGTCGGTCGAAGAGAGGCAGCAAGGACGGGAAAGAGTCCAAAGGCAGTGAGCGCACCACCGGAAGAGTAGCGCCAGAGAGCCACCGCTCCGATCCAGGCCAGCAGCAGCAACGGTCCGATCAGCGGTGCAACACCGAGGACAGAGCCAAGCGCAGTGGCGACCCCCTTGCCTCCTTTGAATCCAAGAAACGGTGAAAAGAGGAGTCAAGCAAGAAAATAGGATTGGTGGGTTATTACGTTTTGCAGCGAGCCCAGATTCACGTAATTGGTTTTCCTGAAATTGCACTCCAACCACGGTTGGTTATATTTGATTTGTTCACTTATTCGTTTGAACTTGTGATTCCCCGTAGCTTGCTACGGGGATCCGTTTCTCTGGTACCCTCTGGGCTGTTGGAAATCGCGACCAACGCATCACGTCGCGCCAACATGCCCAGATCTCCATGCACGCCCTCGGCGGGATGCAAAAAAAACGACGACGTACCGGTGCTGGCAAGCGTCGCGGCGATTTTTTGACCGATCAAGCCGGACTTCCCCATGCCCGACACGACGACCTTTCCCTTACACTGAACAAGCAACTGCACCGCCTTTGCGAACTTGGCATCCAACCGGTCCACAAGCGATTGGACGGCTCGCGCTTCAATTTCAAGCACGCGCCGACCGTCGGCCAGACTCTCTTCTATTTTCGAAATTTTCGAATCCCGGCCAGATGGCTTCACTGTCATAGTGTCACGTCGCCTTTTCGCAACCCTCGCGACTGGATGAGCTGCCTTCACCGTCGTAGATTGACCGCGCCGCGCTGAAGGTTTCAGCTTCTCGGCTTGGCCGCGTCGCATATGCGTAGAACCCGTTCCAGCAAGGACTTGAGTTGATGTAATGGGACCATATTGGGCCCATCAGACAGCGCCTCGTCTGGATTGGGATGGACTTCCATGAAGAATCCATCGACACCCGCTCCGGCCGCGGCGCACGCCAACGGCTCGACAAATTCCCGCTGGCCACTGGATTTCGTTCCACCACCACCCGGCAGCTGAACGCTGTGCGTCGCATCGAAGACGACAGGATACCCAAAAGTTCTCATAAGAGGAAAGGATCTCATATCCACAACAAGATTGTTGTAGCCGAATGACGACCCACGCTCAGTGAGCAGAAGCCGACGGCTTCCACATTCTTCGACTTTTTTGACTGCATTGCCCATTTCGATCGGCGAGAGAAATTGCCCCTTCTTCACGTTCACGACTTTTCCTGTTTTTGCAGCGGCAATCAGCAAATCCGTCTGCCGACAGAGAAAAGCTGGGATCTGAAGGACATCCACCACCTTCCCCGCTTCAGTCGCCTGCTCCTCCGTATGCACGTCAGTCAAGACAGGCAGAGCGAATTGGTCCTTTACCTTCTTCAATACCGCCAGGCCCTTCTCGATTCCAGGACCACGAAATGAAGTAATGGACGTTCGGTTGGCCTTATCGAATGATGACTTGAAGATGTACGGAATTCCCAGTGACTTCGCAATGTCCGCAACCTGGCCGGCCGTGTCCATCACGAGCTGCTCGCTCTCGATCACACAAGGCCCGGCAATGAGAAACGGACGCTGTCCCTGGCCGACCTTGAACGAACCGATTTCGACGAGTTGTGCCATAGCCAACAACTAATGCCCTAGCTTCTTGCGCAATGCCGCTCCCACGAATCCGCTAAACAAGGGATGTGGACGATGCGGGCGGGAACTATACTCAGGATGGAACTGGGTGCCTAAAAACCAGGGGTGATCCTTCAACTCAATAATCTCGACAAGGCGACCATCGGGAGACACTCCACTCAAGGCCAGCCCCTTCGAGATCAGCTGCTCTCGATAGGCATTGTTGAATTCATAGCGATGGCGATGGCGTTCACGCACCTCGCTCACCCCATACGTTTTCTGCGCCAGCGTCCCGTCGCTCAACTTGCAAAGATACGAGCCCAGTCGCATGGTCCCACCCTTGTCGCTCACGCCCTGCTGATCGGGCATGAGATTGATCACCGGATGGGGGGTGTGCTCGTCAAACTCGGCGCTGTTGGCACCGGCCAATCCGGCTACATTTCTCGCAAACTCGATCGCAGCACATTGCATCCCTAAACACAGACCGAGAAACGGGACCTGACGTTCCCGCGCATACCTAATGGCCGTCACTTTTCCCTCGATCCCCCTCGTCCCAAATCCACCGGGGATCAAGATGCCATCAGCCTCGCGTAGGATACGCTCCGTCCCTTGCCGCTCGATGTCTTCGGACTCGATCCAATTGATGTTGACCTTGGTCTCATGATCGATTCCACCGTGAACCAGCGCTTCTCCCAGGCTCTTGTAACATTCTTTCAGCCCCACATACTTGCCTACCAATGCAACGGAAATTTCATGCTTTGGCCGCTTAATCTTCTGGATCATCGCATCCCACTCGCGAAGATTAGGCTGGCCGGTCTCCAGATGAAGCTGACGAACAATCAATTCGTCCAACCCCTCTTTTCTGAAGACGATCGGAACCTCGTAGATGGTCTCGACATCTTTGGCCGTGATGACCGCATCCTTATCCACATTACAGAACATGGCAATCTTGCCCTTGAGCTCCGGGGGAATATACCGGTCGGTGCGGCACAAGAGGATATGGGGCTGAATGCCGATCTCACGAAGCTTGTTGACTGAATGTTGCGTCGGCTTGGTTTTCAATTCACCAGCCGCCCCGATGTAGGGCACGAGGGTCAAGTGGACATACAACACATTGTCGCGCCCGACGTCGTACGGCATCTGCCTAATGGCCTCGAGAAACGGTAAGCTTTCAATGTCGCCGACCGTGCCGCCGATCTCGACGATCGTCACATCGACGCCTTTGGAGATGCGCATGATCGCCTGTTTGATCTCATCCGTCACATGCGGGACGACCTGGACCGTTCCACCAAGATAATCCCCGCGACGCTCTTTCGTGATAACCGAGTGATAGATTCGACCGGTCGTGTAATTGCTCTCTTTCGTCAGCGATAACGAGGTGAATCGCTCATAATGTCCCAGGTCAAGATCCGTCTCCGCTCCGTCGTCCGTGACAAAGACCTCTCCGTGTTGATAGGGGTTCATCGTGCCGGGGTCGACGTTGATATAGGGATCCAACTTTAGAAAGGTGATTCTCAAGCCTCGGCTTTCCAACAGATTTCCGATAGAAGCCGACGCCAGCCCTTTCCCAAGTGATGAGACCACGCCGCCAGTCACGAAAATAAACTTGCTCATGGTTGTCCCCTCTGTTGGACGTCAGAGCACCCCAATTCGAATATACTTCTCATCGTTTAAACAATACCCCACTGTTCTGCAACTCACGCCTGACCGCCTCGTATTGCTGCAGGCGTTCCGCGACGTCAGGCACATCTTCAGGACGGTCAACTCGCAACGAGGCGTGTTTGGTTTCCCACACCCGAATACGAATCCCATGGTCCAATGCACGGAGTTGTTCAAGCTTTTCGGCGTCCTCCAAACGACTGGACGGCAGAGCCGCGAATCGCAGTAAAGTCTCCTTCGTATACATGTACAAGCCCAGATGGATGTAGTGGAGCCCTCCGATCACCTGCCTTCCTGGCTCATCACGGACGAATGGGATCGGAGATCGGGAAAAGTACAGGGCCTCGCCTTTGGCGTCCGTCACGACTTTGACCACTGCGGAATTGTGGAGATCCTCTAGAGAGTCCATGACCCGCTTCAACGTCCCTATGCCGACGCCGCTTTCAAGAAACGGCTCAATAAGATCAGTCAACAACTCTGGGTTCAGTGGAATCTCATCGCCCTGTAAGTCCAAAAAGTACTCTCCCGCAAACATGCGAGCCACTGCCGCGACGCGGTCTGTTCCGGTCTTATAGTCACCGACGACAAGGACCACACGTCCACCAAAGGCCTCGACGGCTTGCTTGATGCGCTCATCATCGGTCGCAACTAACACGCTCGAAACGGCACGGCAGGCCACAGCCTGTTCATAGACATGTTGAATCATCGGCTTCCCATTCAGCTCGACGAGCGGCTTGCCCGGGAACCGTGACGAGCCATATCGAGCTGGAATCACAACGGTGACGGACCGTGAACCCTTATTCATCTCCAAACGCCTCGGACAACTGTTTCGGCAAGACCGTCGCGGTGCCGACCATACCCACCACGATTCCTGCCGCATAATTCGCCATAACCGCTCCGGTCTTGATGCTGGCTCCAGCCGACAGGGCCAGCGCCAAGGTTCCGATGACCGTATCCCCGGCACCGGTGACGTCGTAGACCTGCCGAGCCTTCGTCGGCAAATGCCACGACGCGCCGTTGCGCTCATACAAGCTCATGCCTTTTTCACCGCGTGTAATCAAGACGGACTGACATCCGAGACGCTGCCGAATCATCGCGCCGGCTTCGTCGATCGTCTGGTCACTGTCTCCGTGCAACCCAGAGGCTTGAGCCGCTTCAAGATGATTCGGCGTCAGCACGGTGACGCCTTTGTAGTAGCTGAAATGTTCGACCTTCGGATCGACAATGACCGGAACTTTTCTCAACGCAGCAAGTCGTATGAGGTCGGACATGAGTGCCGGCGACACGACTCCCTTGGCATAGTCCGACACCACGATACAGGACAACTCTCGAATCCGTGACTCCACATACCGGAGAATCTTCTGCCGCAGCGCGACTTTCAGTTCGCTCCGTCCCTCGATGTCATACCGTACAATCTGCTGGTTATGCGCGATCACGCGACTTTTTCTGGTCGTCGGGCGATCATGGTCGATCACCACCCCCCCGCGGCTTGATCGTTTGTTGCCGAGCTCCTTCATCAACAGACGCCCGCTTTCATCCGACCCAATCACACCGCAGAGATCGGCCTTTCCGCCAAGCGCCAAGACATTGTTGAACACATTCGCAGCCCCACCAAGCCGCAGAGATTCCGACTCAACATGAACTACCGGAACCGGAGCTTCTGGGGAAATCCGGCTGACCCGTCCCATCACATAGTGATCGAGAATGAGGTCGCCGACAACGAGAATCGATGCCTGCGGAAATCGCTGAAGATACTCTCGGAGCACCTTGGGCGACAACGCATCACTCTTCCCATTCGAGTCTGCACTCGGAAGGGAAGAGACGCTGCGTTTTGTTATTGAATCGCCTTTCCGAATCGTTCCCATCTGACCCACTCCGTCCAATTTCCCTGCCCATTCCAGGACCAATAGATACGGAACGCTCTCCCACGAATCTTTTCTTCGCGCACATAGCCCCAAAACCGGCTGTCCAGACTTTGGTCGCGATTATCGCCCATCACGAAATACGATCCATCCGGAACCGTCACCGGTCCAAAATTATCGCGGGGGTTGATCGTCCCATCAATGACGCCGGGATCGATTCGTTGCGTAAAGGCTTTATCGTCGAGTGGCTGGCCGTTTACAAGGACGCTCTTATTCTTCAGTTGGACAATATCCCCTGGCAGACCGACAATGCGTTTGATGAAATCTTTCTCTTCATCCTCGGGAAACCGAAATACGATGATGTCGCCCCGCTGCGGCTTGCCGAACGTCACAACCGTTTCGGACGTGTAGCAATTGAGCGGTGGGAAACTCCATAGCACTTTACAGTCCGTCGGCCACTGCAGGCCATAGGAGAGCTTACTGACCAAAATATGATCGCCGATCTGCAAGGTCGGAATCATTGATCCTGATGGAATCTTAAATGCTTGCACGACGAACACGCGGATGGCAAATGCCAGGAGCATCGCCACAATGATCGCTTCCGCATATTCCCGGACAAGAGACTTTCGCCCCGATTGGTCCGTGTTGTCGGCGAGTTTGGCCTCCGAGAGCGCGGCCTGATCTCCCCCCCCACGCGGAGCACCTGGCAACTTATCCACATTTCTCGGATTCTGATCGAGGCTCATTCGTCTCCAACCTTCAAGATCGCCAGGAACGCTTCCTGCGGGACCTCAACACTGCCGACCGCTTTCATGCGCTTCTTCCCTTCCTTCTGTTTTTCCAGCAACTTGCGCTTCCTCGTGATATCGCCACCATAGCATTTTGCCAGCACATTCTTCTTCATCGCACCGATGGTCTCACGCGCAACGACCTTACTGCCGATCGCCGCCTGAATCGCAATCTCATACATCTGCCGTGGAATCAGCTCTTTCATCTTCTCAGCAAGCTGCCGCCCACGCTGAACAGAACGATCTTTATGCGTGATAAACGACAGGGCATCGACCGCTTCACCGTTCAAGAGAATATCGAGCCTGACAAGATCGGAGTTGCGGTAGCCAAGCACTTCATAGTCAAGCGACGCATAGCCCTGTGTGCGCGACTTGAGCTTATCGTAAAAATCGAGAATGACCTCGTTAAGAGGCAGTTCATAACTGATCATGACCCTGGTCGGATCGAGAAAACTCAGGCCCTTTTGAATGCCTCGGCGTTCCTGACAGAGCTGGAGGATGGCCCCCATATATCGTTCGGGCGTGATGATCGAGGCCAAAATAAACGGCTCTTCAAATGAGTCAATGCTACTGGGAGGCGGGAGCTGCGACGGATTATTGACCTCCAGTACCTCGCCCTTCGTGGTGAGGAGACGATAGACGACGGTCGGAGCCGTCGTGAGGAGCGTGAGATTGTACTCACGCTCGAGCCGTTCCTGAATGATTTCCATATGCAGCAGGCCCAAAAACCCACAGCGAAAGCCGAATCCTAACGCGAGCGATGTCTCAGGTTCATAGACGAACGAGGAGTCGTTTAATCGTAGTTTGACTAACGCGTCGCGCAAATCTTCGTATCGGCCGGTGTCGGTGGGATAGAGCCCGCAGAATACCAGCGGCTTCACCTCTTTATAGCCAGGGAATGGCGCACTCGTAGGTTCGACCGCATCCGTGAGTGTATCGCCGATTTTAACATCGGCAACCTCTCGCATGTTGGCACAGAGATATCCAACCTCACCGGTCAACAACTCGGTCTTCTTTGTCCGTTTCGGAGTGAACTGTCCCACTTCCATGACTTCAAACGTCCGATTGTTCGACATGACTTTGATCTTCATCCCTGGCCGGATGGACCCATCCACCAGTCTCGCCAGGACGATGACACCTTGATAATTATCGAACCAGGAGTCGAAGATAAGCGCTTTGAATGGAGCCTGGGGATCACCAGATGGAGGAGGAACCCTCGCAATGATGGCCTCCAATACCTCAGGGACTCCTTTGCCTTCTTTCGCACTGATCGGCAAGGCCTCTGCGGCATCAAGCTGCAGCACCTCCGAAATCGAATGTTTCGTGCCCTCGATATCCGAACTCGCCAGATCAATCTTATTGATGACCGGGATAATGGTGAGGTTGTTGGCCATCGCCAAATTCACATTGGCAATCGTCTGCGCCTGCACTCCCTGTGTGGCATCGACCAGCAAGAGCGCCCCTTCGCAGGCAGCCAGACTCCTCGACACTTCATAGGTGAAATCGACGTGTCCCGGCGTATCGATCAAATGCAAGGCATATGTCTTCCCGTCCTGAGCCTTGTACCGAATCGCCACGGCATGCGCCTTGATCGTAATGCCACGTTCCCGCTCGAGGTCCATGGCATCAAGGATCTGCTCTTTCGCCTCTCGAGCAGTGACTGCGCCAGTAGCTTCGAGGAACCGGTCAGCGAGGGTTGATTTGCCGTGATCGATATGAGCAATAATGGAAAAATTGCGTATAAGGCTTTGCAAATCCTAGCTCATTGGTGAAAAATGGGTCATTATAGTAACTGCTTCCTGGGTTGTCAAAGAGATCGCCTCCACCTATAATCACGCGCCGCCATCGAGGCCATTTCCTCGTCCATCGGCAGTCGTCAAGAATCAATTACAGATCGTCCAGGCTGATCATAGGATTGACGAACGAGCATTCATGGAGTCATGACTCGACCACCTTCTACGAAGCAGCTGAGGAACTGGGACCACCGCTATCTCTGGCATCCGTTTACCCAGATGCAGGAATGGGAACAGGAAGATCCGCTCATCATCGAGCGTGGCCGGGGCTCCTACCTCATTGATACGGAGGGCAAGAGGTATCTCGATGGCACCTCATCCATTTGGGTCAATGTCCATGGGCATCGCCATCCTGTCCTCGATCGAGCCATTAAGAAACAACTCGATAACATCGCCCACTGCACGTTCCTTGGTCTCTCCAATCCACCGGCTATTGAACTGGCCCGCGACTTGATCCGGATCGCACCGAAGGGGCTCACGCGCGTCTTCTATTCGGACAACGGTTCTACCGCCGTGGAGATCGCGCTCAAAATGGCTGTCCAATACTGGCAGCAACGGCATCCGAAGGCCGGCCCCAAAAATACCTTTCTCCATCTCAAGATGGCGTATCACGGGGATACGATCGGAGCCGTGAGCGTCGGCAATATCGCGCTGTTTCATTCTCGGTTCAAACCGCTGTTGTTCCCAACGCTGGCAGCAGAGCCACCCTATTGTTACCGCTGCCCGCTCAAACTCGCCTACCCCTCCTGCAAGATCGCGTGCATCGACCCAATTGAACAAATCTTGAAACGTCGTCATCGCGAACTAGCCGGGTTCATCATCGAACCGCTGATGCAAGCGGCTGCCGGTATGATTCCCCAGCCGGCCGGGTATCTGAAACGAGTCCGAGAACTTTGCACAAAATACAACGTCCTCTTGATCACCGATGAAGTCGCAACGGGTTTCGGGCGAACCGGCAAGATGTTCGCGTGCGAGCATGAACGGATCACACCGGATCTGATGGCGATCAGCAAGGGACTCACCGGCGGGTATATGCCGCTTGCGGCGACCCTCACAACCGATGAAATCTATCGAGGATTTTTAGGCACCTACGACGAATTCAAGACCTTCTTTCATGGGCACAGTTTTACCGGAAATCCCCTGGGCTGTGCCGTGGCCCTGGCCAATCTCCAAGTGTTCCGCCAGGAAAAAACACTGTCCCGACTGTCCGCAAAGATCAAGATGTTGACCCAATGGCTGAAGCCGATTGCTGATATTCCTCATGTCGGCGACATCCGACAGCGTGGGTTCATGGTTGGGATCGAGCTGGTCCAAGACACAACAACCAAAACACCGTACCCCCTCAGCGCCAAGACTGGTCATCACGTGGCGGCCATCGCCCGATCGAAGGGACTCATCTTAAGACCTATCGGGAACATACTTGTGCTCATACCTCCCCTCTCGACAACAACAGAAGAATTAAAGAAAATGCTAGAAATCATCAAGAAATCCATAGAGACTCTGCACAGTGATTGAGTCTCACTGAGATGCGTCACCCAATCGCCAAGAGAGCCACGACACATTATGCAAACCTGTGATTTTCTCGTCATCGGAGGTGGAGTCATCGGCCTCAGCATCGCGCGTGAGCTTCGCAAACGCCAGGCAGATGCCCGCGTGCTGTTAATTGAAAAGGAACCTTCTTGCGGGGCCCATGCCAGTGGACGCAATAGCGGAGTCCTGCACGCGGGATTCTACTACTCACCCGACAGCCTGAAAGCGAAGTTTACTCGTCTTGGGAACGAACGACTGACCGCCTACTGCGAGGACAAACACATCCCCCTCAATAAATGCGGCAAGCTCGTCGTCGCGAAGGATGCGGCCGATTTGCCATCGCTGGATGAATTATTCCGTCGAGGACAAGTCAACGGCATTGAACTCCAGCCTCTCACGGAAGCAGAAGCCAAGTCCATTGAGCCACGAGTCAAGACCTACCAACGCGCCCTCTTTTCGCCACGTACCTCGACGGTAAGTCCGCTTCAAGTGGTCAACGCGATGCAGGAAGATGCACTCCGGGAGGGTATTCAAATTCAGTGCAACACAGCCTATCGACGACGAGACAACACAAGTGTGTACACCGACCGCGACAGCATTGAGGCCGGCTACGTCGTGAACGCCGCTGGCCTGTATGCCGACAAAATTGCGATGGACTATGGATTCTCAGAAAAGTATCGCATCCTGCCTTTTAAAGGCCTCTATCTCTATTCCGATGAACCAGCAGGTGCGATTCGTACCAATATTTATCCCGTTCCAGATCTCAGGAA
Source organism: Nitrospira sp. (assembly GCA_005116745.1). Lineage (NCBI taxonomy): Bacteria > Pseudomonadati > Nitrospirota > Nitrospiria > Nitrospirales > Nitrospiraceae > Nitrospira > Nitrospira sp. The sequence continues at coordinate 283,673 of SWDS01000010.1, read as the reverse complement.
TCCGTTCCTGGGTGTCCACTTCACAATCACGGCCGACGGAAAAGCCAAGATCGGCCCAACAGCCATTCCAGCGTTGTGGCGAGAGAATTATGAGGGGTTCGGCAACTTCAATTTCGGTGAACTTGTTGAAGTTGCAAGTCGAGGAATCGGGTTACTGACCGGAGCTGGATTTGATTTCCGACGCTTAGCGATGGAGGAGGTTGCCAAATACTCGCGGGGCAAGATGGTGGCACTTGCCTCGGTACTCGCCGAAGGCGTGGCCGAGCGCAACTACCATACATGGGGGCGTCCAGGAATTCGAGCCCAGCTCCTCGATATCACGAAAAAAAAGCTTGAAATGGATTTCGTCCTGGAAGGCGACAACCGCTCCATGCACGTGCTCAACGCCGTGTCTCCCGCCTTTACCTGCTCGCTCCCCTTCGCCAGCCATGTGTGCGATCACATCGACAATGTGATCGGCTGAGACGACTTAGCACAGACGAACTTCTTCTCCCACACCAACTTGCAGACAGCGCGCCGCGCTATCTTCCTGCAAAAAGATTTCCAAATTCTCACTACTATTGATGAGCGCAGAGGGACTCTCTCGATTGCCCTGGCTGTAACTCCCAACCAAATCATTGATGACATAGGCTCCAACATAAATCTCGAGAGATTGCCCCCCGACTGCCCGAAACTCCCTCACCTGCCTCGCAGTGATATTAGAGATGAGATTCCCGAAGCGATCGACGGAGACAATCCTGCCGATCAGCACTTCTTCATGCCACACGGGGATCGCCACGGAACGGTGAATCGGATCCTGGACCACCGGCCCAAAAAATGCCGGTGGCACGCCTTTGCTCAACCATGCAGCAGCCGGCGCGAACACATCTCGCCCATCAAAGGTCGACCCTATCGTTTCAAGACGATAGTCCTGATTCACGATCTGCCATATCTTCGCCCCCTGCTCCTGCTCTAGGAGTTCACTGAACAACCCATTATCCGGTCCGACAAAAAATGAACCGGCCGCGGACACGAGCAATGCCCGTCGCTCGGTTCCGACTCCGGGATCGACCACAGCAACATGGATAGTTCCTGCTGGAAAATAGCGATAACAAGACTTGAGAAAGTACCCGGCTTCCTGAATCTGATGAGAGGCAATTTGATGAGAGAGATCGACGACGGCAGCGGTAGAATTGATCGACAGAATAACCCCTTTCATGCTTGCCACGAAGCAATCCCGCTCGCCAAAATCCGTCAGCAGCGTGATAAGGGGGCGTGCATCCTGCACGTCAGAGTTCCTCGAATTTGATCTCCATGACCTCGTATTCGACCATCTTGACAGGTGTCTTCACTTCCACGAAGTCTCCAACACGCTTTCCAATCAGCGCTCGCCCAACAGGGGACTGCACTGAGATCTTGTTGAATTTCATGTCGGCTTCGTCTTGTCCAACCAAGGTATACTGTCTCTTGGCTTGAGACTCCTGTTCAACAACCAAGACCGTCGCACCGAAGACGATCGTCTCGCTGATGCGTCCGGCGATCTCCACCACGCGGGCATCGGCCAGCTTGGTTTCGAGTTCAGCGATGCGCGATTCGATGAAGCCTTGGCGCTCTTTGGCGGCGTCATACTCGGCGTTCTCACTAAGATCGCCATGCGCTCTGGCTTCCGCGATGGCTTCGATGTTTTTGAGCCGCTCGACCTTGCGCAAACGATCCAATTCTACCTTTAACGCCTCGTAGCCTTTCTTCGTAATTGGTGTCGGCATGCTCTGGTCGCTCCTGAACAGGTTATGGCCGATGATACTCTTGCAATGTGCGAATTGCTAAGCCCTTTTTGACGATCGCTTCGATACCCATCACCGCAGCATGCGCGCCCCTCATCGTCGTGAAATACGGAATGCTGCGATGAAGGGCTTCCCGCCGGATGGCTAACGAGTCCAGATGCGCCGAGGCCGTTCGTACCGTATTCACGACGAGGGCGATCGAGCCATTCTTGATGTGATCGACGATGTGCGGCCTCCCCTCAGTCACCTTGTTCACAATTTCCACGGTAAGCCCATGTTCACGTAAATACCCCGCTGTCCCACTCGTTCCCTGAATACGCATCCCCAACTTGTTTAACGCCCTACCCACTTCCAACGCAGCGGGACGGTCGGAGGCTTTCACACTGATAAAGGCAGTTCCTGACGTCGGCAACACCGCCCCTGCCCCTGCTTGTGATTTTGCGAACGCCCATCCAAAATCTTCGTCGATACCCATCACTTCACCGGTCGATTTCATCTCCGGCCCCAGCAGCACATCGACCCCGGGAAATCGATTGAATGGAAACACCGCTTCTTTGACCGAAAAATGCTTGGGGAGAGGAGCGCTCGTAAATCCGAGTTCCTTGAGCGTTCTCCCCATCATCACTTTCATGGCCAACTTTGCGAGGGGTACGCCGATCGCCTTGCTGACGAATGGCACGGTCCGAGATCCGCGTGGATTGACCTCAAGGACAAAAATCGTCTGCCCTTTGACGGCAAACTGTGCATTCATGAGCCCGATAACCCCCAACTCCAGCGCTAACATGCACATCTGACGCTCAATCTCACGCACAATGGTCTTGTCGAGTGTATAGGGAGGAAGGGAGCAGGCCGAATCGCCTGAATGGACACCAGCTTCTTCGATATGCTCCATGATTCCTGCCACGACCACAGTTTCACCGTCCGAAATCGCATCGGCATCGACTTCGATGGCATCGGCCAGGTACTTGTCGATCAAGACCGGATGATTGGGCGACGCCTTGACGGCGGAATGCATGTACTCCAGCAAGCCGACTTCATCATAGACAATCTGCATCGACCGGCCACCCAACACATAGGATGGACGGACCATGACCGGATAGCTGATCCGTCCGGCGATTTGCACCGCTTCCTCAATGGATCGGGCGATTCCGCTTTCCGCCTGCCGTAACCCCAACCGATTGAGAAGTTCCCGGAACCGCTCTCGATCTTCCGCCAAATCGATCGCATCAGGACTAGTCCCGAGAATCTTCACACCGGCGTTCGAGAGCGAAAGCGCGAGTTTCAACGGCGTCTGCCCCCCAAACTGCAAGACCACTCCAAGCGGCTGCTCACGATGCACAATATTGAGCACATCTTCGTGCGTCAGTGGCTCAAAGTACAGTCGATCGGAGGTATCGTAATCCGTGCTGACGGTTTCCGGGTTGCAGTTGACCATAATCGTATCGACCGCTTCCTCTCGAAGCGCCATGGCCGCATGAACACAGCAGTAGTCAAACTCAATCCCCTGCCCGATTCGATTCGGGCCTCCGCCAAGAATCACGACCTTTTGTCGGTTTGATGGCCGGGCTTCACACTCCCTGCCGTAGGTGGAATAGAGATACGGTGTCTGCGACTCGAACTCAGCAGCACAGGTATCAACTCGTTTATAGGTGACTCCGCGTGCCCCTTGTTGTGTCCGTGCGATCTGAACTGCACCCGGCTCGCATCCGAGCAATTGTGCGATCCGATCATCCGAAAATCCGAGTTCTTTCGCCTCCCAGAGCAACTCACTACCCAACACGGTCGCTGGGTTGGCAGCATGACCAGCAAGCATGTGTTCGAAGTCCACCAGTTGTCTCACTTGGTCTAAAAACCAGGGATCTATCTTGGTCGTGGCAAACAGTTCCTCGTCCGTGAATCCCAGGCGCATGGCATCGGCCACATACCACAGTCGTTCAGCTACTGGTGTCCGCAGCACCCGGTTGAGCTTCTCGATCGCTTCTGACCGGTTAAACTCGGCTGAAATACCTCGATCAAGCCCAAACCGGGACGCCAACCCATTGAGGTTTAACTCCAGGGAGCGAATGGCTTTTTGGAGAGACTCCTTGAAGGTACGTCCGATCGCCATCACCTCCCCGACCGATTTCATCTGCGTCGTCAAGGTCGGATCGGCCCCCTTGAACTTCTGAAAAGCAAATCTCGGAATCTTAACAACTACGTAATCGATCGCCGGTTCAAAGGAAGCCCTCGTGACACCGGTAATGTCATTGGAGATCTCATCCAGCGTGTAGCCGATAGCGAGCTTGGCCGCGATCTTGGCGATCGGGAACCCGGTGGCCTTTGAGGCCAACGCTGAGCTTCGAGAGACCCGAGGATTCATTTCGATGACAACCATCTCCCCGTTGGCAGGGTTGATACCGAACTGAATGTTTGATCCTCCCGTATCAACCCCGATCTCTCGGATGATACGCAGTGCTGCGTTCCGCATCCGTTGGTATTCTTTATCGCTCAACGTCATGGCTGGCGCGACCGTGATGCTGTCTCCTGTATGCACGCCCATCGGATCGAAATTTTCGATAGGGCAGATGATCACAACATTGTCTTTCAGGTCGCGCATGACCTCCAATTCATATTCTTTCCATCCAATGACCGACTCTTCGATCAACACCTGACTGACCGGACTCATGGCCAACGCCCAATCGATCAGCCGCTCGAATTCCTCACGATTGTACGCGATGTTTCCGCCGGTCCCCCCCATGGTAAAGGACGGCCGAATGATCGCGGGGAAGCCGACCGTCTCCAGAATGGCCAGCGCTTCCTGTCGCGTATGCGCCGTGCCGCTCGTCGGCACTCGCAGGCCGATTCGATGCATCGCCTGTTTGAAGGCATCCCGATCCTCCGCTTTATGAATCGCTTCCGCCGACGCGCCGATGAGCGCGACTTTGTATTTCTCGAGAACCCCTCGCTTCACCAATCCCATGGTGGTGTTCAGCGCCGTTTGTCCGCCCATGGTCGGAAGCAAGGCATCCGGGCGCTCTCGCTCGATTACCTTCTCAACCACATCTAAGGTAATCGGTTCGACATATGTCCGATCAGCCATCTCTGGATCCGTCATGATCGTCGCCGGATTGCTGTTGATGAGAATGACTTTGTACCCCTCCGCTTTGAGGGCTTTGCAGGCCTGTGTGCCGGAATAATCAAATTCACAGGCTTGGCCGATGACGATCGGACCGGAACCGATCATGAGGATTGACTGAATGTCCGTACGTTTTGGCATGGTGTTGTGATGGTCGATCAGCTGGACGGAAGCGCGGGACCAATCCGTGGGTGATACGGGACCGGCGGTACAGAGGGAGCATCGCCCTGCGCCGCATGATAATACCTCATGGCCTCCGGCAGCCACGTTTCAATCTGGTTGATACGCGCCAGATCGGAGGGGTGTGTGGACAAAAACTCCGGGACATTATGTTTCGACCGAAAACAGACCTTATCGATCATCTGCCTGGGACACCCGCTCATGCGCTCCCAAAATGGCACGGCCTCTCGAGGGTCATAGCCAGCCTGCGCCATTAACTTCAGTCCGATATAGTCGGCCTCCGATTCCTGTTTTCTTCCAAACGGCAGCGAAACCCCAACTCCATAGGCACTCATCGCCGCCATCGCCGCATCCGGACGACCGACTGCGGCTCCGGCTGCCAACGCACCGACTTGGCCGATCGTTTCAAGGATACTTCGGCTATACCGCTCTGCCCCATGGCGTTGAAGCGCATGCGCCACCTCATGCCCAATCACGGTTGCTAACCCGTTTTCGTTCTTCGTCAACTTTAGAATGCCCGTGAACACGGCAACCTTGCCACCCGGAAGCGCGAAGGCGTTGATCATGCGGTCGTCCCGAATAATGGCGAACTCCCACTCATACTCTGGTTTATTGGCCACCGCGGCAATTCGCTGACCAACCCGGTTGACCATCTCAGTTAACTCAGGATCGTTACTGATTGGAGCCTGTCGCAGTAATTCGCGATAGCCGCTGATGCCCATCGCCATTTCTTTTTCCTCAGAGATATAGATGAATTGATCTCGTGCCGTTCCTGGCGCGCGGACACATCCCCCCAGAGTTGCAAGCACACCAGCCGTTGTTCCAAGACACGAAAGGCACGTCACTCCCCATATTCCGCGAGCCCAATGGCGAAGCAACGCACGACGCTCGATGGGCGTTGAAAACAGGAGGTCGATCTGCTGATCTGCCGACTCTGTCATCTCGAATCTCACGATCAAGGCCGCTTCGCATCATCTTATCAGTCTCGATACTCTCAGTCATGCGATTGGCGCCTTCTCTCCCTATGGCATCCACATATACATGAACTGGGGAGTTCCCCCACGGACAACTGTCAGGAGATCGAGATCGGCAAGACTAGCAAGCCCACTCGGCGCCAACAGTTTGGAATAGACGTTGTTCGAATATTCTCCAGGCCGTTGGTACGTCACGACTCGAGCTTCCGTCAGACCAGCTTTCTTCTTGGCTAATTCGACTGCGTCCTCGAGATAGCCGATCCCATCGACCAAACCAGCCTCCTTCGCTTGCTCTCCGGTATAGATTCGTCCATCAGCTAACCGTTTGATCTGCTCCATCTGTAAATTAGAGCGGCCTTCCTGCACGACATTCAAAAACCGCTGATAAAACGAATCGATCAGCCCTTGAAAGATGGCGCGCTCTTCAGTCGTCATGGTCCGAAACGGCGAACCCATATCTTTGCGAGGCCCCGACGTCACAGCCGTAGCCTCCACGCCCACCTTCTCCAACAGCCCTCGCGCATTCATGGTGAGCATGATCACGCCGATACTGCCGGTCACGGATGAAGGATGCGCCAGTACCGTGTCCGCGGCGGCGGCGATATAGTAGCCCCCTGAAGTCCCTAGATCCATAATAGATGCCACAATGGGGACCTTGCGACTGGCTTTGAACGTTTTCAGCTCGTGATAAATAATATCCGACGCCGTCACTGTTCCCCCAGGCGTGTTGATACGAAGCACAACGGCTTTGATGTTCTCATCCTTAGCCGCCCGGGTCAGCTGTTCCTTCACGCTTGCAATCATGCTGGGTGCGGACCGGAGTCCATCTTTTTCCTGAGAGCTGATCATCCCGGAAATTTCGATCAGCAGCACTTTTGCTTTACCGGTCCCCTCGACCTGCGCCTCTTGCAGAGGCCCCGGGCCTGGAAACAGTGGGAAATTAAACGTGCATCCAGACAGCACCAGTCCGATGACCCCAATGAGAACACGGTTATGCATGATGAGTCTCCATAAGACGCACGAATTCATCGAACAAATAGGCAGCATCATGAGGTCCCGGTGCCGCTTCCGGGTGGTATTGGACCGAGAAGACCGGGTGATCGAGACAGGCCATCCCCTCAATCGAGTAGTCGTTCAAACTGACATGGGTGAGCGACAGGTTGCCATAGCGGGTATCGACCACTGGTGGGAACTTCGGTACTTCACGGAATGATGTAGGACCCTGCACGGCAAAATTATGGTTCTGCGACGTGATTTCGACTTTTCTCGTCCGCAGATCCATCACAGGATGATTCGCCCCATGGTGACCGAACTTCAGCTTATAGGTCTTGAGGCCAAAGGCCAAGCAGAGAATCTGATGGCCCAAGCAAATGCCAAAGATCGGATAGCGGCCGATCAGTTTCTCCATTGTCTTCACGGCATAGGGAAGGCCTTCCGGATCGCCAGGTCCATTTGAAAGGAAAATGCCGTCTGGCTGTAGAGCCGAGACTTCCTCTGCTGATGTCGCAGCTGGCACTACCGTCACCTGACAGCCGACATCCACCAATCGTCTCAGAATGTTGTGTTTAATACCGAAATCATAGGCTACAACTCGCCAAGGCCTGGACGGTCCACGTTCCTTACCGTGTGCCAACGGTGCCCAATCTCCGGTTCCCATTGTCCAGTCATAGGAACGTGCGCAGGTGACCTCAGCAGCCAAATCTCGACCGATAATAGCGGGAGCCTGCCTGGCTCGTTGCACAGCTCGATCGGGGTCGAGATCAAGATGCGTGATGACTCCCTGCTGTGACCCATGCTCGCGTAAGTGCCTTGTTAAGGCTCTCGTATCGATGCCCTCGATCGCAACCACCTTTGCTTCCGCAAGTGATTCCTGAAGGGTCTGTCGACTTCGCCAGTTACTGGCGAGACGGCTGGCTTCCATGACCACGAACCCCTCTGCCCATGACCGACCGGATTCTACATCTTCAGGTGTGACACCATAGTTTCCGATATGGGGACAGGTCATCGTGATGATCTGTCCTTTATAGGATGGATCGGTCAGAACCTCTTGATAACCGGTCATCGCCGTATTAAAGACGACCTCTCCAACCGTTTCGCCCTCGTAGCCAAGAGCGCGGCCTTCGAACACCGTTCCGTCTGCTAGTGCCAGTAATGCTTTTTTCACGACTGCTTTCTATTCAGATCAAGTGAACCGTTCACCTTGATCACGACAAGCACGATGCCCAAGACCAGATTCATCATATACAACGACCGAGTCGGCATAAGCACACGAAACAGCGCCTCTAACGCCGCTTTCTTGGCTGTCTCATCTTTTGTTGCGAATGCCTGGGCTTGAAGCGCCACGGCATTGGGGTGCAATACCATCATGATGAGCCCGGCTATGAGCACCATGCTGGCCAGGACGATCACCTCACCCCGACCGACCGCCACGATTGGATTCCCACTCCACCAACGATACCACACCGCAGCGCTGAGGATCACACAAGCTCCGATGACGAAACGATGGTACCCGTCGAATGCTCGGGTCAACAACATGCCCCCAGAATCCTGTCCTCCGAATGTATTGAACACCGCCGGGATCACCGCTCCGCTCAGTACGATCATGCCTCCAACCCAGACAGCCAGCGCGACCCACTCAAGAGCAAGACACCCGACCATCCCCCAGTGGGGCAACCGTCGCACAGCACTACCGCTCCACCGGACCGTCCTCGAACACTATCTTGCCCCCTACAATGGTTGTCATCACTCGCCCTTTCACCTTCCACCCCACAAACGGCGTATTGCGGCTCTTGGATCGAAACTTGGACGGGTCAACTTCCCACAGTTCTTGCGGATCGATGAGGACGACATCGGCATCGGCACCGACCGTCAACGTCCCTTTCTTGAGTCCGAATGCCGCAGCCGGAGCCGAGGTCAGTTTCTGAATCGCTTGTTCCAGCGACAGCACCCCTTCCTCTACTAACCCCAACGTCAGCGGAAGCGCCGTCTCAAGTCCCACGATTCCGAATGGGGCCTCGGTGAAATCCTGCTGTTTCTCCTGCGTCGCATGGGGGGCATGATCGGTCGCAATCACATCGATCGTGTCATCCCGCAAGCCCTCCTTGATCGCCTGGACATCGGCCCAGGTACGCAGAGGGGGATTCATCTTGGCGTGGGTGTTATAGCCGCGCACTAGTTCTTCCGTCAGCGTAAAATGATGAGGACAGGCTTCGGCCGTCACGCGGATACCCCGAGCTTTCGCCTCCCGCACCATGCGAACAGACCCGGCGGTGCTGATATGGGCAAGATGCAAACGAGCTCCTGTCAGCTCCGAAAGTGAGAGATTCCGCGCCACCATCACATCTTCAGCTGCTGACGGGATCCCCGGCAACCCAAGCTCGGTTGAGATCAACCCCTCATTCATACAGCCGCCTTCTGCCAGATGCAGATCCTCGCAATGGTCGACGACTGTCAGATCAAAGGCCACGGCATATTCCATCGCTCGCCGCATCACCAGGCTGTTCATGACCGGCTTACCATCATCAGAAATCGCCACGCAACCAGACCGCCGTAAATCACCGATCTCCGCAAGTTCCTTCCCTTCCGAGCCTTTCGTGATGGCCCCGATCGGCAACACATTGGCGAGGCCGGCCAGCCGGGATCGCTCTAGGATAAACTCCGTGACGGCTTGATTGTCATTCACCGGGTTCGTGTTTGGCATGCAACACACCGTTGTAAATCCGCCCGCAACCGCCGCAGCACTGCCACTCTGAATCGTTTCTTTGTACTCGAATCCCGGTTCCCGAAAGTGGACGTGGACATCAACGAACCCCGGTACCACCAACTTCCCCGTAGCGTGAATGGTCCGGACGCCGACCGGGGCTGAAAGATTCGACCCTAGCGCGACAATCTGACCGTTCTCGATCAGCACATCGGCGATGCCGTCAAACTTACCTGGATCAATGACCCGACCATCCTTAATCAATATCGACACGCAACGCTCCTCTCTCATGAATCATCAGATTAGGAATTTGCCCCGGACATGAGGTACAGAACTCCCATGCGCACGGCGACGCCATTGGCCACCTGATCGAGAATCACCGAGGACAAACTATCGGCGACATCTGGCGCAATTTCCACTCCTCGGTTAATCGGTCCCGGATGCATCACGATCGCGCCGGCGTCGGCCAGTCGCATTCGCTCAGCAGTCAAGCCATAGAGCCTTGAGTATTCCCGGATCGTCGGAAACTGCGCACGTCCCTGCCGCTCCAACTGCAGCCTAAGCATCATAATCACATGTACGTCGCGCAAACCTTCATCCATGTTGTAGTAAACTTTCGGGCCTAGTTTCTCCACCCGACTCGGCATCATCGTTGGCGGTCCCACCAGACGCACCTCGGCGCCCAGCTTGATGAGCGCATAGATATTCGATCGAGCCACACGGCTATGCGACACATCTCCCACGATCGCCACGCGCAGCCCATTGAAATTCATGCCTCGTTGCCGGATCGTGTAGAGATCGAGTAATGCCTGCGTCGGGTGCTCATGCCATCCATCGCCTGCGTTAATGACGGATGACTTGACGCCATGCGCCAGGGTTTCGGCGGCGCCGGCCGAGGAGTGGCGGAGGACGATGATGTCCGCCTGCATGGCTTCGATGTTGCGGGCGGTATCGAGCAATGTTTCTCCCTTCACCACACTGCTAGAGGAGGGAGAAAAGTTAATCACGTCGGCGCTGAGACGCTTGGCCGCCAATTCGAAGGACGTACGCGTTCTGGTGCTCGGCTCAAAGAAAAGATTCACGACGGTCTTGCCTCGGAGAGCCGGCACTTTTTTGATTTCGCGCCCAGTCACTTCCTTGAAAGAATCTGCGGTCTCCAGGACAAGCATGATCTCGTCCACAGACAACGAAGCGAGGCTCAGCAGATCTTTGCGCTTGAGGCTCATGGGATCCTCCGATTCAGGATTGTAAGATGACCACCCGGTCATCTTCCCCAGCTTCATCCAACAGCACCTGAACCTGCTCCTCTCGGGAGGTCGGTAGATTTTTCCCGATATAATTCGCTTTAATCGGCAGCTGTCGATGCCCACGATCGACCAATACCGCCAGCTGGATTTCCTCTGGACGTCCCAAGTCCATCAGCCCATCCATCGCCGCCCGTATCGTTCTTCCAGTGAACAAGACATCATCGACAAGCACGACGACTTTATGCGTCATGTCGAATGGTACGGACGTTTTTCTCAGAATCGGTTGATTCTTTCGTAAGGCCAGATCGTCACGATATAAGGTAATATCCAATTCGCCGATGGGAACCTGTACACCCTCGATGCTTTGGATACGTTTCACAAGCCGATGGGCGAGATGCACACCACCGGTTCGTATTCCCACCAGTGCCAGATCCTTCCCCCCTTTATTCCGCTCCAAAATCTCGTGCGCGATGCGCATCATGGCGCGAGAGATATCCCCCGCATCCATGATCAATTTTTCATTTTTTCGATCTGTCGGTTTATTCGTAGAAGTCGTCATGGGCAAGATGATTATGCGATCCAGGTTCTTGTCGAATCCTGATATAAAAAAACCTCCCCACTGCCTATCAGTGAGAAGGTTGATGTGAAACCGGCCGTGGCCGGACAGAAATTCATGATTGGCTCCTTGCCCACCTCACTGGATGGGCATTAAAGGTTTTGTCATCCTACTGGAACCTCCAAACCCTGTCAACTTCTTGAAGAGGACACAAAGCAGTTAAGGAGTTACTATACGAACTACGACGTGCAGGAGTCCTTCGCGATCAACCCATGCTATGAACAGTTGACTTCTGCCGTAGCGAGAACGATGTGAGGCCATATCCGATGAATGACGTGAAAGACCGATGCTCCAGAATCCTGCTCCTTGCCCACCTGCTTCTGATGTCTGCCTGTACCCAAGCGGCATTCACAGCCGCCAACCTTCCCACCCACTTGGTCGAGATGGCTGTTGAGCATGATCGGGCGTATGGCTCAGAGCTATTACAGAAACTCGACGTCTACATTCCCGCCAACACTATGGAGAAACAACTCGACGTGCTTGTCTTTTTTTATGGTGGACGCTGGACCTATGGGGCCAAGGAAGATTATCGGTTTATCGCTGCGACATTCGTAAAGGAGGGCTTTATTGTCGTCATTCCCGATTACAGAAAGTATCCCCAAGTGCGTTTTCCAGTATTCGTCGAAGACGGGGCGAGGGCTCTGGCATGGGTTTCTGATCACATCGTCGAGTGGCACGGCAATCCAGCTCGAATCCATGTGGTAGGGCATTCCGCCGGAGCTCATATCGGCGCGTTGCTCGCCGCTGATCCCCACTACCTTGCCGACGTGGGAAAAGACCGCTCACTGACCGTTCACGATTTCGCCGGCCTCGCCGGCCCCTACGCCTTTACTCCTGACGAACCTGATCTGGAAGACATATTCGGCCCACCGCAGAATTATCCAAACATGCAGGTCACCACGTTCATCGACGGCACACAACCGCCGATGCTGCTGCTCTACGGCAACAAAGACACAGCCGTGAAACTTGCCAATCTTGAAAGGCTGGAGCAGCGTATCAAGCAACGAGGCGGCTGCGTACGATCACGCATCTATCCGAATGCCGATCACACCGATCTTATCGAAGCCCTGTCATGGTGGAACCGACAGAGAGTCCCCGTCGTGGAAGACATCACAACGTTCTTCGGAGCATGTCGTGCAGCAGGAGTCGAGTGATTGAATCGAACGGGGCTAGGTCGCTTAAGACGACCTCACCTTTCCAACAGGCGCACAGAGAAACCGGTCTACCCGTCTATCGCACAATGGAAATAGTTCTGGGGGCCTGAAGACGGCTGATGCTGTCCGGCCAGAGTGTGGCCGGGTCTATGTCGAATATATTGAACGCATTTGACGGCAAAACGCCCCATGCCCCTTCGAGCATTTCATGTTCGAGCTGCCCCGGTGCCCATCCGGCGAATCCGGAAAATGCGCGGAAGGTCTCGGTCGGTTTAGGCTGAGTCATGATGCGTTCCAGGACGCGAGGCGTGCCCACGTAGATTCCATCGACAATCTGACGTGTATCAGGCAAGAGCTGCGTGAGTCTGAACAACAGGATCAGCTGCGTTTGCTCGACTGGCCCTCCGGCAAACAACCGGTGAGTAGTACGCTTCAGCGCAGTAAAATCCGGCAAGACTTCGGATACCAGCACATTCGTAGCGCGGTTCAGAATGAGCCCAACCGTCCCGCCTCGTCCGTGTTCGATAATGAGCAGGACGGCTTGATGGAAGTTGGGATCACTCAGCGAGGGACTCGCGACCAAGAGTATGCCCTTTTCGAGCGACCCAGGCGAAAACTCTTGTTGAGCCTGAGCCGATAACGTGGACACAAGGAACAAGGTTCCCATAAGGAGGGTGCTTCTCGTAATGTTCCGCACCACAACAAGAGCCAAGATTTCACCTTGATGCCAAGGCTAACAAATATCTTTTCTCTTCAGTGAAAGCAATAGGGCGTGGCAGAAGAAGCTCGTGATGGTACGCTTGGTATGGTAGCTTTCTAGAGAGCGAGATGTGCTAGAGTAGTTCCTGCATTGGCTGCTGCTCAGATAGGCAGCAGCCAATGCAGGGACGTTTCGAATGAGAGGGATTATGAAGACCTGCCTGCGATATCTCATAATGATGACCGCTCTTTGCACCCTGTCGGGATGCATCGATCCACCGAAATCCCCCTACGTCGACGTGCGGGACACAACGTCACGGATCGATGAGTTGCAGTCAGCCGCAGAACAAGGGAGCGCCGAGGATCAGTACAACCTGGGCTTGCGATATGAGAACGCCTTACCGAAAGACCATAGGGAAGCCGTTCGATGGTACCGCATGGCGGCCACCCAGCGACATATCGGTGCCTTCTATCGGCTCTGTGTGCTGTCGGACATCGGTCGTGGGATGCCGCAGGACTATCAGGAAGCTCTACGGTGGTGCCACCTTGCCGCGGACCAGGGGCATGGACCAGCGATGTTCCTAATCGCCACCTATCATGAAAAGGCACGGGGTGTTCCCAAGGATGTCATCCGAGCCTACCAGTGGTACAACTTGGCGGCGGCTAACGGGCAGGAGAATGGAGCGAAGTGGCGAGATCGTCTGGCCACGAATATGACGCCGACCCAAATCGAACAGGCACAATTTCTTGCACGGAATTGGAAGCCCAAAGCCCATAATTCACTTCAAGAACAGTAGCCCATGGGTTTCTTCAGCTTGCTCTTTGTCATCTGCGACCACCAACTGAGATACACTCCTTGAAGTCGGCTTATCCTGCTCGCCACTCATACCGTAGGCTACACGAACGCCTTTGGAGAACGTGATTACCTTCAGGGCTCTCCATCAGTCTACCCCTTACCAGCGATTGGCCCCCTTGAAGTTGCGCCCTCCCACTGCGTAGGATATCGAGCTGTAGTTCGCTAACTGGCCAGCAGACATTAATCACGTTCACAATCATTCAGAATGGCTCACCGGCTACCCTACCAGTATGTGACTCTCGTAGGACTTCTTTTGGTATCCTTTCTCACATCAAGCTGCACCACTCCCCCTTCTAGTCCACCACAACTACTCATTGGCGAACCAGCCGTGAGCGAAGTCCTCAAACATGCTCAGACCGGCGATCCCAATGCTCAAAATCAATTGGGCATACACTATAGCGAAGGGCATGGTCTTCCACAAAACTACCTCGAGGCCAAGGATTGGTTTAAAAAGGCCGCCGATCAAGGACACGCAGGTGCTCAAGTCAATCTTGGAACACTCTATTCACTTGGACAGGGAGCCCCGTACAGTGATCACATGGCGTTGTTCTGGTTTCAGAAAGCAGCCGAACAGCAACATGCGCTCGCATTTGCCAAGCTCGGAATGATGTATGAACGCGGGCGGGGCGTGCCTCAGAGTCTTGTTGAAGCGCACATGTGGTACAGCCTTTCAGCAGCCTATGGTGAGAAGCGAGCTGTTGAATCACGCGACACTATCGCCACACGAATGACTCGCAGCCAGATTACCGAATCCGAAGAACGGGCCAAGAAATGGACACCCACCCGACAGTAATCACGTCAGATTGTTCTAGATGATGAGAGACAATGAGGTAGGACGGTCAAAAAATGCCAGTTTGCTTCTGAAGCCAGCGGATGTACTTTACAATGTGGTCCACATCACCAGGTTTGACGGCATCGATCTTCGGCATGTCGCCAAACTGCCAATGATGCGCCTTTACTCCATTAGCCGCCGCTCGTTGAAACGCTTCATCGCCGTGATGATTCGGTTCATAGACCTTGTGAAGAAACGACGGGCCTTGAGTCGTTCCGACTCCGCCGATCCCATGGCAGAGTGAACAGTTGGCGTTGAACTTCTGCTCTCCTTCCCGCAATTCCACCGGTGCAGAGGCCACGGTAGCCGTTCCCTTTGGTTCCACCTCATGTTGGCTACACCCCGATGTGGCACCAAGAATCACGACAACAAGACTCGCACACAGTATTAGTGATGATGATTGCATAGATCTTGATCTGCTTATTCGAGTCGAACTATTGGCTCAACATACCGCATACTGAATCGGATCTACAACTCCCGCCTCCGCAAATCCCCGTTTCCGAATCAGACAGCTGTCACATTGCCCACAGGCAATCGCCCCGATTGGGTCATAACAACTATGCGTAAGATGAAAGGGAACGTTCAGAGTCAGGCCCAGCCTGATAATTTCCACCTTCGACATCCGAAGCAGTGGCGCTCGAATCTCAATGCCCTTGCCCTGGATTCCTGCTTTTGTTCCCGTTTGAAGTGCTGCCTCCACGGCTTGGATGAACTCCAGACGGCAGTCTGGATAACCAGAATAGTCAATGACATTGGCGCCGAAGTAGATGATCGAGGCTCCCAGCGCTTCCGCGTGAGCCGCAGCCAAAGATAGAAAAATCAGGTTTCGGCCTGGGACGTAGGTCACAGGCACATCCCGGCTCCGTTCAGATTCAGTCCGAAGCTTCGGCACCGACAGATTGCCGGTCAGGGCCGATCCACCAATCGTCCCTAAATCGACGTTGATCACCACATGCTGGTGAGCTTCTAGAGCCGTCGCCACCTGTCTCGACCGCTCAACCTCCACCGCGTGACGTTGTTGGTATGCAATGGTCAGTAGGTACAACGCATACCCATCGCGTCGTGCAATGGCTGCCGTGACAGTGGAGTCCAATCCGCCACTAGCAAGAACGACCGCTCGCTCTGAAATCTGCCCATTCATGAGGGGAAAGGAAAGGATGCAGGGTGAAGGGAGAGGGAATGTTGTAAGCTAGTCGCGATCCTCTTCGCGTTCGATTTTCTCCAGCAATTCCACGCGCGATTGGCACTCCACACAGAGCTTGGCAAAGGGGACCACCTGGAGACGCTTTTCGCTAATCTCAATCCCACATTCGGCACACATCCCGTACGTCCCGTCATGTAACCGAGTGAGAGCTTCATCGATCGACTGGCGACGGCGATTACGCATCTCCATCAACGAAATCCCAAGTTCACGCTCAAGATCCATTAAGGCTTGGTCGCCGACATCACGCGCTGATTCCAGGCGCCGCTGCTGATCTTCAGTCAGCGACTGCCCCAAACTCTCTTCGATCTCTCTAATAATCTCTTGGCGTTTGCTAATGAGCATTTTATGAAGCACATCCTGACGCTGTTCCCGTGCTTCCCGCTCCTTCGCCGTTTCCTTAGGCCGCACCGGCACCGTTATCTCAACCTCGGACGTCACCTTAGGCACCGCAGCTGCCTCCGTGGTCGCTGACTGAGATTTCTTGATGACAGCATCCACTGATTTCGTCTTTGCCTCACCCTTCTTCTTTGCCTGTATTTTTGTTGCCATAAAGAGAGTCCGCTCCAGAAATAAGGTACGTAGTTGGAGGGTCAGAAAATTCCGGCTTGTATACCACGCCCTGTGCCCCTTGGGCAAGTGGCTCAGAAGGATACCTAACCATTATGGATAGGTAATGGTTGAATGAACCTCGTACCCAGCGAGTTTGTCGCGTCCCCTCAAACTCTTCAGTTCAACCAGAAAATCCAGTCCGACAATCGTCCCACCAAGTTGACGAACAAGCTGGACCGTCGCTTCTGCCGTTCCTCCGGTCGCCAACAAGTCGTCGACGATCAGCACAGGCTCTCCGATTTGGATCGCGTCACGGTGCACGGCAAGACTGTTCTGTCCATACTCAAGACTATATTTGATTTCATAACAATCAGCCGGAAGTTTTCCAGGCTTACGAACTGGAACAAATCCAGCTCCGAGACGGGCGGCAAGAATCCCGCCAAAAATAAACCCCCGCGACTCAATCCCGACAACTTTGGTGATCTCTCGATCCTGATACCGAGTCGTCAATTGGTCGGCAAGACTCCGAAGCGCAGCAGGATTTTTTAAGAGTGTGGTGATGTCATAAAAGAGAATACCGGGCTTCGGAAAGTCCGGCACTTCGCGAATGAGTGCCTGATAGTTGACGGTGGTCACTGGATTTAGAGCAAGTCTGCCTGTGTCATGGCTTTTCTGCCGATCGTGTTGCGAAGCCGAACTAACGCCGCCATTTCGATCTGTCGGACGCGCTCACGAGTCAGCCCCATGGTACGACCGATTTCTTCGAGCGTCTTCGCCTCGTCACCGTCGAGTCCGAACCTTGACACAATAACAGTTTGCTCTTTCTCAGGCAACTCCTTTACCCACGCCATCAGTTCCGTCCTCCGCCGAACCCCATCGGCGGTCTCATCAGGTAAGAGCCCAACGGGATCCTCGATCACATCGCGCAGAAAAGTATCAGTGTGGTCATTCAGCGGACTATCGAGTGAGCAGGTCGTACGCACCAACTGCTTCAGGTCCAATACCTCTTCTTCCGATGTCTTCATCTTGGCAGCCACTTCGGCCGCCCTCGGCTCCCGCCCGAGAGTTTGCACCAACTGCTCGACACGACTCAGATAACGATTGAGACGCTCCACCACGTGCACAGGCAGACGCACCAGCTTACCTTGATTAATGATCGCCCGCTCGATGTATTGCCGGATCCACCAAGACGCGTAGGTGCTAAACCTGAAGCCCCGCTTATAATTGAATTTCTCGACTGCTTTGATCAGTCCTAAATTGCCTTCCTCCACGATGTCGGAAAACGGAAACCCTCGGTGCATGTAGCGCTTCCCGATGCTGATGACAAGCCGCAGATTCGATTCGATCATCTCTTGCCGGGCTTGCTCATCGCCAGCCATCACTCGCTTGCCGAGCTGCTGTTCTTGCTTGAAGGTGAGCAGTGTCGATCGACGAACCTCCCGCAAGTAGCTCTTCAGCGTGTCAAGACCTTCTGATCGACCTGTTTCTCGCTCGCCCTGATCAGATGCGGTCACAGGTTCTGAGGTGTCCATATCATCGGCAGTGTGCCGTCGAGCTTCGCTCAACTCGGACTCCTCGTCTTCCTGTCGACTCATGACTCCTCGTTCCTTACTGCCAAATGTCGAAGTGTGAATACCGGCCGGTTGCGACGCTCCATTCCACCGCAATCGTCCTGACATGCGCAGCTGGAGGACCGACTTTCAATTCTCGCAGAAGGTCTTCAATCACCAGTTTCCCACCCTCGACCTCCAGCTCAACCCGGCCGTCAACAAGATTGCGGACGCCCCCCAACAGATTCAGCCTGGTGGCGATACGTGCCGCGAATGCACGAAACCCTACTCCCTGCACACGACCGACCACGAGAACGTGTACTCGAACGGGTGGTTCATCGCCCGATTGAGGCATCTGGCTCTACCATACTCATGACTCGTCAACTACCCTGCGCGGCGTTACCCAGCGGATACTCTCACACCTCTTCAGATGCGTCACGCGTTTTACATTTCCACGCTAGAAACTGAGCCCACGATCTAGATTTTGTAAATGCTCGGCACGAGCAATGTATGACATACCTGAATGTAGAGACCGCTCGCAGAACATGCAGTTTGCCATGAAAGAAAAACACCGTTGGGTTTCATCCTCTCACTGTCAATCACGATATAGAGTTATCGGGAGGACCTAGCCGAGCGAGGTGAAAACAGACAAGGATTACTGGAGGCCTGTATCCTGTCGCCCTTGACTTGGAAAGAGTAGACTTCTGATGGAGGAAGCTTGGTTTGGTCGGGGCGAGAGGATTTGAACCTCCGACCCCTGCGTCCCGAACGCAGTGCGCTACCGGGCTGCGCTACGCCCCGACAAGACCAAGTAGACAAACCGAACGTCTGATTGTCTTACAAGACGGGGGTAAAAGGCAACCCATGAGCTTCAGCCACACCTCGATGAACAATTTTTCCATTTTTAAGGTTAACCCCCTTCGCCAACCCCGGATCAGCGTGAATCGCTCGATCCACACCGTCAGACGCGAGCCGCAGCAGATACGGCAACGTCGCATTGGTCAGAGCGTAGGTGGATGTGCGAGGAACGATTCCTGGCATATTAGCAACACAATAATGTACGACGCCATCAACGACATAGACAGGCGCCGAGTGAGTCGTCGGCTTTGTGGTCTCAACACAGCCCCCCTGATCGACAGAAACATCCACGATCACCGACCCAGGCTTCATCCGTGAGACCAGCGAACGGGACACCAGCGTGGGTGCCTTGGCTCCGGGGACCAGTACAGCGCCGATAACAAGATCTGCTGAGCACACAGCCTCCTCAATGGTCGTAGAACTCGCAGCGCGCGTGATAATCCGGCCCTGGTACTGATCATCGAGACGCCGCAACCGTTCAACATCCAAATTGATCACCGTCACCTGGGCTCCCATCCCGACCGCAATACGAATCGCCGAGCTTCCAACGATCCCGGCTCCAAGTACGACGACCTTGCCCGGTTCCACTCCCGGAACTCCCCCCAACAGCACACCTCGACCTCCGTTGATTTTCTCCAGATATTGAGCACCAATCTGCACCGACATTCGTCCGGCGATTTCACTCATCGGCTTGAGCATCGGAAGACTGCCATCTTTCGACTCGGTCGTTTCATACGCAATAGCCGTGACCTTACCACTCAGAAGTTCCTTGGTCACATCCACGAGTGAGGCAAGATGTAAATACGTGAACAGGACCTGGCCTGGACGAAACAGATGGCACTCAGCAAGCAACGGCTCTTTCACCTTCGCAATCAAATCAGCTCTCTTGAAGACCTCCTCTTTCGAACCGGCAACCGAGGCCCCAGCCTTACGATACTCATCATCGCTAAATCCACTGCCCTGCCCGGCAGACGATTCAAGCCAGACCTCATGCCCACTTTGCCGAAGGGTCGCTGCACCCTCCGGCGTCAGACTGACACGATACTCATGATCTTTGATTTCCTTCGGAACACCGATGACCATAAAAGGTCCCCCCTTCCGGCTATGAGCACTGCAAGCCTCATTGTGTCATTATACATGGATCCACAACGTGATCGGGTTGATCGCCACACCATCTGCGGTGCTGCCCGTGGACAGTCTGGAAAAGCGTGTTGTAAGATGCACCCTTCTTCGATGTGGTTTAGTATGGAGGTGAAGATGGACTCCTGGAGCGAATCCTGTCAGGCCTGCGGAGCCGGCAACGGTCCACTGACAAAGCTTTCCCTGGGAAAAGACTTTTTCGGCCGCCCTTACGATCGCCTGTCTCCGCTATCAGATCAAAGTCCAAAATGGTATTGCACCCCGTGTTCGATACACAAAAACTTACAACGTGACTTCCGTGACATCTGTACTGAATTCGATAAGTTACGTGCTGAGCACGTATCGGAACTCGCCAAGGGCGACGAGTTCCGACGAGCATCATTGCGGTTACATGAGATCTCGACTATCCTGAACACAACCCAGCACCCATCTCCATTCTTAAGGGGCGACGATGTGACGCTCCTGATGGAACGGCTCAATACCCTGACGATGCCCGTCTAGCGACCTAACCCAATGCCATCATTTCAACGACATATCTTCATCTGTACGAATCAGCGTCCAAAAGACGATCCACGCGGCTGCTGCGCGAACTTGGGTTCGGAAAAACTTCATGCGCACTTCAAGAGTGAAACGAAGCGGTTAAATCTCAAAGGGGTTGTCCGAGCAAACAAAGCCGGTTGCCTCGATCATTGTGACCTCGGGCCAAGTGTCGTAGTCTATCCTGAAGGCGTGTGGTACTGGGTCGGTACGGAGGACGATGTCACCGAGATCATGGAGCGGCACGTGCTGAACGGTGAAATCGTCACTCGATTGCTCATGCCTGACCATCCGGTTCCAGAACAGCTGGTACCGCTCAAAAAACTGTAAGGCTTCCTGTTCGATACCACTATACATCCATGCCAACCGAAGACAAATGGAAGGCCAACATGGAAAAGGTGGCCTTCACCAAACAGTTTCCTGGACTCACGCTGGACTGGAACGTCTGCGAACGCAAAACGATTGAAGCCGTGGTTCCTTTGACCGGGAAACCGAGTGCCTCGGTCATCGTGTTTACCGATGGGTCGTTTACGATCGCTTCTCTCCCGGCGCCGGAACCGTGGGAGTTGGGCCAAGCCCTGGTGGATGCCAGGAAACATCTGGAACCCAAACACGGACAAGCCTATGAGGACTATGACCGTGTGGTGAAGAAGGATAAGGAAGCGCTTCGCTCGGCTCGGCTGGAAAAGATCATCGGTGCGATTCAGAATAATCTCGAACAGATTCCTGAGCTCAAAGATCGGCTCAAAGAACTCGTCAAGGAATGGAAATGAGCAGCTTGCCGAAAAGAAATATGTTCGAGATCTTCTCTCAAGGCCTCTTTGAAGGAGTCAAGCCCATGTTAGTCATTCGTGATCACCTCGTCCGCCACCCTGACCGCTGCACGCACCAGGCCGTCTGTGTGCCGATTTGCCCGACCAGCGCCTGGCTCTCAACACCACCTTACAAATTTGATCCTTCGCGCTGTCTTGAAAGCTGCCGGCTCTGCCTCGACGCTTGCCCCTCACAGGCAATCTACGCCGTTTTCAAGAAGGGCGACAAGCTCTTGGAACCGCAGAAAAAAATAGGGTAGGACGAAGGCCTGCAGATCCTCACACAATCTGCTTGCGTAAATGCCCCCAATAGGCAGTTCCGGCGTATGCGCACGCAGCGGTACCTGTCGTCATCGCTATGATCTGATAGACCTTGCTGCGCGGGATTTTGACCTTCACGGCGGGATTCAACAGATCAGGGGAATCCATGACGAGCTTGAGCGATTCTCCGGCAGAGAGAATCGGCCACATACAAGCCAGCCGCAACCGAGTTTCGTAGCGTGGGATGGCCATCGTATAGAGCCAACCCTGATCAAGGTGCTCAACCGCCAGACGAATGAGTTTGCGGAGCACAGGTCTGAAGCGAGGAAGATTGGTCTGCTGCAACAGGTCCTGCGGCTTCAGTCCAGCTTCATGGAGCATCATTTCTGGAATATAACAACGCCCATTTTGCAGATCATGGGCAATGTCCTTGACGATGTTCGTCAGTTGCAGCCCCTTGCCAAATCGTACTCCGATGTCCGACATCTGCTGAATATTCCAGCTCGCCAGCGCCTTGCGATGAGCGCACATGAGATCGGTCCAGAACTCGCCGACACATCCGGCCACATGATAGGTGTAAAGGTCCAGATCATCAAAGGTCTTGAGCGCGGTGAGATCCTCCACGGAAGCCCCAGGGAACGTACTCAGGTCCATTTCCATTCCTTGAGTCAGGGTCGTCATCACCCGCTGAATCCTACGTCGGTCGTCCAGCGAACAGGTGAGCAAAAGGCGGAAACACTCGTCCAACCGTTCGAGCAGGGTTCGTTCAGCCGACACGCGTTGAAGCGGTCCCACAGCCTGCTGAATCGTACGAATCTGAGCCCAGTCGAGCTGCTCACCGAGAAATTGCTCGCTGAAGCGGTGAAGCAAACTGAGACGACGCGATCGGTCGATCAGTTCCGTATCGGCAATCGTATCGGCGGCCCGGGCAAAGAGATACGCCAATCCTACTTGATCACGAACATTCGCCGGCACAACAACTAACGTTGTGTAAAACAGACGGGAAACTTGCTTGAGAAGGTCACAGAGCAGCTCGTGCTTGGAAGATAGGGTCGTCGTGGGGAGATCCATTACCTGACTTCCAATAGTCCTTCCATTCCCTTATCTCGATGACTGGGGATGGGCCACAGTCGTTTATCACAAAAGAACGGAAAGAACCCAGGGTGAGTGGGAACGAGTTTCGCGATGATAGTTTTCCCTGCACCAACGTCCTGCTCAATCCAAAGACCGGCCAACAACTCCTTCATGACGAAGTTATGGGGTATGAATGTCGTACGACTCGTCAAGGTCAACTCAACTGGCTTGCCGCTCTCCACGACCAGATGGTTCGGTGAGTAGGAATAACTGTCGAGAATAATGGTAGCCCGTTGAACTCCATCAGGAGAAATGGAGACAATGGTCGGCGGGCCTGGCATGAAAGTATCCGCAGCGAGTCCAACCGACATAGGCACTAGGGTCAACCAACTCCCTATCACCAGTGTCCAGAAGCATGTTGCATCAACCCTCATGATCATGGCTTTCTAACAGGAGCGTCGGGAGACGGTCAAGGTTATCCACGTACTTTCAGAGACCTCACTCATCTTGACTTTGAATAATGAGGTCTTACTCATAGCCCTATGCACTCTATGACTGACAGTGTGTCGCAGGCAACGGGTTTGTGTATAATCATGGCAGTTCAGCTCGTTGCCTCACATGAGGCGGTCGTTTGTTTCCAAGGAGGCTCATAATGAAGTGGCTTAAAGGCGTAGGTCTGCTGCTGATCGCAAATATTCTCATCATGGTGACGCTGTCAATCACCATCCCCATTGTGATCAACGTGATCTTACCGATGTTCGGAGTCGATGTCCGCGGTTCTGTCGATCTAACATCGTTGGTATGGGCTGCCATGTTCGGGTTCGGTGGGGCATTCATCAGTTTGGCATTCTCAAAGCAAATGGCGCGCGCCATGCTCGACTGCCAGCAGATCACCCAGCCTCGTTCTCACGCGGAACAGGTTGTGTATGGTTCCGTGCAGGAAATCGCCCAACGGTTAAATATCACCATGCCTGAGGTATGGATCTACAACTCTCCCGATCCCAATGCCTTCGCGACGGGACCAAGCAAAAACAATTCGATGGTGGCGGTGTCAACCGGATTACTGGAGAACCTCAAAGAAGATGAGGTAAAGGCTGTTCTGGCTCATGAAATGGGTCACGTCTATAACGGAGACATGTTCGCTACGACTGTGCTAGCCGGGCTGATGAACACCTTTGTGTATTACATCGCCATGTGGGTACGGCGTTTCTTCGCGGAGCGGGATCAGGCAGCCTTAGGTTTCGGTCTGTCACTGGTAATACAGATCATCGTCAGCATCCTGGCCTCCGTCGTCATCAGTTGGTTTTCACGTCGTCGAGAATTTGGAGCCGATGCGTTTGCTGCCAAGGTGTACGGGAAAGACTCGATGATCAGTGCGCTCCGAGCGATTGATCGATGGGTGAATCGTGCTCAATTCGAATACTCCACGCAAGACGCACTCGCAACGATGAAGATTTCAGGCAACACTGGTGGGTTTATGAGCTTATTCTCAACGCACCCCCCGCTTGAGGTACGGATCGCGGCGTTGGAGAGGCTTTAATCCTGTTTCTTGAAAAACACGATGTGGGCGCGGTACTCATCAATGGCCGCGCCCAAGATCGTACTCCCCCGTGAGATGTTGGCCTCAATGGCATGCTCAATGTCGAGGTCGTTAATCTCAACGTCATACCGATCCTGAATGTTCGTTCTGACCGGCCCTCCGGTCACCTCCCGTGGCATAAAGATTTCTTTCCAGACCTCTTTCTCAACCAAACACACATCTCGAAACCGTTCATAGAGCAAGGCTAGTTTTTCTGGATCTGTGACCTTCACACGCGCTCCCATGAATATCCTTTCTCCAGGGACCTACCTGACCGACTTCTGTTCAGGAGACCAGGTAGGAACAGCATCTGCAATGGTAAAACGCATCACGCCGACGTGGTTGACGGCGTGAAACGGTTGTTGGCCTAGCGGCGCAATATAGATCTTCGCCAGATAATTGCCCACCGGCCATTTCTCGCCTGACCGTTTCAACTCAAGGTACCCATATCGCTCGTGTCCTGACACCTCCAATACATCTTTCCCTAACGGCTTCTCATTCAACTGGCCGCTGAGTTTCTCTACATGCCATTGCACTGCAAATTGTGCCGGATCCTCCAAGGGGGCTACTTCAAAAACAATATAGATTGCTGGAATCTCCGGCGTGAATATAGAACTCAGTCCGATCGGTTTCAGCCGCGGATCCTGGGTATACCACCCTTTACGTCCAAACGTATCCCATTCTACCTCGAACCCTTTCGCCATCTTGATCCAAGTAAAAAGCGACTGCGGAATGTCTTTTTCCTGATAGTCGAAGGAGGGGCTTTGGGTCGATCCAATCTCCGTGGACTCTTGCGCTTTGGGAGGCAGGAGGTCCTTGGCAATCCCTACCTGCTCATGGAGCAAGGCGACGCACACCACGCCAACGGCCAACCAACCTCTTGACCATCTTGTTGCCGGAGCATCCTGCGCCATAGAATTTATCGTACTGAAGCACGCCATGGGGATCAATGATTGCCAGCCATCATCCGATGAATCCTTGTGCCAGGCTGGTTCTATGCTAGAGTGCTCTTGGCTTTCCTATTATGACCGCCCAACCAGCATCACCACATTCAACTAGACATACTCCTGACAACGATCCCGCTCCCATCATGCCACACGAATCCGGTCGTCGTTTTGGCATTCGTGATGGACTGTTCCAGGCTATTGCCCAAGGCGGAGGCGAGCAGTATCTCTCGGCCTTTGCCTTACTCTTGCACGCGACACCATTCCAATTGAGTATTCTCTCGGCTATTCCCCAGCTCTTAGGCACATGGGCGCAGTTGGTTTCTGTCAAAGTCGCCCACTGGTTCCCCAGCCTGGCCTCTCAAGTCTTCTGGGGCATCATCGGACAATCCCTCGCCTGGATCCCCATTCTCGTACTGCCCTTGCTCTGGCCTGATCAAGGACCGTGGCTGCTCATCGCAGCCGTCGCCGTGTATTTCACCTTTACTCATTTCACTTCTCCTGCATGGAATAGTCTCATCACCGACTTGCTTGAGCCTAACGAACGAGGCACGTACTTCGCCAGACGATCACGCACCATTGCAATGACCAGTTTTCTCGCACTCTGCCTGGCTGGAGCGCTATTGAGTTTCTTCGAGCAACAGCAACTCCTTTGGATCGGCTTTGCCGTGATGTTCCTCACGGCTGGGCTCTGCCGGAGCACGTCAGCTCTCTTACTACTGAAGGTACGCGGTTTACCATCGCATGAGCCGAGTGGCAATCCAACTGGATTTCTGGTCTTTCTCCGCACCGGCACGTCTAAAAATTTCCGCCACTTCCTGCTCTTTTCAGGTCTCATGCACTCGGCTGTGTTGGTTGCTGGTCCATTCTTCGTCATCTACCTGCTTCAGGACCTGCATCTCGCACATTGGCAATATGGAACCTGGCTGGCCGCCGGCATCATCGGCCAATTTCTGACCCTGCCAGCCTGGGGGCAGTTCGGCGATCGCTTTGGGAATAAGGCATTGCTCACCTTCACTGGGCTACTTGTAGCATTCCTGCCGATGTTGTATCTGTTCGGGACCGCATGGCCGTTTCTTGTCATCGTCAATTTCTTTGGAGGCGTGGTCTGGGCAGGACTTGGACTTGGATTGAATAACTACGTCTTCGACGTGGTCCAGCCTACGGATCGCGGGAAAGCGGTTGCTATTTCAAGCATTGTGAATGGTATTGGATGGGCAATAGGAACCGTGATCGGAAGCATACTGATCAACACGCTACCGGATAGGCTGCAGGCTTGGAACTTGATGCTGGAGCCCGTCTCCAATCTCCCGTTTATCTTCTTTCTCTCCGGTCTATTGCGCTTGATTGTCTCGATGACACTTCTCCGCACGTTTCATGAGCCTCGCCATGTGGAGCAGCGTGCCCACCAGCACTTACTCTGGGAACTGCCGCTATTGAAACCCCTGCGACGACTCTCACGCCGGGCGATCAACCTTAATTAGTAAGGACCTACTCCAGAGTCGATCGCACGATTCTTTTCCTCTTGCTTCAGTTTTTCAAACGCTTTGTCAGCATTGCTTCGAACCTGGTCCTGCGTCACCGTCTGGGCAGGCTTTGGTGCATCGCTGGCACAACCTCCCATCGCCAACAGCACGACCCCTACGCCAGCAGCGCTCAACTCCTTCTTGAACCCCGTCATCCATATCGTTTTCTCCGACATACACACCCTCCCCTTCGTGATGATACCTATACAATCCGTACCGGTATCATACCATCCCTTTATCTGAATACCATTCCGTACTCCTCTCGTTGACTCATTGAAACCAAGAGGGTATGCTTCGAAAACCGTTTCAATCACTAATCCATGAGGCCTCCCATGTCACTGTCCGATCGCCTGACCGAAGACCTCAAGCATGCGATGAAATCACGCGATCAACTTCGCATGGATGTCATCCGAATGGTTAAAGCCGCCGTCCTGAACAAAGAAGTCGAGTTGAAGCGGGACCTTGATGATGCTGAAATGAGCCGCGTGATGACAACTCTCGTCAAACAGCGCCGGGAATCCGTCGAACAATTTGAAAAAGCTCAACGGACGGAACTGGCTGCTAAGGAACGAAAGGAAATTGAAATTATCGAGGCCTACCTCCCCAAACCGCTCTCCCCTCAAGAGCTTGAGGCCATTGTCGTAGCGGTCGTTGCAGAGACAGGCTCCCGCACCCAGAAAGATATGGGAGTCGTCATGAAGGCTGTGATGGCCCGCCTCGCCGAGCAATCCGTCGACGGCAAGCAAATCAGCGACCTGGTCAAAAGCAAGCTCTCCTGATCGTCTCTAGCATCGTTTGCTATACTGAATCCTATTCCATGGGTGGCTTTAGTTTCGTCTACTCTTAGCCGTTAAGAAGTGGTATGGCGATCCTCATAGTCGATGACTCTCCCGACCAGCATCTCCTACTGCGGTCTATCCTGACAAAGGCCGGTCATGATGAGATTATCACCGTTGATTCGGCCCGGGCAGCGTTTACCGCCTTAAACCTTGATGGCCCACCAACATCAGTCAAGGTCGACTTGATTCTGATGGATCTTCTCATGCCCGACATCGATGGCGTGGAAGCTTGCCGACATATCAAACAGCAGGAGCATCTTCGAAACATTCCAATCATCATGGTGACCGCGAAGAATGACCTTAATAGCCTCAAGGAAGCGTTCTCTGCCGGCGCCATGGATTACATCAATAAACCCGTGAACGGAGTAGAGTTGCTTGCCCGCGTCTCCTCGGCGCTTACCTTGAAGCACGAGATGGATTGCCGCAAGAAACGGGAAACGGAGCTTAGCCGCAGCAATGAGGAACTCCAACGCGCCCTTCGTGAAGTCAAAGTGCTTCGCGGGCTCATTCCGATTTGCGCCTCCTGTAAGAACATCCGTAATGATGGTGGATTCTGGCAACAACTCGAAGAATATATCGGCGAACATTCCGAAGCGGAGTTTAGCCACGGACTCTGTCAACCCTGCCTCAAAAAGCTTTATCCTAGCGTTTATCAAGAGTAGCTGGTACCGTTTAAAAGCTTCTTGCCCCAAGACTGTGTGAACTTATGAGCATCCTCATCGTCGACGATTCCGCAGATGATCGACTCCTGTTGCAGGCCATTTTGTCGGCTGCCGGCTATGAAAATATTCTGACCGCGGATTCCGCCGCAGCCGCGTTTCAGCATCTCGGCCTGGACGGAGGTAAGCACAGCGGCGGGCAAGTTGATCTGATCCTCATGGATATTTTGATGCCGCAGATGAACGGTATTGAAGCCTGTCGCCAGATCAAAGCCGCCGACCGGTTCCGAGACACTCCGATTATCATGGTCACCGTCAAGACCGATCCGGTCGATCTTCAACTCGCGTTTGCCGCCGGAGCCATGGATTTCGTCGCCAAACCGGTCAATAAGGTCGAGCTCCTGACTAGAGTACGGTCGGTGCTCCGGCTTGTCCACGAAATCGACCGCCGCCGCGCACGTGAGCAGGAACTTCTCGAGGTCATGCGCCAACTCCAAGAAGCCAATCAGATGTTGCTCCGTCTCTCCTGCTTGGATGGATTGACAGGTATCACCAACCGACGCCAGTTCGATGACTTTCTGGATCAGGAATGGAGGAGAGGGGCGCGCGAATCAACTCCGGTATCACTCATTATCTTCGATATCGACCGATTTAAAAATTATAATGACACCAAGGGCCACACAATCGGCGATGAATGTCTCAGACAGGTCGCTGCGGCAATTTCGAGCTCCGTGAATCGGCCAGGCGATTTGGTTGCCCGCTATGGCGGAGATGAGTTTGTGACGGTCCTGCCAGGCACAGGGATTGATGGCACCGCACAGGTCGCGGAAAATCTTCGACGCCGGGTTGAATCCCTAGGTATGAAACACACAGATGGGGAGCTCGTGACGATCAGCGTTGGGTATGCCTGCATGGTCCCGAACAGAAACTCTTCTCCTACCGATCTCATCAGGGCCGCCGATCAGGCCCTCTATCAAGCGAAACAAGAGGGACGCAATCGGACCAAATCAGCCAGTATTCTGTCGCTGGTTCAAGAGTCACACGACGACTAGAGACCGCCCCAACTATTCGCTGGTCATTCACACCCCCATGTCACGCCATCCATGGGTACGACATCAAGAGCGAGTCTCGCAACCATGAGAGCTGTTCGTCATTCCCGCACTAAGACCAGACGAACCACTTCCCCTGAACGGAAACTCTCTGAACGAACACTCCCTTTATTGGAGCAGAGTGCGACCACACGGCTCAAGCAGTATCAAGGCACACTCCGAAAACTAGCACAAAGTAAGGCCTTGAACAGCAGCGACATTTCCCGTGTCTTTTGCGTTATTTCAGAGGCCTGCTGCAGCATGCTGCACGTCAAACGCGCCAGCCTCTGGCTGCTGACTCATGAGCGCGCGGCCATCGAACTGATCAATGTGTGCACATCCGGACGACACCATTCCAACCCTTCCTTCGTGTTTTGGCTCTCAGACTGGCCTGCACATCTTCGATCGCTGACGCGCACACAGCGCACCATCGCAGTTCACGATGTTTCCAGAAATCCACGTTTCAAGAACCTAGCACCGTGGTACCTGGCCTCCTTCCGTATCAATGCCATGCTGAGTGCGCCGATCAGGCAGAACGGAAAGCTCGTAGGAGCACTCTGTGCCGAGTCCATCGGCACATCTCGGCGATGGACTCGGCATGAAGAAGACCTCATCAGCCTACTCGCAACCATGACATCCCTTGCCTTAGAAGCGGCTGAACGGCGTGAAGTGGAACAAGCGCTCCGTGTTGCCAAGGAAGCCGCCGAAGTGGCCAACCGCGCCAAGAGTGAATTCTTAGCCAGCATGAGTCATGAGATCCGAACCCCCATGAATGCCATCGTCGGCATGGCCGATCTCCTCTGGGATACTCCGCTCACACCAGACCAACGAAAGTATCTACGGATCTTCCGACGTGCGGGTGGCACACTCTTGAATCTGATCAATGATATTTTGGACCTCTCGAAAGTCGAAGCCGGCCGGCTGGAGTTGGAATCTATCGCATTCGACCTGAATGAAGTCATCGATAAGGCCATCGATATACTGGCGATGCGAGCCAACGAGAAGGAACTAGAGCTTGCCTGCCATGTGGATCGGAACGTGCCGTATCAGTTAGTCGGTGACCCAACGCGGCTGACGCAGATATTGATCAATCTCATCGGCAATGCCATCAAATTCACAGAGAAAGGTTCGGTTATCATACGTGTTACCAACGACTCCGATAAGAATATCGCCGGTGCTGTTCGGTTTTCTATAACCGATACCGGAATCGGGATCCCGTCCGACAAACTCGTCTCGATCTTCGACAATTTTACGCAGGCACATGCGTCAACGACCAGGCAGTATGGAGGGACCGGACTCGGCCTCGCGATCACCAAATGCCTTGCCGAACATATGAACGGACGGATCTGGGCTGAAAGTATTGTGGGAACGGGGAGCACCTTCCACTGCTCCCTCCTGCTTCAGGCTCAAACAGAACCGCGCCATCAGCAATCTGCAACACCGATCAACCTCAAGGGAATCAGAGTTCTGGTCGTGGACGATCATCCCATCAACCGCCTCATCCTCCGTGAACTACTGAGTGCCTGGGGGGCTCAGGTGACGGAAGCGAGCGATGGGATGACCACGTTGGACGAACTCCGCCACGCATCCGAACAAGGACAGGCGTACAAGCTCTTGCTCCTCGACTGCCGCATGCCTGAGATGAGCGGCTTTCATGTTGTGGAACAGCTGAAGTCCCTGCCCAAGGGGAGTTGCCCGACCGTCATTATGCTGACTTCCCATCATTGGGCGGACGATATCGCACGGACGTATGACCTTGGTCTCGGCGGGTATCTGATTAAACCCATCCGACGGTCCGATCTTGCACAAACTATCGAAATCGCCATCGGCCGGACAAAAGAAACACCACCAACGAGTGTGGTAGTCACAACGCCACCGTCGACGGCTTCGACACGGCCCTTACGGATATTGTTAGTGGAAGATTCCCCTGACAATCAATTGCTCGTACGAGCATATCTGACGCCGACCGACTACTTCCTTGACGTAGCAGAACATGGCGCCATCGCGTTGGACAAATTCAAGTCCGTTCACTACGACGTCATCCTGATGGATGTGCAAATGCCCGTCATGGACGGCTATACCGCGACAAGGGCAATCCGCTCGTGGGAACGGGATCATGATCTTCCACCCACACCAATTATCGCGCTCACTGCACTGGCCCTCAAGGAAGAAGCGGCCCGCATCTTTGAAGCAGGCTGCAACACACATCTCACGAAGCCTGTAAAGAAATCCACATTACTGGAAGTGCTTCGAGCGTACAAGGAGCACGTCGTCTAACGATGTACACCTCACAACCCGAACCAACAGACCAACTCACTGTAGAGATTAGTCGAGACCTTGAAACTATTGTTCCGATCTTCCTAGATAACCGGAAAAAGGATGTCCAGACACTTCGAAGCGCACTGAGCAAGCAAGACCTCAGGACTGTTCAAAATCTGGGCCATCGCATGAAAGGCGATGGAGGCGGATTTGGGTTTGATCGAATTACTGAAATCGGAGCGGCGATGGAGCGCGCAGCACAACTCGAGGACCACTCAACAATCGAACAACATATTGTACAGCTGGAAGACTTCCTCAAACGCGTGACGGTTGTCTACCGCTAGAGGATAGAGCACGCGACCTTGTTCATCCGACCCTCAATTTTCATCGGCTTCGGACAGCAGTTCCCACATCATAGTCATTCGAAAGGTTCCTCATCCTCAAGCTAGAACCGGATGTTCAGGAGGTGGTGATCGCTGCAACACATAGTCGATTGAAAGCATCAACCTCTTGGTCTGACATCGACTAGCCTTATGGAAAGTGCTGGTCTCCTCGAATAACATGGTCCCCTTCTTTCCCAGAATCACCTTAATGCGATCGCCAAACCTCTGCCGAGCAGCCGTATCACTCAGAATAATCTGACAAATGTCTCTAAAACTCTTAGCGTTATGAGTATTCTCGATGAGAACATGCGGACCACAAGAAGCGTCTACATCGGTGAGATAAATAAAAATGGTTAAGGACTTAAAATCCAACGTGTCATAGTGAAATGCATCCCCATCATGTTGTTCAGGCTCGTTATTACTCGACAGCAAACCTTGCCGTTCTTCTTTGGACGCCTGATCACCAAACGACCACTTTAATTGACTCAACCACAAAATTGGTTCAGCACCTAAGTACTGCCGGGCAATCTCCACCAGCTTCTCGTTCCTGGCAATCTGATCTATAGCCTCACACTCTCGATGCGGATTCCAGTACTTCAGGAACTTCGTGTCCTTCGTATACTGGACGATCCGCGACACATACTCTTCTGGAATCTCCCATCCATTTGCATACCCTCGTTCATTCAGCGAATGAACCACAGGATCAACATCAAATTTTTGAAATATGTCCTGCCTCTCAATCCGAATGGGTTGGACATAATTGCGCCGTTGGTAGTAGCGGACCACGTACCTCCTGAATGGACCTACCATCCACCATCCACGGACTATTTGCGTACCGCGAAGCAACCACCGTTTCTTGTGAATAAGGATTCGGAGTTTATAGTAAAATTGAGACGACATACTCTCCCTACATTACATACGAGATATTTATAGTGATACCCAACTATATGGGGATTCCGAGCATAAGCGATGCCACTCTCCAGCATTGCCAATAAAGCTGATCATCGGCTTGGCCAAAGAGTTTGAAATCGTTGAAGAACTCAAAATGTGGTGGACCGAAAGATAGATGAGAGTATGAAGTATGCTCGTAGAAAATCTGTACTGCTTATCCTACACACCAGAGATCACCCCCGTACTGAGTAGCGGAACGATTTGGAATTCAATCTCTCAGCCGGAAGGAGATTGGCGGTCGTTCAAGAAGCGATTTTCAAAGGTTCTGATTATTGCGTTCTTACCGGAGGCAGCGGCCTGGGTCACGGTCAAAGATCTGTATCGACAGCATCAGTTCCTCAATGCCAGCTACTACCTCTGGCGGAGGAAGTTCAATGCCATGACAGTGCCCTAGCCTGCCTTGCTTCGAGAGCTACCAGTCTGCAATTTTGCAAGAAGCATCACGATCGTCATAGGCCATCATGCAACCACAGGCAATGCCATCCCTGAGGAGACATGAAGTCGAGAATTTTGGAATGCCCTATTAGGATGATGATATCTTCCGTTCCTGTGTGATCAAGTACTGGTGGAGACTCTGTAACAGGTTGTGTATAATGACCCAGGGGAAACGCGACCCTACATTCATAACCGTTCTTCGAACGCAGCAATAACACTGCATACTGCATGTGCAGCAAACCATGCGAGATCCTGAGGTCGCGGTCACGATATCCCATGGGTGGGGGGCTAGCTCAGTTGGGAGAGCACTACGTTCGCAACGTAGGGGTCGGGGGTTCAACTCCCCTGCCCTCCACCAAATCTTCACTAAAACTGCCGGTTGTAGTCATTCTCCTTACAACACACCTTGACTGACTCTACTCCTGCTCCCACTAGTTCGCTGAACAATACAGGCCCCATGTCCCTCTCTCCTCTGATTCGCTTCGGCACTTCAACGTGGGCCTATGAAGGCTGGCAAGGACAGATTTATCAGCGGCCGTACACGAAAACCACCTTTGCACGTGAATGTTTAGGTGAATATTGTCAGTATCTCCATACCGGCGAACCGCTCTTTCTGACAGTCGGCAGCGATTCCACCTTCTACCACCCTCCCACCACAAACCAGCTTAATCACTATCTCACGCAGATTCCAGAAGACTTCGAGATGTGTTTCAAGGTCTGGGAAGAAATTACCATTCCACGTTTTGCGAATCACGTTCGCTACGGTCCCAAGGCCGGACAACCGAATCCTCGCTTTCTCGACGCAAGGCTGTTCAATGATCTGGTTCTGGCGCCATACCGTGAAACCAAATTCGAGCCGCACATGGGGCCATTCATTTTTGAGTTTCAGAGGCACGGCCTGACCAGCGAGGAGTTCTGCTCACGGCTCGATCAGTTCCTCGGCCAGCTACCGAATGATTTCCGGTATGCGGTCGAGATCCGTAATGCAGGTTTGCTTGAGGAGAACTATCGGAAGGTTTTAGAGAGCCATGGTGTGGCACACGCCTACAACCACTGGTCCTACATGCCGCCGTTGCTGCAACAGCACAAAAACATGGAAGAACGTTTCACCGCGCCGTTCACCGTGATCCGCCTACTCACGCCACTCAACATGAGCTACGAAGCAGCCAAGAAACGAGCGGCACCCTACAACAAGATCGTGGAAGTGTTGCCTCAGATGCGCAAAGAAGCCGTAACCCTCATCAGGCAGGCTGTGGGAGAGAATCGCCAGGCCTATGTGCTGGTGAACAACAGATCCGAAGGTAATGCGCCACTCACAGTGCAGGCACTCATAAGTTACCTACGCCATGAAGGATACCGGTAATGTGAGACCCGTTATGTGGGACTGATGATCGCCTCTCCGTCCGGCTTGGCGGCGTCGATAAGGACTCGTCGCCCATCGACCCGTAGTCGGCCTTCAGCAAAGAACTGCACGGCACGGGGATAGATTTTGTGTTCTTGGACGAGGATTCTGGCGGCGAGGGTTTCTGGCGTATCGTCGTCCAAGATGGGCACAGCTGCTTGGATAATGATTGGGCCTTCATCCACACCTTCTGTCACGAAATGCACCGTACAGCCCGCTAATTTGCAACCCCAATCGATGGCCTTCTTCTGCACGTCCAGTCCCTGAAATGACGGCAGCAGAGAGGGATGGATATTCATCATGCGGTTGGCATAGGCATTGACCAGCACTGCCGTGACGATTTTCATGTACCCTGCGAGTAAGACAAGTTCGACATTATGTTGCTGAAGTACTTCCAGCAATGATCGGTCGTAGGCTTCACGGCTGTCCGGCCGTCCGGCAAATGGCTTCGGATCGACGAACAGATCATTGATCTCGTGCTTCCGTGCCCGCTCCAATGCAACTGCATCCTTTTTGTTACTGATGACAGCAACGAGCTTCGCCTGCACCTGCCCTGCTTCGATCGCATTGATGATCGCTTGCAAGTTCGAGCCTCGTCCGGATGCCAGCACTGCCACCCGCAACGGAGTCGTTCGGCTAATCGACATACTCGACCTCCGGCTCCTCTCCGGTGGAGGAAACGATTTCGCCAATCTGCCAGCCTCGGTCTCCCAGAGCCTCGGCGCAAGCTAGCACTCCGGACACGAAATCAGGTGGGACCACGAGAATCAATCCAATACCCATGTTGAACACCCGATACATCTCCTCACGATCGACCTGTCCCAACCGGCTCATCACTCCAAAGATCGGCAGTGCCGACCAGGCCGTCCTAGCGATCTTCGCCCGCACGCCCTTCGGCAACACGCGTGGCAAATTCTCCGTAATGCCCCCTCCGGTAATATGGGCGATGCCTTTAATCGGAAATTGTTCGACGAGCGCCAAAATCTGCTTCGCATAAATTCTGGTGGGTGTCAGAAGCACCTCGCCGATAGTCCCCTCAAGCTCTGAGAGACGACTGGCAACCGTCAACTTGGCTTGCTCAAACAGCACCCGCCGGGCCAGTGAGTAGCCGTTGCTATGAAGTCCGGATGAAGCCAATCCGATGACGGCATCCCCGGGCACAATGTGCCGACCATCGATCATCTTTGGGCGATCGACGGCGCCGACGGCAAAACCGGCCAGATCGTACTCCCCATCAGGATAGAATGAAGGCATTTCTGCGGTTTCACCTCCGATCAGCGCACATCCGGCTTGACGACAGCCGTCGGCGATACCGGCTACCACTTCCTGAGCCTTTGAAACAGATAACTTCCCGGTGGCGAAATAGTCGAGAAAAAACAGCGGCTCCGCCCCACTCACTGCGATGTCATTGACACACATCGCCACCAAATCAATTCCGACGGTATCGTGTTTGTCCATCATGAACGCGATCTTCAGTTTAGTCCCGACCCCATCGGTTCCGGATACGAGCACCGGCTCCTTATATTTCCCGGATTGAAAACCAAAGAGGCCGCCAAAGCCCCCGAGGTCGGTCAGAACTTCAGGGCGAAACGTCGATCGAACAAACGGCTTGATGCGATCGACAAACTCATCGCCTGCATCGATATCCACACCAGCATCACGATAGGTCGTCATGAATAGATATCCCGAAAAGCTACGGTTGTGATGAGGCTGAAACTCAGCCTTACATATGTTCGTGGCGCATCTTAGCGGAGGGTCCAACAGAGGTCAACGCGGCTGTCTGAAGCCACCCGACACGACTCCATCTACCCCGCCTTCTGTTTTTTTCTTGCCGCTCTTGGAATACGCCCTATACTAGGCTTGTCACATGTCTGCACTCTTCCGGCGAACAATCCGACCAAGGAGGGGTTGGTGGCTATTTTAATCGTTGACGACTCTCCCGATGAACGTCTGTTACTCCATCACATCTTGAAGACCGCGGGGTATCGGGATTTGATCACGGTCTCCTCCGCTCGTGATGTCTTCATGCATTTGGACTACGATCATGAAGGCGCAAACGGCGTCAAGACGGATCTTATTTTGATGGATATCAAGATGCCAGACATGGACGGAGTGGAGGCTTGCCGTCGCATCAAAGCCATCGACGCATTTGTGGGGATTCCGATTATCATCGTGACGGCGCGGGACCAAAGGGACTTCTTACAAGCCGCCTTCGACGCCGGGGCGACAGACTATATCAGAAAACCAGTGGAACGGGTGGAACTCCTGGCGAGAGTCAAAGCTACGCTCAAACTCAAACAGGAAACAGAGGAACGAAATCACTGGGAACAGGAACTGACAAAAGTCATCAGCGAGCTCGATCGTACCCTGCGCGACATGGCGACATTACAGCAATTGATCCCTGTCTGCCCATCATGCAAGAAATCTCATCCCGCGCATATGTCTGACACCGCTCTCGACGAATATGTACAGAGCCACCCCCAGACGAAGTTTCAGGATCTCGTCTGCTCCGCGTGCGCCGCGCGCTGATCCTGCCGCTGCGATCCTTAGCTTTCCGGACGCATCTCCACATCGAGCAATTTAATCTTCCGGTGCAGATGACTTCGTTCGATCTTGAGATCGTCCGCGGTCCGTGAAATATTCCAATGGTGTTCCCGAAGTTTACGGCTGATGTATTCCTTCTCGAACGCATTCCGAGCGTCTCGTAGGGAGTCATAAGATTTACTGAGAAGTGGATTGGCCGTGTGATTGCCCACCGGCACCACCCCGACGGTTCGTCCCTGTAGCGACACGGTGGCCTGCGAGGCTTCAATCACAAATCCCGGCACCATGATCATGAGCCGCTCGATCAAATTCCTCAATTCCCGGATGTTCCCGGGCCATTCGTATTGCTGAAATACGGCCATCGCCTCCGGCGAGACATCCTTCATTCGCAATCCTTGCTCTTCAACATGCGTCTTCATGAAATGCCGCACAAGAGCCGGAATATCTTCTCGCCGCTCCCGCAGTGGAGGCACAACGATCGGGACCACGTTGAGACGGTAGTACAGATCCTCTCGAAAATGTCCCTTGCCGATTTCTTTTTCCAAGTCCTTGTTCGAAGCCGCCAGCACCCGCACATCGACCTTCATCAATTTGGTCCCGCCGACTCGCGTGAACTGTTGTTCCTGTAACGCCCGCAACACTTTTGCCTGCGTACTGAGGCTCATGTCGCCGATTTCATCCAGAAACAGCGTGCCCCCATCGGCCTGCTCGAACTGACCGCGCTTCATGGATGTGGCTCCGGTGAAAGAACCCTTTTCGTGACCGAACAATTCGCTCTCAATTAATGTCTCAGGGATGGCGGCACAATTGACGGCCACGAACGAATGATCCGATCGGGTGCTGTGCAGATGAATGGCTCGAGCAACCAACTCCTTGCCTGTTCCGTTCTCGCCCCCGATCAATACGCGACTGTTCGTGGGGCCTGCCGTTTCAATGAGCGTCCGTAGCCGCAGCATGGCCGGAGACTGTCCGACCAATTCGAACTTTTGCTGAACCTTGGTCCGCAATGACCGGTTCTCTTGCGCCAATCGGAACTGCTCCAACGCTTGCTTCACACGGAACGTGACATTCTCTAGCGACAACGGCTTCTCGATGTAGTCGTACGCACCCAGCTTGATGGCTTTCACGGCCGTTTCGATGGACCCATGCCCGGACATCATCATGATCTGAGTCGCAGGCACAAATTCTTTGACACGACGTAACGTCTCCAGTCCGTCCATTACCGGCATCCAGATGTCCAGAATCATGAGATCCGGTGGATCAGTCCCATAGATTTTCAACGCCTCGACCCCATTGGCGGCTACTGACACCTCATACCCTTCATCTTCGAGGATGCTTCGCAGGGACGTGCGAATTGCCTCTTCGTCGTCCACCACTAGAATCGATGCCGACATACTCCCCCTCTCCTTACCGTGTACGTCTCACCGGTCTACTCTACACCGGCAAATCGAATGTAAATACGGCGCCCTTCGGGTGATGGTTCCCAACTTGGATCTGTCCATCATGGTCCGTAATAATCCGGCGGACGATCGCCAACCCCAACCCGGTTCCGGTCTTCTTACGGGTAAAATACGGTACAAACAACCGTTCCTGATCCTCCGGCGTGATCCCTGGCCCCTCATCCGCGACAGCGACGACCGCGCGACGGCGTTTCGTATCATACTTCGTCCCGACCCACAGTCGCCCTTTTTGATTCATGGCTTGAACCGCGTTGTCGAAAAGATTGACGAACACACGTCTCAGTTGTTCCCGATCGAAATTGATGGCCGGCAGATCCTCATCCAGTTCCACAATCAGCTCAATATCCTTCTGCGCCTCGCGATAGAGCGTGATCACTTCCCGTACCACGTCGTGCAGGGATTGCCGCGTCATTTGCGGAACAGGCAGACGGGCGAATTTTGAAAATTCGTCCAGCATCTGTTTCAGACTCCCGACTTCGTTGATGATGACATTCGTGGCGTCGTCGAACACGCGATCCAGGTCCGGGGACTTCTCGAAGAACTTCTTACGTAATCGCTGCGCCGATAGTTGAATCGGAGTCAGTGGATTCTTGATTTCATGGGCGACGCGTTTCGCGACTTCCTGCCACGCGGCCACTTTCTGCGCCTTGATCAATTCCGTCAGATCTTCAAAGACCAACACAAACCCCAAATCCTTGTTCGCCTCATCCCGCATGCGGGAACCTTTCAACCCAATCGTGATCAGCTTCCCTTGGATATCCAACTGCCCTTCCAAATCCAAATCGTCTCGCTCATCGGCCAGCATACGGTCATAGGCAGTCTGGAACGAGTCGAGGCCGAACTCCTTGAACGCCTCATTGGCCAGCCGTCCTTTGAACCGGTCGGCAGCCAACCCAAGAATACGTTCAGCCGATGGGTTGAACGTCGTGATCATTCCGCTCCGATCGATCGAGAGCAGGCCGGCGGCGATCGTATCGACGACCGTTTCGATATAGGCACGGCGGCGATCCAACTCGACATTGGTATTCCGCAGAGTCAGGTTGGCTTCCTCAAGCTTCGACTTGCTGCCCTGCAGATCCTGCGTCATCCTATTGAACGACTCGATCAGCGTCCCGATTTCATCAGTTGCCCTAGCATCGACCTGTACCGACAGGTCGCCTTGGGCGACGGCTTCGGTCGCTTCCGCCAATCGTTGAATCGGAACGGTGATACCGCGCGCCACATAAAACCCGAACCACGTCGCACTGAAGAGAATCAATACCGCCACGACGGCCACAAACAGGTAGGCCCCGGCCTTAATCGGGTTTTTCATCGCCTTGATCTGCTTGTATGCCGTGTATTGACGGCCAATCCCCTCCATCTTGGTCAACAGGGATTCAGGGACGTAGGTTTCCACGACCACGACCCCCTCAATCTCGCCTCGCCGGCTTCCGGAGGCCACCGGGATGGCGGCGCGCACTAACCGTCCCGTCTGGGCTTCCTGGACAGAGGTAAACTCCTGCTTGCCGTTAATGACTTGTAAGACCAGCTGACTGATCGGCAGATCCAACACCCCGGAGGGAATGTCGCTATCAAGGGCCTTAGTGAGGGTCTCCATCTTGTTGGAAAACACTTCGATCCCGGCCACGCCGTATTCCATGCGTTTCCGAGCCATCGCGGCAATCAAGAGATCCCGCTGGACGGGCGTCAACAGGTCTTCGCGAAACAATTCTTGAGAAATCGCCCGTGCGCTGTTCACTGCGAGCGCGACATGCCCCGCATGCTGCATGCGAGCCACCTCGTACGAATCTTTCATCACTTTTTCGATATGCTCGCTGAACCAGACATCGACCGCCTTGTTAACCAGCCCACTCGCGACGATTGCCAGGAGCAGCGTCGGGATCAGCGAAAAGCCGATAAAGGCCGCGATGAGCTTGGTGCGAAATCCTGACCCAACGAGACGGTGCCGGCGTTCGAAATAGGCCTTGATCAGATTCCTCGACAACAACAGGACCAACACAACAAAGCCGATCAGGTCCAGATTGACCAGCAGGAGAACCAGTGCGTAGCTCGTCGTCGGCAGGAAAGAGCCGTTCTCTTCGGAGCCCGGCGCAACAACTTGTGAGTAATACAGCGTGAGGGCCACGCAGGGGATCAAGAGAATCAGCACGATCCAGACAGGGCGAAGATGAGGTGGTTTTCGCTCCAGCTTCTTCGGTTGGTCGGCCAACGCTGTACGGACGTGACCGCCCATCACCACGGGCAGAACCTCCGGAAGTCCTCCAGAGGCTGATCTAAATGCACCCGTGGGATGGTTGAGCTCTGGCATTCACTCGCCCCTCTAGAGACTATTAGTGCATGGAAACAGAAGCCTGTCTCACTATAGCCGACTTACAAGACAGTCTCAAAGTTTGCCGCACAACTCGCAGCGTCCAGAGACCCGGCGGCGTAGTAGGACCGAAAGATGGGATACTACTTCGGTGATGCCAGCGTGACATACTTCATGCGTAGTGCATACAGCATGTCACGCAGGACCGTCTGCTCGTCAGAGGTCAGATTGCCTTTCGTCTTGTCTTCCAAGACAGACAACAGATCGATGATTTCCTTGGCTTGAGGCAGGTTGACAGGTATCGATGCCTGATTCGGGTCCAGTTGCTCGCCCATGAGCATGAGCGACGACGAGCCCAATGAGATCACAAACGACGAGAAGGTGACCGGAGGCACTTGCGCTGGTTCCGCCGCCGAAGTCGCGGA
This sequence comes from Nitrospira sp., assembly GCA_005116745.1. NCBI lineage: Bacteria > Pseudomonadati > Nitrospirota > Nitrospiria > Nitrospirales > Nitrospiraceae > Nitrospira > Nitrospira sp. The sequence continues at coordinate 241,750 of SWDS01000010.1, read as the reverse complement.
GATCGACGGTTTTGAAGGCGACGCTGCGACCGGAGCGGCCTCGGCTCCTCCGCTGGCTCGCCGATCACGAACAACAAACCCTTGCTCTTCCTCTGCCATTTTTCCCCTCACCCAAATATTCCCAGTACCCTACCATAGGGCCTATTCGGTCGCAAGGCGCCAGCCGTCCGTGCGCGAGCCGACGGGGCACCCGGTGAGCGCATCGCGCCTCGCCCCGTCAACTTTTGCATCCATCCCGCAGGTCGGCCCATAAACACCTCCTCAATCAAAGGTGTTGCGTCGACCGGTTGAATCCGCCCAGTTAGCCAGCACTGCGTTCGCTCTGCCTGGCACTTGTATTCGGAACATGGCAGTCCTGCCAGGATATTGACTCGAAATCCTTTGTGGACCACGTACGCTGGTTCATCGTTGCTGACAATGGCGCAACATAGGCGTCACTGGGTTCTCCCAAACCGTTCCTTGAACCCGTCACGTGCTTCGCCAATGAACACGAGCAGGTCATCCTCCGGAACAACGACAACCTCGATGTTCAGGCGAGCTGCTTCCTCATACATCGCGCCTGCAACGTATCCTTCTGCAACGAAGAGCCTTTGCGGCAACTTGCCTTCGCGTCCCTGCCCCTGCCGCAGCAAGTGGCGCAACTCTGGTGCGGACGGACCCGTGGCGCGGGCAGAATACATTTCCATACCGAGAATGTAGCAACTCGCCGCGTCCATCAAGGCGATGCAATCAAAGTCGCCATCTCGCTCGATGACAATAGGCGCATCATTGAGCCGAAAAGCAATCCAAGCATCGTTGACGTTAAATTGATTGGGGTGAAGCATGAGCCGTACTATCAATGACGCCTAACGGTCCGGTTCAGCAGCGAGTTGTGCAGCGGGCCGTCCCCTGTGACCGGTGTTCGCCATCAGAAGAAAGGAAGAAGTGGGATACAAGAGTGGAGTTCCTGACAGCTGCGCATGACTAACGGAGTAGTAGCGGTCACGGAATAAGGATCTCAACGTAACTGCTTGGTTCGGCAGAATCAACCGCCCTTGTCACCCTCTCAACCTCGCGTTCGATGCGTGGCCAACTGGTTGTCGTCAGCACAACAATTGCCATCTTGCGACTCAAGAGGTTCTGCTGATATCGGAGATTCTGGTCGGTCGTGACCAGAACGGAAAAGCCGCTCTCTTCCGATTTTTGCAGCAGTTCACCGTTCTTCAGATAGTTCCAACCAAGTTCAAAAGTGGTAGTGACCTGATGAGCTGCAAGGTACTTGCGAAGAGGGACCGGAGTACCCTGGTCAAACAGAACGCGCACCTAAGCTGCTTCTAGAGAGCGGGCAGCATGCTCAAGCACCGCGCGGACTTGCTCGAGCGTGACACCCGGAAACCAGACAATGAAGTCTGAGACCTGTGCCCCATCTTCGAGATTCTGGAAGAGGGCAGTCACAGGAACACGTGTGCCGCGAAACACCCACGCGCCACTCACACGCTCGGGGTCACGCTCAACGGCTGGGCAAGAAGACCAATCAATCATGCGGTAATTGTAGACTTGCCACGGAGACGATTCAATTCAATTCTGTAGCCCGGAATTGAGGCCATATTCTTGATGTATGCATCGGACACCTGCAGCCGCTGGCTACAGGGATGCATCATGGAAGATCCGGACCCATAGGTGGCTTCAGCGAATCATGGCATAGACGTTTCCAGACTCCGGGGCGAAGGGCATGATCACGAAACACTTCATCGTGGCTCTCTGCTGCGTTTGTCTGTCCGGCTGACGTAAAGCTACCGGGCGCGGCATGGAAAGCTGAAAAATAAGACCGCGCTCCGGTTGAGCGTCCAGTTAGGCTGGATGCGTAATTACAAGACTTGCCCCCATGCTTTGTTCGCAGTGCGTCAAATTATCTCTATGGGAGAGAGGGGCCTGGGGGGAGGGTCTACAGCCTCAACGTTCACAATGAGTGGCGTTCCTCTTGCGGGGCGTCCCTCTCGATTGTGTGGTTAGGCGAGCTTCCGCCCATTGAGTAGCCAATAGCCACCGAGAAGAAACCCATAAAGCGCTACTGCGAGTACGACCAGTTCGATCTGGCGCGGTAGATTTGAACCGAATGCGCCATAGCACCACGCAGCCGCGCCGAGGAAAAAGACGATTCCTCCCCGACGCCGAATGCTGCGAGCAGAAGAATGAGGTGACCCTTCGCCCAACAATTGTTCTGGTGTAGGCGACGACATGCCATACACGATGGGGCCAGCCATGATCCACACGGGAAAGCCAATTAGGACCACGGCCGCGGTCCACAGCCGGAGGTGGGTGTCAGGGATCAGATAGACGGCGTAGAGGAGGGCTGCGTACCCAAAGAACGCAGTTGTCACCACGGCAAACAAACGCCACCGACGCGATTTCGCAAGACGCCATAGGCCCAAGACGAATGCGAATGCGCTGACAATCAGAAGCAAGCCAGCGGATGATCGGTACGGCATATTTGCTCGCCTAACGTAGAGCTAACCGGCGCTGCGCGGCGTTATCGCGCAGCGTCCAGCGACCGAAGGGACCGAGGTTGAGCGCCATGTTAGAGGTCATGGACGCTTCCGTCTCTTTGTAACTGTATGGCGGCCTGTATCGGCACCGAGAACTCCTTGGGGTTGGCGTTTCAATGCCTCAAGAGTGAATGTTCTAGCAAGGGACACCAACTTTTCGCGTTCAATCTTGCCTTCGCGATTCAGCCAACCAAGCCACCATTTCGCAAGCTCGCCCAACTGGGCGGGCATTCCGAACAACAGACCAAGAACACGACCATGGGCGGTGTTCACTGAGGTGATTTCTTGTGATGAGTTGAAATGGTCACCTATCTGCACCGTGACCTCATTTTCTTCAAATGGGTTCACCGAATGAGCAACGTGCTTGTCTCGAAGCGCGATGACGAACGCATGTGTTTCTTGAAGTTCGTGCGGTGCCGCCGAAAGGGCTCGTGTAGGAAGGTAATGACGAACGCCCTGCTTAAAGCACCGACCGTAGCGGATAACCGCGGCACCAGACAGTGCTTCCCAAAGAACAAAGTCCAACTTCGAAGTATCCCCCAGTGCATCTAGACGTTCGCAGACGTCGACAACAGCACGCATATCAATTTCCGCTCCCGCGAGGCTGGCGAGACGCTTTGCCTCGTCGATTCGGAAGCAGTAGCCCTGGTAGTGAGAGGGAGGCACCTTTTGACCTCAGCGGCCCCCGCGGATCAGCGGCGGCCGCAGAACAAACGACTTTTGCGCAGCGGGTGTCCGCTGATCTGCGGGTTGGGCCGCGCTTCGCGGGTCAGCCAGCGGAGGTCCATCCGCGGGGCCATTGAGTCGACGCGAAGCGTCGGCTCAACTATGTTTAGGCCCATCCGCATAAGAACCGGATCTGTCTATATCTGTCCGTGTAACACACTGCTATTGTTCCTGAACAATACGCTATAACCATTGTCAGTCCAATGAGTTGCGACTGCGGGGCCATTTCTCACGGGAGGTTATACGGATCCGCATAACATCCCCTCATTGAAGAGGCTTACATCCCATCCAGCGGACTACGGACCCCGGCTGGCCCGCGATGAAGGACGTGCGTATAGATCATTGTCGTTTTGACATCGCAATGCCTCAACAACTCCTGGACGGTTCGAATGTCAGAGCCGCTTTCGATTAGGTGCGTGGCAAACGAATGGCTGAACGTATGGCACGTGGCTCGTTTCGTACGCGCTGTTCATAAGGGGCAATAACAAGCCGGGCACATTTTCCGCCGATTCATACCCACCGTCAAGTTCTACCCGTCGCTCACCGACGCCATTGAAGCGACGGCAGTTCTCGGTATACAGTGGCGAGCCAATCCATTGCATCGAGACTGTTTTTTTTCCGACGGTAGAGCCATGTCAGAACGATTTGCCAACCTCGTCGGTATCATGGCGGCGCTCCGCGCCGCGAACGGCTGTCCTTGGGATCGGAAGCAGACCCACGAGTCGTTGAAGCCCTACCTGCTTGAAGAAACGTACGAGGTTTTGGAGACGATCGACCAGCGCGACGATGCCAAACTGCGGGAGGAGCTAGGCGATGTGCTCCTACAAGTTATTTTTCACAGCCAGATCGCCGCTGAAAGCAAATCGTTCACGATTGACGAGGTGCTGGAGACGCTCGCGGAGAAACTCATTCGCAGGCACCCCCATGTCTTCGGGACCAGCGATCAAACTGCCGGCGTCACGAATAGCGAACAGGTCATCAGTCAATGGGAAGACATTAAACGTGCCGAGCGAACGGCGGCCGGTGGCGCACGCTCCGCCCTGGACGGCGTGCCGAAAACCTTGCCGGCCCTGCTCCGGGCCTATCAAACACAAGCCAGAGCCGCCCGGGTCGGATTTGATTGGCCGCAGAATGCGACAGGCCTCGAACAAATCTTCGGAAAAGTGGCGGAGGAAGTCGGCGAGTTGAAGGAGGCGCTGGCTCAGGCAGAGTCAGGCCCAAACCAGCCCGGCAGGCAAACCGATATTGAAGCGGAACTAGGAGATATTCTGTTCTCTCTGGTCAATCTCGCCCGCTTCGTCAAGGTCAACCCGGAAGAGGCGCTTCGCCGGTCGACCAATCGCTTTATCGATCGATTTCATCTGGTTGAAACGCAAGCAGCGGTGAAAGGCACGGCGCTAACGGACATGACGCTGGCCGAAATGGACGAGCTGTGGGATGAAGCCAAGCGACGATTACAAAAACCACAGCCGGACACCACCTCTCACGCCGGAGATCGCGCCCCATGACGAAGGACAAAGGACCCTACGAAGAGGGAAAGCGTGCCGGCGCTCATCCGCTGCTCGTGGTATTCGGCATCCTCATGGGACTCTGGTTGTTCGTGGCCCTGATCGTCCCCAGTTCGAGGAACAAACAAGCCGCCGGGACTGAAGGTCCCACTGTCTCGGTCATCGAGGATCCGGAAGCCGCGCCTGTCATGTTTAAGGTCCAGACGACGATCTTGGAGATGAACACCCTGGGCTTAATCGTTCCCTCACAAGCGACGGATAGCCAGATCGTCGCTCTCTTGCAACGCCTCAAGCAAGCACGCCTGAAGGGCACCCTCGGTGAATTGCTTCCCTCGACCACACCCGGCCACAAACTGGGTGATCACACCATTGCCGACATCTACATCTTTTCAGACAAGCAACTCGCGGAAGTAGATACGATCCGTACGCTGACACGAGGAGCCCATGCGCCCGGGACGCTTTATCCGAATGGCGTTCCATTCGAGGTGGCCATGGAGCAAGTTCGTGGCTACTACCGTATCGACTTGAATGATACCGGCAGCCCAGACAAGGGATCCCTTGGTTTCGCCGACGAATCAGGTGTTCACTCAAAACATTATAAAAGAATTTTTTGACGAATCGGGTCGGTACCGAATGGCACTTACTTAACAGCTCCAGCGGTGAGGTGACGCGCAAAAGGCCGAT